>DBMH01000160.1 GCA_002297645.1 Rhodanobacteraceae bacterium UBA703 | reverse complement strand
GCGCCGCCGGACATCCGCGCCGACGACGGCGAGCGCCGGCGCAAGCACGGCTTCGCTGCGAACCTCGAGCTGCCTCTGGCGGACGACGGCGAGACCGGCCTGTTCGCGCGCGCCGGCTGGAACGACGGCCGCACCGAATCCTTCGCGTTCACCGAGGTCGACCGCACGTTCAGCATCGGCGCGCAGGTTTCCGGTGCGCACTGGGGACGCCAGGACGATCGCTTCTCGATCGCCTATGCGGCCAACGGGCTTTCGCACCCGCATCGCGACTACCTCGCCGCCGGCGGCGATGGCTTCCTGCTCGGCGACGGCCGCCTGGACTACGGCCGCGAACGCATCGTCGAGGCGTACTACCGCATGCAGGTGATGCCGCACGTGCAGATCGGCCCGGACCTGCAATGGATCCGCAATCCCGGCTACAACCGCGATCGCGGACCGGTACGCTATGCCGGGTTGCGCGCGCACCTGGAGTTCTGAGAGCCGCTCCCTCGAATCCGAGGCGCGCTTCCCCGAGCCGGTCCGCTTTCCGGCGCCAATGCGGAGACGTCATGTCGTCGAAAACGGCTTCCTGCTTCTGCGGCCAGCTGAGGATCGAAGTGAGCGGCGAACCGCTGGGAGTCGGCGTCTGCCACTGCCTCGCCTGCCAGCAGCGCACCGGCAGCGTGTTCGCCACATTGGCCGCCTTCGCCGCTCCGTACCGTGTTTCGGGCCATGCGACCGAATTCGTGCGCACCGGGGACCGCGGCGCGCGCTTCCGTTTCCGCTTCTGTCCGATCTGCGGCTCCAACGTCTTCCATACCGAAGAAGGCGACGAGAGCGCCGTCAGCGTCGCCGTCGGCGCCTTCGCCGATCCGGCGTTCCCGCCGCCGCAGGACTCGGTCTACGAATGCCGCAGACACGCCTGGGTTCGACTGCCGGAGGGCGTCGCCGCCTACGCGCAGGATCCGGACTGAACCGCCCCGGCGCGGAACCTGCGCGACGATCCGCTCGCCGGATGGGCGCGGCCCCTTTCCGCGCCGTTGTCAGACACGCGCCTCATTTTTCGAAAAGGAATGAAGCACGCCGCCGCCCTTCCGTGATAGGCATCGAAGCGAGCCCGGCGGAGCGTCCGCCGCGACACGTCTACCCCCTGAAAGGAGCTTCCATGAAATTTCCCCGCACTCCCCTGATGCTGGCCGGCGCCCTGTTCGCCGTCGGCAGCGCTTCCGCGATCGACCTCGGCAACGCTCTCGGCGCCGGAATGGGCGCAGCCAAGGGATTGACCCTCAGCGACGAGGACATCCGCAAGACGTCCGAGGAAGCCTGCGCGGCGTACGACAAGCAGAACCCGGTCGCGCCGGCCGGCAACAAATACGCGGTGCGCCTGGCCAAGCTGACGCAGGGTCTCGAGAACGAGGACGGCATCCGGCTCAACTTCAAGGTGTACCTGGTCAAGGACGTCAACGCCTTCGCGATGGCCAACGGCTGCGTGCGCGTGTTCGCCGGACTCATGGACCTCGCCACCGACGACGAGATCCGCGGTGTGATCGGCCACGAGATCGGCCACGCCAAGCTCGGCCACACCAAGGCGAAGATGAAGACGGCCATCCTCACGCGCGCGGCGCGCCAGGGTGCGGCGGCCGCCGGCGGCAAGGGCGGCCAACTCGCCGCGTCGGAGCTCGGCGGCGTGGCCGAGGACTTCGTCAACGCGCAGTTCTCCCAGAAAGAGGAAAGCGCGGCCGACGCCTACGGCTATCGCTTCATGGTCAAGCACAAGTACGACCCGAACGCGTTGGTGACGATGTTCAAGAAGCTGCCCGGCAAGGGCGGCTTGATGTCCTCGCATCCCGCCTCGCCCGATCGCGCCAAGAAGATCGAAGAGATGATCAAGAAGGGCTGAGCGGGAACTCGTGGCCATGTCGAGGAAAGCGCTTCTCCTGTTCGCGGCGTCCTTCATCGGCATGGCCGCCGTCCCGCACGCCGTTGCCGCCCCCGCGGCGACGAACGACGACGCGGCGCTTCCCGCCGCGTTCGCCGACAGCGAAGTCGCCGCGAAAATACGTGGGCGCAGGCGCGTGGCGCTGCCGATCGAAGGCCTGTACGCGTGGCCATCCCGCGACGACGGTCCGGCCTGGTACGTCGACACCGAAAGCGGGGTCGCCGGCACGCGGGAAGGCCTGTTCCGCCTCGTGAAGGGCCGCCTGCGGCCGCTGGACGAGAACGAGGTGCGTGCATTCCGCCGCGACGTCGCCCGACGACTGGTCCTGCCGCAGAAATTCCAGCGGACATTCGGCGACGGCCGCGCCGGGGCAAGCGCGATCTCGTCCTGCTGACCGCGTGGGATTGCGAAGGCTGTTCGTGGCTGCAGGAGCAGTTGCGCGACCACGCGGCGCAACTGGAAATCCGCATCCACTACGTCATCGGCACGCTCGACGACGAGGATCCGGACGCGCGCCACATCGTCCGCGCGCTCACCTGCGCCGACGATCCGGTGGCGGCGTACTGGCGACTGGACGAAGACGAAGACGCCGCGCTGCCGGAACCCGCCAAGGGTTGCGCCGGACAGGGCGATACCTTCGGCTACATCTCGACACTGCTCGGCGCGCACTACTCGCCCTGGCTCGTCGACAAGACCAGCGGCGAGGTCGTGCCGTTCGGGGCGCTCGAATCCCACACGATCGTGCGCCTGCTGAACCGCCGGCGCTGAACCCGCGGCGCCCTCGCACGCCCACTGCCCTCCTCTCCATGCGCCCGTCGCTCGCCGCTCGTCCGCTTTCGTAAGGCGAAGAGCATGTTCTTCCCCGCATCGGTGCCACCTGCTGCACCTCCTGTCTGCGCCGACGAACCGCCGGTCGGGAAATTTCCCGCGAAAGTCGAAGAGCACGCTGTATGGCAGCATTAATTCACACACCCTGCACATTCGTGAGGGCTAAATGAATACGAAGGCACTTCGGTCGGAAATCCCTTGCAAAAACTTGTTTTGACTCGCGATTTTTTCGCGGGCCTTGTCGGTCGCTGCTGCGGCACCACCGGAGAAGGATCGATATTCGACCGTCGTCACAAGGGCACTCACTCGACGCCAAGGAGGCGCCCCGCTTTGCAGAAGACATCCGGTTTTCCCGCGCTCGTCCCTCTCGACGGGCATGACGACGGCGAGATCGAGGCATCCCCGGAAGCCCGGGAAGACGCTTCGCCTGCAAACCAGGACGCAGAAGGGAAGCCGCGGGAGCGCGTGCTCTCCGTCGAATCCTATGGCGTCGCTTTCGGTCAGCGCGTGATCCTCGCCGAGGTCGGCTTCGAGCTTCCGGCGCACGGCACCACGGTCGTCATGGGCCCGGTCGGAACGGGCAAATCCACCCTGCTGCGTTCGCTCGCGGGGCTCAATTTCTCGAATTCCCGCTTTCGCAGCTGGGGGCGCGTCGAATACGCCGGCGCCGTGCTCGCCGAAGGCCACACGCCATCCCTCGTCGTGCAGGATCCGCAGCATCTCGGCACGACGGTGGCCGCCGCCCTGTCCGACGCCTTGCGCGCGAGTTCCTCCGGACTTTCTCCTGCGGAATTGCGCCAGCGGCTGGCACGGGAACTCGAGCGCGTGCGCTGCGACGACCTGGCAGCCGTGCTCGACCGGCCGGTGATCGACCTCCCGCTCGGCCAGCGGCGACGCATCGCGATCCTGCGTGAATCGCTGGCGAAGCCTCCCCTGCTGATGATCGACGAACCGACCAGCGGTCTCGGCGACGACGAAAGCGCCGCCGTGCTGGACCTGGTACGCCGGCTGTCGCAGGAAATGTCGACGCTCGTCGTGCTGCACAACCAGCAGCATGCGCGCGCGATCGCCGATCGCGTGCTGCTTCTCGCCGGAGGGCGGATCCAGGCGGATGCGCCGTCTCCGGCCTTCTTCGACCGCCCGCCGAACGGGGTCGCCCTGCATTTCGTGCAAAGCGGGAGCTGCGATCTGCCGTCACCCGACGCGCACCCGGAGGACCTCGCCGAGGAGGCCACCGCACCGCCTCCGCTGCCGCTCGCCGCGCAGATCGCCGTGCACGCGGAGGCGGAGTACCGCGGACCGCGCGGATTCAAGTGGATCATCCCGGGACGCATCGGCAGCTCGCCGCTGCCCGGCGCCGTCATCGACATCGACCACGACCTCGCCGCACTGCGCGTGGTCGGCGTGACGATGCTGATCACGCTGACGAAGAACGACCTGCCCCAGGAAGCGCTCAAGCGGCACGGGCTGCGCAACCTCCACCTGCCGATCTACGACCGCACCGCCCCGGTCGCCTGGCAGATGCGCATGCTGGCCAAGCGCATGACGTCATTTCTCGACCGTGGCGAAGTCATCGCCGTGCATTGCCGTGCCGGCATCGGCCGTACCGGCACGATCCTCGCCGGATGGCTGATTTCGGAGGGATTGACCGCCGACGCCGCGCTCGAGCGCATCCGCCGGATCGACCTCGCGTTCGTGCAGACGGAGGAACAGGTCCGCTTCCTGCACGAATTCGAAACCAACCTGCTCACCCTCACCCCGTCCTGAGATGGCCTGACTCCCTCTCGAGACGGCAACCCTCCTCCAGCCAGAACCTACAGCCAAGAGAAGCCTGCCCATGAGTATCGAAGCCGCGTTGACCAAAGCGATGAGCAACATTCCCGAATGCGTGGCCGGCGGTGTCGTCGACCTCGCGTCCGGGATGCTGCTGGGAATCAAGACGGTCGACTCCCATCCGCGCGAGGTCATCGACCTGCTGGCCGCCGCGACGACCGACATGTTCGCCGGCCCGAACGTCATGACGATCGAAAAGCTGTTCAAGCGCGCGCGTGGCGTCAAGGAAGACGATCACCACTACTTCCAGGAGCTGCTGGTCAACAGCGACAACCTGATCCACGTGTTCATGCGCGGCAAGCAGTTTCCCGAATACATCGTCGTGTTCGTATGCCGCAAGTCCGCCAACCTCGGCATGGTGCTGACGAAGGCTCGCATCAGCCTGCCGGACATCGAATCGGCGATCTGACCCGCTTCACCGTTCGCCGCGCCCACACGGGTGCGGCGAACTGGCGCCTGCCTCCTCCCGCAGCGACAATGCTCGCCGCCACCTCGGCACGGAGGGATGCAGATGACGTCCTTGCTCCGCCTGCTCGTCCCCGCCCTCGTACTGGCGCCCAGCCTGCGGGCGTCCGCGGCGGACTTCAGCGATACGTCGCTGGGCTTCCGCTACGCCGATTCGATCCACGACCCCGCTGCGACCGGACCGGACGGACGCGCCACCGACATCGGACGGCGCTACTGGAACCTCACGCACGTCGACGCCTCGGCGTACGGCGGCAACTTCCTCAGCGTCGACTGGCAGATGTCGAACCTGGCCGCACCGAACCGGCGCGGCGACGAGGGCATGCACGAGGTTTACCTGATCTACCGCCGCACGATCGACTTCGGCGGCTGGACCGGAAAGACGTTCGGTTTCGGCCCGGTGCAATCGACGACGCTCGTCGCCGGACTCGATTTCGCGAACTCGAACGCCGCCTACGAGGTACGCAAGCGCATGCTCGTGATCGGGCCGCAATTCGCGTTCGACGTACCCCGGGGTTTCCTCAAGCTCGCCCTGCTGGCGGAAAAGGAATACGACCACAACGGCATCGTCGGCCGCAGCGAGAACTTCGATCTGACCTGGGCTGCCGAATCCTCGTGGGCGCTGCCATTCCACCTCGGCGCGCTGCCGGCGCAGTTCGAGGGATACCTGAACTTCTACGGCCCGAAGGGACGTGACGATTTCGGCCACGGCACGCGCACCGAGACGCTGTTCCATCCGCGCCTGATGCTCGACCTTGGCGCGCTCGCGGGGCATGCGAACCGCATCTGGGCCGGTGTCGGCTACGAGTACTGGCACAACAAGTTCGGCGTCGACCACGCCATCACGCCAGGGGCGATCCAGAACGCCGCCCTGCTCGAATTGGCGGTGCATTTGTAGCCGGACCGATCGAAGCGCATCGTCCGGCTGGTCGCACCGTTCTCGCGCGGCCGCTCCACCGCTGCGGACGGTACCCGCTCGAACCGTCATGCCCGCACGCGCGGGCAGCCGCTACCGGTTTTGTCGAACCGCGACGCCGCGATGGCGGCCGTCTGCACGGACACGCCACGGCGCGCATCCCGGCGGTCCGTCACTGCACGCGCAACGCCTTCACCGCCGCGGCATCGACGTCCGCCGGCTGGCCACCCCAGGTCGCGCGCACGTAGTTCGCGAGTTGCGCGACCGAGCCGTCGTCGAGCTGGTCGGAGAACCCGGGCATGTCCTGCATGCGCTCGATGCCCGGAAAATCCTGTGCCGGCAATCCGTCGAGCACGCTGACGATCAGGTTGCGCGCATCCACGTTGCGCAGCGTCGAATTGCCGGCCATCGCGACCGCGACGTGCGGCTTGCCCTCGCCTTCGCGACCGTGGCAGCCGGCGCAGAGGGCGAGATAGTGCCCACGTCCCGGTTCGAGCGCGGCGGGATCGGCGGCGACGGCACGCACCGGCTGCGCCGCCGCGGCCGGTTCGCCGAGCAGATAGCTCGTCATCGCGGCCAGGTCGGCGTCGGGCATGTGCTGCGTGCTGAGGTGGATCACCGGGAACATCTCGCCGTAGGCCGAGCCCGGTTCGGCGATGCCGGTACGGAGAAAACCAATGAGCGCATCGCTCGACCATCCGCGCGCGGCGAGCCCTTGCGGCGTGATGTCCGGCGCCGCGATGCGACCCAGCGCGGCACCGGCGAGCGGACGCTCGTGGTCGAGCTGGCCCATGCCGCCGCGCGGCGTGTGGCATTCGCCGCAATGGCCGAGCACGTCGACGAGGTAGCGGCCGCGCTGCCATTGCGCCGAGTTGCCGCTCGACGCGGGCTTCGCTTCCCGGCCGAGGTACATCCAGTTCCAGAACGCCAGGCCGAAGCGCAGGTTGTACGGGAATCCGAGGTCGTTCGCCCGGTTCGCCTGGCGCACCGGCGTGCGCGTCATCAGGTAGGCGTAGAGCGCATCCGAGTCCTCGCGCGCGATGCCGCCATACGAGGTGTACGGCATCGCCGGGTACAGGTGGCGGCCGTCGCGCGCCTTGCCTTCGGTCAGCGCACGATGGAACTCGTCGGCGCTCCAGCGACCGATGCCGGTGTCGGGATCCGGCGTGATGTTGGTGCCGTGGATCGTGCCGAACGGCGTGGCCAGCGGCACGCCACCGGCGAACGGCGCGCCGCCTTCGGCCGTGTGGCACGCGGCGCAGTCGCCCGCCTGCGCGACGGCGAGCCCGCGCGCGATCTGCTCCTTCGAGGCTTCGACCTTCTGCGCCGGGCCGTCTTCCTTGCCCGAGCACGCAGCCAGCAGCACGGCGAACAACGTGACGACGAGGAGCCGGCGGGGCTTCGCGCCCGTGGCCTCCGGCGTCGTTCCCGCGAAAGCGGGAATGGCGAACTCCTCGAAGGTTTCGCTGCGCATCACGCACCCTCCTTCGTCAAACCCGGCGTCGCCAGCACGAGCGCCTTCACGGCCTCGTAGTAGCGCACGTAGCCGGTGCAGCGGCACAGGTGCGTCTCCAGCGCGTCGGAGATCGTCTCTTCGAGTTTCGTCTTCGCGACCGGCTGCTTCTTCAGCCGCTCGACCAGCACGGTGGCCGCGTTGACGAAGCCGGGCGTGCAATAGCCGCACTGGAAGCTGTAGTGCTCGAGGAACGCCTGCTGCACCGGCGACGGCGCGACGACCTCGCCCTTCTCGTCGCGCTGCGCGTGGCCTTCGACCGTGCGCACGGACTTGCCGTCGAAGAAATGCGCACCGGTGATGCAGGTGCGCATCTCCTGCGGCCCGTCGGGGCCGTCGAGGATCAGCGTGCACGCGCGGCACAGGCCCTGCCCGCAGCCGAGCCTCGAACCGGTGAGGCCGAGGTACTCGTGCAGGAAGTCGATCATCATCAGGCCTTCCGGCACGTCGACGGGGCCGACCTTGCCGCCGTTGACGACGAGGCTGAGGGGACGCGTCGCGATGCTCATGCCAGCACCTCGCGGATCTTTTCCGGCGTCACCGGAAGCTCGGTGAAGCGATGGCCGATCGCATGCGCGATGCCGTTCACGATCGCGGCGACGACCGGGATCATCACGACTTCCGCCATGCCCTTCGGCGGATCGCTCGCCGACAACGGCGGCAGGATCTCGGCCGTCTGCGTCCACACGGCGACGTCGCTGCCGCGCGGCAGGTGGTAGCGGTTGAAATTCCAGGTGCCGTTGCCGGGACCGTCCTCGTACAACGGCAGGTACTCGTGCAGCGCGTGCCCGATACCCATGGCGAGGCCTCCCTGCAACTGGCCGGAAACGAGCTGCGGCACGATCGGCGTGCCGCATTCCATGATCGAGTGGTGCGAAAGCAGGTCGACCTTGCCGCTCGCGAGTTCGACTGCGACCTCGGCCAGGGTGCCGACCGCGCTGTAGTACGTCACGGCCGCGTTGTTCCGCTGCATCGGCGGGTAGCTGACCGACTTGCGTTCGAGCACGTGGAAACCGTTCGGCGATTTCATCAGCGCCTTCTTCGCCGCCGAGGCGCCCGCGCCGTAGCGCAGGGACAGGCCGTCGACCGGCGCGCGCACACGCTGGCCGTCGATGTCCCAGTCGGACTCGGCCCACTGCCAGCGGTTGAACACGTGCACGACGGCGCCGGTCACGCCGCCCTGCTCGTGCGCCTTCTTCGCGAGATCGGCGAGCGCGAGCGGCTGCATGCCGGCGCAGGTCAGGCGCCCGTCGACCCAACGGGCCTCTTCGCGCCGCACCACCAGCGGTGCGGCCTGCCCGCCGCCGATGCCCGCGCCCCACAGCACGAGCGCGGCCGGCCAGAGACCGTGCTCGAAGAGGAGGCGCGCCGCTTCGCTCGTCGCATGCGAATAGTAGTAGGCCGAATTGCTCGCGCTCGACGGCGAGCAGTACGACGGCGTCCAGCGCGGGTCCTTCGCCGCACGGTCGGCGTCGGCCTGGGCCATCGTATAGGGATCGCCGCTCGATACCATCGGCAGGTCGGCCCAGTCGGNNGATCGAGAAATGCGCCGCGTCGGCCGGGCGGCCGAGCCAGCGCGCGCCGACGACCGCCTGCGAAGTCGACATGCCGGTGCCCATCTCGGCGCCGGTATGCCAGAGCTCGATGCGTCCGTCCGGCGCGACCTCGATGCGCACGAAGGAAGACTCGGCGCCCGTGCCGAAGTCCTTCTGCACGCAACCGAAACCGACGCCGTAGCGGCGGCCCGGATGTGCCGCCTCGTATTCCGTCTTGCGTTTCGCGCGATTCGTCCACAACGGGTGCTTGCGCGCTTTTTCGAGCACCTCGTCGGCGCGGATCGCGCCGGCCGGGATCGCGCCCTGCGTGTTCTTCATGCCGCTCTTGAGCACGTTGCGCAGGCGGAATTCGATCGGATCGAGACCGAGTTCGGCCGCCATCGCGTCCATCGCCATCTCGGTCGCGGCCATGCTCTGCAAGGTGCCGTAGCCGCGCGCCGAACCCGCGTCGATCGCGCGCGAGGCGATCGCGACGGTGGCGAGGTCGTTCTTCGGAACGTAGTAGACCGATTGCGCCGCCGTCGCGCCGACCATCGCCACCGATGGCGAGAAGTTGCAGCGGCCGCCGCCGTTCGCTTCGAACGTGCCCTGGAACGATTGCAGCAGCCCGCTCTTGCGATCCACCGCGATGCGGTAGTGCATGCGAAACGCGTGGCGCTTGAGAGCGGTCTGGAAGTGCTCGTAGCGGTCGTTGGCGAGGTGCACCGGGCGGCCGTCGCCGTAGAGCGCGGCGACGATGCCGTAGAACGGGAAGTTGCAGTGGTCCTTGGAGCCGTAGCCGACCGTGTAGCACGGATGCAGGAACAGCTTTTCCACCGGCGGGCGCGACTTGGCCAGCATCTCGCCGGCGCTCTGCACGACTTCCTGCGGCGACTGCGTCGGGATGACGAGATGCAGCGCTCGGTTCGCGGCGTCGTACCAGCCGTTCGCGTTGTCGGGCTCGAGCGCCGAGGTATCGGTCGACTGCGTGGCGTACTCGCAGTCGTGCACGAGCCAGTCGGCCGGCGGCTGGTCGAGCTCGGCCGCGATGCGCGCGGCGTGTTCCATGCCGGCCTCGTCGAGCTTGCCGCGCGCATTCGCCTCGGGCCAGACCGGCGCGTGCTTGCGATAGCCGGTCGGGAAGATCGGGCTGTCCTTGAGGCTCGAATACACGTCGTCGGCGTACGGCGTGTCGCCGCCGACGCGTACGTAGCGGAAGGTGCCCCAGGGATCGCGCTCGAGCGGACCGGTGGTTTCTCCGTAGCGGATCGCGTCCTCGCGGAACTTGAGCTTGTCCTTGGCGAAGCGGAAGCGCGCGAAGTCGTGGTAGATCAGGATCGCGACCGCATGGCCGAGATAGGCCGGCGTCTTGCCGGCCGGCAGCAGCATGTCCTCGCCGTAGAACGCCGGGAACGCGAGCCCGTCGCGCACCAGGTCCTCGGCGGTGACGACCCGGTCGGGCTTCAGCTCGTCGCCGAGCGCGGAGAGATCGAACCCCTGGTAGGTACGGTCCGCCTTCGTGGCGCGCAGCACGAAGGCGTGCGATTGCTGCGGCGGCCAGTGCGGCATGTCGCGGGCGCGGATGTCGCGAGCGAAGATCTTCGCGCCGGTGGCCTTGGCGATGCCGTCGATGCGGAACTTCACCGAGCCGTCGACGCCGTTCCATGCGATCGGTGTCAGCAGCTTTTCCTCGAACAGCGCGGCGAACGCCGGACTGCCGAGCGGCGCGAGATAGACGCTGACGCCGGCGACTACCGACGTCCTGAGGAAGCTGCGCCGCGAAGCGTCGAAACCCTGCATGCCGCCGTCTCCCTTGCAGCGGGCGTCGCGTCCGGCCGGATGTCGGCGAGGACGCGCCCGGGAGCGGCTATCCTAACTCCACTGCGCCGGCGGGCGGGAATCAGGCGGCGATTCCGCCGCGCTTGCGCACGATCAGCATCGCCAGTTCCAGCGACTGCTCGTAGTTCAGGCGCGGATCGACTTGCGACTTGTAGGCGAGCGCAAGATCCGCTTCGGTCAGGTCGCGCGCCCCGCCCATGCACTCGGTGACGTTCTCGCCGGTCAGTTCGAGATGCACGCCGCCGAGCCGCGTGCCGACCGTGGCGTGCACGTCGAAGGCGTGGTCGAGCTCGCTGCGGATGTTCTCGAAGCGGCGCGTCTTGATGCCGCCACCGACCGTCTCGGTGTTGCCGTGCATCGGGTCGCAGATCCACAGCGGCCTGCGGCCGCTGGCTTTCACCGCGGCGAGCAGCGGCGGCAGCGCGGATTCGATCTTCGCGGCGCCCATGCGGTGGATCAGCGTCAGCCGCCCCGGCTCGTTGTCCGGATCGAGCGTGTCGACGAGGCGCATGAGCTGGTCCGGCGTGACCGACGGGCCGATCTTGACGGCGATCGGGTTGCGGATGCCGCGGAAGTATTCGACGTGCGCGCCGTCCAGCTGCGCGGTGCGCATGCCGATCCACGGGAAGTGCGTGGACAGGTTGAACCAGCCCCAGTGGCGCGGCACCTGGCGCGTCAGCGCCTGCTCGTAGTGCAGGATCAGCGCTTCGTGCGAGGTGTAGAAGTCGACGCGCTGGTAGCTGCCGATCGCCTCGCCCGCGAGTGTTTCCATGAAGCGCAGCGAGTTTCCGATCGACTCCACCATCTGGCGGTATTCGCTCTGCAGCGGCGAATGCTCGACCCAGCCGAGATCCCAGTATTCCGGGTGGTGCAGGTCGGCGAAGCCGCCGTCGATCAGCGCGCGGACGAAATTCATCGTCATCGCCGAATGCGCATGGCCGCGCAGCAGGCGCTGCGGATCGGCACGGCGCGCGTCCGCCTCGAAGGCCGGGCTGTTGACGAGATCGCCGCGGTAGCACGGCAGCGTCACGCCGTCGCGCGTCTCGGTGTCGGCCGAGCGCGGCTTCGCATACTGGCCGGCGAAGCGACCGATGCGCACGACCGGCAGCTTGAGGCCGTGCACGAGCACGAGGCTCATCTGCAGCATGACCTTCAGCCGATTGGAAATCAGCGGCGAGCTGCAGTCGTCGAAACTCTCGGCGCAGTCGCCGCCCTGCAGCACGAAACGCCGGCCCTCGGCGGCCTCGGCGACCAGGCGCTTGAGCGCGAGGATCTCCCACGACGTCACCAGCGGCGGCAGTTCGTGCAGCTGCGCCAAGGCGCGCCCGAGCTCGGCCGCGTCCGCATACGTCGGCTGCTGCTGCTGCGGACGCTGCTGCCAGGACGACGGCGTCCAGCCTGCGGCTTCGCGGACGGGACCGATGTTGCGCTCGGGAGATCTCATGGCGACCACGCTGTTGTTGCAATGCGGAAATCATCTTGCCACAAGCCCGGAGCCGCGCCTACGGCATAAGCCGACTCAGCGCAAGGCGAAGCGGCCATCCTCCTTGCGCTGGCGGAAGCCGGCCCAGAGCGCCCCTGCGCCGAGCAGCACGTACCAGATCAGCGTCCACGCCGGCATCGTCAGGCCGAGGAAGGTCCAGCCGATCTCGCCGCAGTCGCCGGTCGCCATGAACGCCTTCTTGATCGCCTCCGCGACCGGGAAGGAATCCAGCAGGTAATTCAGGCCCGGACCGCACCCGCCCATCAGCGGATCCTGCGGCGTGAACTGCACGATCAGGTGGCGGACCGCGACGACCGCACCGGTCGCGGCGGCGATGGCCACGAGGATCGCGTAGACCCGCCGCCCGGCGGCACGCGGGCCGTGGATCGCGCCGGCCAGGAAGAAGACCCCCATCGCGAGGAAGGCGACACGCTGGAATATGCATTTCGGGCACGGCTCGATGCCCATCTGGAACTGCTCGAACAAGGCATAGGCCAGCAAGGCCGCGCAAGCGACGGCGCCGAACAGGAACTGCGCGCGAAAGGGCCAGCGGAAAGGATTGGGATTCATGGAGGCGGTTTCCTGGTTGCGTGTTTCGCGATGGTTCGAGGCGCGGTCAGAGGAAGAAACGTCCTTCCAGCGTACCGTGGACGACTAGGACCGCGGCAATCAGCCAAAGTGCGAAAGTCGCCCATTCGATCGCCCGTCCGCGCAGGCACCGGAACGCGAGGAAGAACGACAACGGTATCAGCACGTAACGCTGTTCGATCAACCACGAGCCCCCGAGAAAGGCGATCGTGAACGGCACCAGCCACCACGCCTCGCGGGGTTTCAGGCGCAGCGACGACCAGCCGGCGACGGAGAGGGCGACGACGAGGCCGACAAGCGCCCGTACCGGCGGCTGGTCGTTGACGGCGACGATCAGACGGTTGCGCAGGAACCAGTCGGTCATGATCGCATTGGCGGGATGGTCGCCGGCGAATCCCCACCAGAATGCCGCGAACGCCACCACGGGCAGCAGGAGCAATCCGGGGCGCCAGCGAAGACGTGCGAGGAAATCTCCCAGTCCGGCGAACACGTGCAGCGGGAAGAGCAAGCCGAGCACGAACAGCAGGCAGAACAGATTGCCGGCGTGGAAGCTCAGGTCGGGGTGCATCGTCGCTTGCAGCGGCGACATCGAGATCGAGCCGTTCCATGCCCAGAATGCGAAGAACGCCACCACCGGTATGCAGTAGGGCCACACCAGCTTCGCCATCTCGCGCCAACCCGCCACTCCCGAGTCGCGCCAAGCGGGCCATGCGGCCATGCAAGCAAGAAAACCCACCCAGACCACGTTGTTCTGCCGCACGCCCAACGAAAGCAGCAGAAGGAGCGCCGCCCCGCCGTGACGACCTCGGAACGTCGCGACCGCGGCCCACAGGACGAGGGCCAGCGACATCCCGTCCGTGTAGACGAGGAAGAACAACGGCGCGAGCAACGGAAGCACGGCGAACTGGAGCGTCGCGACGCTTTCCGTTCCCGGATGCAGCGTGCGTCGCAAGGCGTGGAAACCGGCGATGACGAGCAGCCCGACGAGGGCGCTGACCAGGCGCGCGAAACCGATGCTCCCGGCGCCGGTGGCCTTCATGATTGCCGCGACGAACGCGTGGAACCCGGGAATCGTCGTCAGATAGTCCGTGAGGAGGCGGAAGTCGCCCATCCGGAACATGTCGATCTGCGCGAAATGGATGAGCTCGTCGGCGTAGGGCTTGGTGACGAGAAACCCTCGAATGGCTGCGGCCAGATAGAGGGCGAGCAACGGCAGCCACAGGAGCTTGTGCGCTCCGCTCCCGAAGGACGAGGGCACTGGCGACGAGCCGCCCGTTCGACGCGCTTCCATATCCGTTCCCCGAAACCCTGAAACGACGAACCCCGGACAGGCCGGGGCTCGTTCGACACCTCTGGAAGACGACTGCCTTACTCGGCAGCCGCCTCATCGGACGCTTCGCGCGGACGATCGACCAACTCGACGTAGGCCATCGGCGCGTTGTCGCCGACGCGGAAACCGCACTTCAACAGGCGCAGGTAGCCGCCCTTGCGCTCGCGGTAGCGGGGGCCCAGCTCGACGAACAGCTTGCCGACCGCCTGCTTGTCGCGCAGGCGCGCGAACGCGAGACGGCGATTGGCGACGCTGTCGACCTTGCTCAGCGTGATCAGCGGCTCGGCGACACGGCGGAGTTCCTTCGCCTTCGGCAAGGTGGTGCGGATCAGTTCGTGCTTGAACAGCGACGCCGCCATGTTCTTGAACATGGCCTCGCGGTGGCTGCTGGTCCGGTTGAACTTGCGACCGGCTTTCTGGTGGCGCATGGTGGATTCCTCTGTCTCGATTGTTATGAGAAACCGGCGCCTGTGTCCGGATTCCCGCGGTTGCCCGCTTGTTTCAGCCCTTCAAAGGACAGGCTGTTCGTGAAAAGTGCGGCCATGGATGGTCGCTCTGGAGTTCGGCTGGAGCGTTACACGCAAACCCGCGGAACCCCTCCTACTCGGCGATCACGGAGGATCGCAAAAACAACGTATCGCACAAACAAACCGCGGCCGTGGGCGACAAGGTCGCGTACGGCCGCATAAAACAATCAGCCCAACTGCATGCCGTGCGCGAGGCCCGGCGGCGGCCAGCTGTCCAGCTTCATGCCGAGCTGCAGGCCACGCTGGTACAGCACGTCCTTGATCTCGGTCAGCGACTTCTTGCCGAGATTCGGCGTCTTCAGCAGCTCGACCTCGGTCTTCTGCACGAGATCGCCGATGTAGTAGATGCTTTCGGCCTTGAGGCAGTTGGCCGAACGCACGGTCAGTTCGAGATCGTCGATCGGACGCAGCAGCACCGGGTCGACGCCGCCCTTGTCGGCCTTCGCATCGGCGCTCTCGCGACGCGTGAAGTCACCGAACACGCTGATCTGGTCCTGCAGGATCTCGGCTGCCTTGCGAACGGCGTCCTCGGCGTCGATCGCGCCGTTCGTCTCGACGTCGAGCACGAGCTTGTCGAGGTCGGTACGCTGTTCCAGACGGGCGCTGTCGACGTTGTAGGCGACGCGGCGGACCGGGCAGAACGAGGCGTCGAGCTGAAGGCGGCCGATCGGACGGGCTTCCTCGTCCGGCAGGCGACGCGCCGTAGCCGGCTGGTAGCCGACGCCGCGCGCGACCTTCAGGCGCATGTTCAGCGCGATGTCCTTGGTCAGATGGCAGATCACATGGTCCGGATTGACGATCTCGACCGTGTGATCGACCTTGATGTCACCGGCCGTGACGACGCCCTTGCCCTTCTTGCTGAGCGTGAGCGTGGTTTCGTCGTGGCCTTCCATGCGGATCGCGACGTCCTTGAGGTTCAACAGGACCTCGATGACGTCTTCCTGCAGGCCTTCGAGCGTGGTGTACTCGTGCAGCACGCCGTCGATTTCGACTTCGATGATGGCACTGCCGGGAATGGAGGACAGCAGCACGCGGCGCAGCGCATTGCCCAGGGTGTGGCCGAAACCGCGCTCGAGCGGCTCGACGACGACCTTGGCGCGGTCGTTGCCGATGCGCTCGACGTGGATGCCGCGCGGACGCAGCACGTTGGTGGAAGATCCCGCCATATGGATTCAACTCCAGAAGCCCCGAAAGGGGCTTCATATGGTGTGTTTGCCGCGAAATTCCAGTCGCGGCAGGAGGAATTACTTCGAGTACAACTCGATGATCAGGCTTTCGTTGATGTCGGACGGCAGATCCGCACGCTCCGGCAGCGCCTTGAGCAGGCCCGAGCCCTTCTTCGCGTCGACCTCGACCCACGACGGAGCCAGATCCATCTCCTGCGACACCGTCAGCGCTTCCTGCACGCGCAGCTGGTTCTTCGCGCTCTCGGACAAGGCGACCTCGTCACCCGGGCGCACCTGGTACGACGGCAGGTTCACCTTCTTGCCGTTGACGCGGATCGCAGCGTGCGACACGAGCTGGCGGGCGCCGGCGCGCGTGACCGCGAAGCCCATGCGATAGACGACGTTGTCGAGACGACCTTCCAGCAGGCGCAGCAGGTTCTCGCCGGCATTGCCCTTCTGGCCCGAAGCCTTCTTGTAGTACGAGCTGAACTGACGCTCGAGCAGACCGTAAATGCGCTTGACCTTCTGCTTCTCGCGCAGCTGGACGCCGTAGTCCGAAAGACGGCCGCGCTTGGCGCCGCCGGCGCCGTGCTGGCCGGGCTTCTGCTCCAGCTTGCACTTCGAATCGAGCGCGCGAGCCGGGCTCTTGAGGCTGAGGTCGGCGCCTTCGCGGCGCGCGAGCTTGCAGGTAGGTCCGAGATAACGTGCCATTCTGGTTCTTCCTTAGACGCGACGCTTCTTCGGCGGACGGCAACCGTTGTGCGGAATCGGCGTCACGTCGATGATGTTGGTGACCTTGAAGCCCGCATTGTTCAGCGAGCGGACCGCGGATTCGCGACCGGGGCCCGGCCCCTTGATGCGCACTTCGACGGTCTTGATGCCATAGTCGGCTGCGGCGCGCGCGGCCTTGTCGGCGGCGACCTGCGCCGCGAACGGCGTCGACTTGCGCGAACCGCGGAAGCCCGCACCACCGGCGGTCGCCCACGACAGGGCGTTGCCCTGGCGATCGGTGATCGTGACGACGGTGTTGTTGAACGAAGCCTGCACGTGCGCGACGGCATCCGTCACGACACGCTTGATCTTCTTCTTGGCCTTGACTGCAACGGGTTTGTTCATTTGCCCGGATATCCTGCGAAATTACTTCTTGATGGCGCGACGCGGGCCCTTGCGGGTGCGCGCGTTCGTGCGCGTGCGCTGGCCGCGCAGCGGAAGGCCGCGGCGGTGGCGCAGGCCACGATAGGTACCGAGGTCGATCAGGCGCTTGATCGAGATGCCCACTTCGCGGCGAAGATCGCCCTCGACCGTGAACTTGCCGATCTCATGGCGCAGCTTGTCGACCTCGGCCTCGGTCAGATCCTTGATCTTGGTGGCCGGGTTGACGCCCGCGTCGGCGCAGATTTTCTTCGAACGCGAACGACCCACGCCGAAAATGCTCTGCAGGCCGATCACGACATGCTTCTGAACCGGCAGGTTGACACCAGCAATGCGTGCCATGCTTGTTTGTCTCCAAAAAAACGACTTGATTGCGCAGAGAACTTGACATTATAGCCAGTTCGTCGCAGCCAGGAAACCCCTGCCCCGACGAACCGGTACTGCAGCTTTTCAGCCCGCTCAACGGCCGCGCAGATTCGCCTTCTTGAGCAGACTTTCGTACTGGTGCGACACCAGGTGCGCCTGGATCTGGGCCGTGAAGTCCATGACGACGACGACGACGATCAGGAGCGAGGTGCCGCCGAAATAGAACGGCACGTGCCACGCATTGCGCAGGATGTCCGGGATCAGACAGACCGCGACGAGGTACAGCGCACCGGCACCGGTCAGACGGGTCAGCACGCCATCGATGTAGTCCGCCGTCGCCTTGCCCGGGCGCAGGCCCGGAATCAGCGCGCCGGAGCGCTTGAGGTTGTCCGCAGTCTCCTGCGAGTTGAACGTCAGCGCCGTGTAGAAGTACGCGAACACGATGATCAGCAGGGCGTAGATCAGCATGTGCAAGGGCTCGCCCGGACCGAGCGCCGACGTCAGCACCTGCAGCCAATGCCACTGGCTCGAGTTGTTAAACCAGGTCGCCGCCGTCGCCGGGAACATCAGCAGCGACGAGGCGAAGATCGGTGGGATCACGCCGGCCATGTTGATCTTCAGCGGCAGGTGCGAACTCTGGTTCATGTAGGCCTTGCCGGCACCGCCCTGGCGACGCGCGTAGTTCACGGTGATGCGGCGCTGGCCGCGCTCCATGAACACCACGAAAGCCGTCACGGCGAGCACGATCACGAACACGATCAACACGCGGATGACCGGCATTTCGCCGCTCTGCGCCATGCCCAGCGTGTGCACGACCGCCGCGGGAAGACCCGCCACGATGCCGGCGAAGATCAGCAGCGAGATACCGTTGCCGATACCGCGCTCGGTGATCTGTTCACCCAGCCACATCAGGAACATCGTGCCGGCAGTGAGGCCGACGACGGTGGCGAAGATGAAGCCGGGTCCCGGCGCGTAGACGATACCCTGCTGGGTCTGCAGCATCGTCGCGACGCCGAACGACTGGAACAAAGCCAGGCCGAGCGTGCCGAAACGCGTGTACATCGTCAGCTTGCGCCGGCCGGACTCGCCTTCCTTGCGCAGCGCCTGCCAGCTCGGAACCACCGTCGCGAACATCTGCACGATGATCGACGCCGAGATGTAGGGGATGACGCCGAGCGCGAAGATCGAGAAACGGCTGAGCGCGCCACCCGAGAACATGTTGAACATGTCCAGCAGTCCGCCGCCCTGCTGGATCAGGCGCGACATCGCTTCCGGATTGACGCCCGGAACCGGGATGAACGAGCCGAGCCGGTAGACGATCAGCGCGCCGATCACGAACAGGAGACGCTGCTTCAGCTCGGTCAGTTTGCCGAGCGAAGCGAGCATGTTGGACTGCGAGGCCGCCACGGTGGCCTTACTCCACGCTGCCGCCGGCAGCCTCGATCGCCGCCTTTGCACCGGCGGTGACCGCGACGCCCTTGATCTTCAGGGCGCGCTTGATCTCGCCCTTCTTGACGATCTTAGCGCGGACGGCGCGGGTCTCGACGAGACCGGCGGTCTTCAGCGCGTCGAAATCGATGACGTCGGCCTTGACCGTATCCAGCTTGTACAGCAGCACTTCGCTGACGTCGCGCGCCATCTTCGAGCGGAAGCCGACCTTCGGCAGGCGGCGCTGCAGCGGCATCTGGCCGCCTTCGAAGCCGGCCTTGACCTTGCCCTTGCCCGAACGTGCGTACTGACCCTTGTGACCACGGCCTGCGGTCTTGCCGAGGCCGGAGCCGATACCGCGACCGACGCGGACGCCGCTCTTGCGGGCGCCGGCGGCGGGCTTGAGTGTGTTGAGACGCATGAAACTGACTCCTGAACTGGTGAGCGCGACGGGCGCGCTATTAGGCGTTCTCTTCGATGCGAACCAGGTAGCTGACCTGGTTGATCAGGCCACGCACCGACGGCGAATCCTTGAGCTCGCGCACGTCGTTGAGCTTGCGCAGGCCGAGGGCACGCACGCTGATGCGATGGCGCTCCTGGCAGCTGTTGATGCTCTTGTAGAGACGAACGCGGATCGTCTTGCTTTCCGTCGTCTTCTTCGCCTTAGCCATTGCCCAGCACCTCGTCGACCGTCTTGCCGCGCTTGGAGGCAATGCGCTCCGGCGACACCATCGCCTGCAGGCCGTTGATCGTCGCGCGCACCAGGTTGATCGGATTGCGCGAGCCGACGGCCTTCGCCAGCACGTTCTTCACACCCACGACCTCGAGCACCGCGCGCATCGCGCCACCGGCGATCACGCCGGTACCTTCGGACGCCGGCTGCATGAACACCTTCGCCGCACCGTGGTTCGCCTTGACGGCATGGAACAGCGTGCCGTTGTTGAGGTCGACCTTGATCATGCCCTTGCGCGCACGCTCCATCGCCTTCGAGATCGCGACCGGCACTTCGCGCGCCTTGCCGTAACCGAAACCGACGCGACCCTCGCCGTCGCCGACCACGGTCAGAGCGGTGAAGCTCATCTGACGGCCGCCCTTGACGGTCTTCGCCACGCGGTTCACCGCGATCAGCTTCTCGAGGAAGCCATCCGCGCTTTCACGTTCGTTGTTGTTCGCCATGTTTCACCTGTATGCCGCCTTCCGGAGAAAGCGGGCTTCTGCTTGCGGCCGGGCCGCTTAGAATTGTGGTGTTTCCGCTGTGCAACGTCCGGGACCGAAGTGACCGACGGATCCGGGTCTCGATGTTCCAGGCCCGAATCCCCGGATTCCGGTCCCGCGCCTCAGAACTTCAGGCCCGCCTCGCGAGCCGCCTCGGCCAGTGCCTGGATGCGGCCATGATAACGGTAACCCGAGCGATCGAACGCGATCTTCTCGATGCCGGCCTTCAGCGCCGCTTCCGCGACGGCCTTGCCGACGGCAGCCGCGGCCGCCTTGTTCTTCGTGCCCTTCAGGCCTTCCGCCAGCGACTTCTGCACGGTCGACGCCGCCGCGACGACCGTCTCGCCGTCGGCGCTGAAGACCTGCGCATAGATGTGCTGCCCGGTGCGGTGCACCGACAGACGCGGCACGCCCAGCGTGCGGATGTGGGCGCGCGTGGACTTGGCGCGGCGAAGTCTTGCGATGTTCTTTTCCACTGTCGTTCTCCGAAAAGCTGAAGGCGGGTACTTACGCCTTCTTGGCTTCCTTCATCGTGATCTTCTCGCCCGAGTAACGCACGCCCTTGCCCTTGTACGGCTCCGGCGGGCGGAAGGCGCGGATCTTCGCGGCCACTTCCCCGACCTGCTGCTTGTCGGCGCCCTTGATCAGGATCTCGGTCTGCGCCGGCACCTCGATCGTGATGCCTTCCGGCGCGTTGAACACGACCGGATGCGAAAAGCCGAGGCTGAGGTTCAGGTCCTTGCCGGCGAGCGCGGCGCGGTAACCGACGCCGACCAGCTCGAGCTTGCGGGTGTAGCCTTCGCTCACGCCCGTGACCATATTGTTGATCAGCGCGCGCGCGGTGCCGGCCATCTTGCTGTCGTCACCCTGCGCCTTGAGCTGGACCTCGCCGCCGTTGACGACGACGTCGACACCGGCCAGCGCCGCCATCTTGAGCGTGCCTTTCGGGCCCTTCACGGTGATCGTGTCGGCCTGCACCTGGCATTCCACGCCCTTCGGGAGGGCAACGGGCTTCTTTCCTACACGTGACATTGCTGTGTCTCTCCCGGAACTTTAGGCGACCAGACCGATGACTTCGCCGCCGAGACCCTGCTTGCGGGCCTGAGCGTCGGTCATGATGCCGGCCGAGGTCGAGACGATCGAGATGCCGAGACCGCCGAGGATCTTGGGCAGTTCGTCCTTGCCGCGATAGACGCGCAGGCCCGAACGGCTGACGCGCTCGATGCGCGCGATGACCGGCTTGCCCTCGTAGTACTTCAGCGCGATCTGCAGCTTCGGCTTGTTCTCTTCGGTGACCGTCTGCACGTCGGCGACGTAGCCTTCGTTCTTCAGCAGGTCGGCGATCGCCTGCTTGACGCGCGACGACGGCATCGCCACCGTGCGCTTGCCCATGGCCTGCGCATTGCGAATGCGCGTGAACATGTCGGCGATGGGATCAGTCATGCTCATGATTCAATTCCTGAGTAGCATCGATATCCGCTTGAAAGCGGGGATTGGGGATCCGGGATTCAGGATTCGAAAGAGCGGCTTGTCCCGATCTCGAATCTCAAATCCCGAATCTCGGCTTTTCTACCAGCTGGCCTTGCGCAGACCCGGCACGTCACCGCGCATCGTCGCTTCGCGCAGCTTGTTGCGCGCGAGGCCGAACTTCGCATAGACGCCGCGCGGACGGCCGGTCAGCTCGCAGCGATTGCGCTGGCGCGACGGGCTGGAGTCGCGCGGAAGCTTCTGCAGCTTCGTGGCGGCTGCCATCTTCTCGTCGTACGACGCCGTCGTGCTGGACACGATCTTCTTCAGCTCGTCGCGCTTGGCCGCGTGACGCTTGACCAGCTTGGTCCGCTTCAGATCGCGGTTGATCATTGAACGCTTTGCCATGATTCGGTCCTGCTCGATCAGTTGCGGAACGGGAACTTGAAGGCTTCCAGGAGCGCCTTCGCTTCCGCGTCGGTGCGGGCCGTCGTGGTGATGGCGATGTCCATGCCACGCAGCGCATCGATCTGGTCGAAGTCGATCTCCGGGAAGATGATCTGCTCCTTCAGGCCCATGTTGAAGTTGCCGCGGCCGTCGAACGAGCGTCCCGAGATGCCGCGGAAGTCACGCACGCGCGGCAGGGAGATGTTGATCAGGCGGTCGAGGAACTCGTACATGTGCGCGCGGCGCAAGGTCACCTTGCAACCGATCGGCCAGTTCTCGCGGATCTTGAACGTGGCGTGGGCCTTGCGCGACAGCGTCACGATCGGCTTCTGGCCAGCGATCTTCGCCATGTCGGCGACCGCGTTCTCCAGGATCTTCTTGTTGCCGACCGCCTCGCCCACGCCCATGTTCAGCGTGACCTTGGACAGGCGCGGCACCTGCATCGGATTGGTGTAGCCGAAACGCTCCACGAGCTTCGGCACGACCTGTTCCTTGTAGATTGTTTCAAGACGCGTCGTCATTGTGGCGGACCTCAAGCGTCAACCACTTCGCCGGACGAGCGGTACACGCGAACCTTGCGCCCGTCATCGAGCGTCTTGAAGCCCACGCGTTCACCCTTGCCGGTGGCAGAGTTGAACAGCATTACGTTGGAAATATGGATCGGCGCTTCGCGCTCGACGATGCCACCCGGCTGATTCACCTGGGGGTTCGGCTTCGTGTGGCGCTTGACGAGGTTGATGTTCTGCACGAACACGGAATCACCCGCGACGCGCGTCACTTCGCCCTTCTGACCCTTGTTCTTGCCGGCGATCACCAGAACCTGGTCGCCCTTGCGGATACGGTTCATGACATCAACCTCGTTACAAAACTTCCGGCGCCAGCGAAACGATCTTCATGAATCGTTCGCCGCGCAGCTCGCGCGTCACCGGTCCGAAGATACGGGTGCCGATCGGCTCGAGCTTGTTGTTCAGCAGGACTGCGGCATTGCCGTCGAAGCGGATCAGCGAACCGTCGGCACGACGCACGCCCTTGCGGGTACGCACGACGACGGCGTCGTAGACTTCGCCCTTCTTGACCTTGCCGCGCGGAATCGCGTCGCGGACGGAAACCTTGATGATGTCGCCGATGCCGGCGTAGCGACGCTTGGAGCCGCCGAGCACCTTGATGCACATCAGTTCCTTCGCGCCGCTGTTGTCCGCCGCGGCCAGCGTGGTCTGCATCTGGATCATGTTGCCTTCTCCTCCAGTCCCACGCTCAGATTTCAGCGCGCGTGACGATCTTCACGACGCGCCAGTTCTTGGTCTTGGACAGCGGACGGCATTCCGCGATGCGGACGACGTCGCCTTCCTTGCACTCGCCGGCCTCGTCGTGGGCGTGGACCTTGGTCGAGCGACGCACGATCTTGCCGTACAGCGGGTGCTGGACCTGGCGCTCGAGCAGGACGGTGACCGTCTTCTGCATCTTGTTGCTCACCACGCGCCCTTCGAGGGTGCGCTGGATCTTTTCGTTCTCGGTCATCTCACTGCTCCTGCTTCTTCGTGCCGAGCAGATGCTTGACCTGCGCGATCTCGCGGCGGACGCGACGGAACTGGTGCGTCTGTGCGAGCTGGCCGGTGCCCTTCTGCATGCGCAGGTTGAACTGTTCGCGGCGCAGTTCGGCGAGATGCTCGGCGAGCTGCTCCGGATTCTTCTGGCGGAGTTCCTTGAGTTCCATCACAGCACCGTCCGGGATACGAATTGGGTCTGGACCGAAAGCTTCGCCGCGGCGAGCCGGAACGCTTCGCGCGCCTCGGCCTCGGTGACGCCTTCCATTTCATACAGCATGCGACCCGGCTGGATCGGAGCGACCCAGAACTCGACGTTGCCCTTGCCGTTACCCATTCGGACTTCGATCGGCTTCTTGGTGATCGGCTTGTCCGGGAACACGCGGATCCAGAGCTTGCCGCCGCGCTTGACGAAGCGCGTGATGCAGCGGCGGGCGGACTCGATCTGGCGCGCGGTCAGGTGGCCGTGCGTGGTCGCCTTCAGGCCGAACTCGCCGAAGCTGACCTTGTTCGAGACATAGGACAAGCCGCGGTTGCGGGACTTGTGGACCTTGCGGTATTTGGTGCGCTTGGGTTGCAGCATGACTTACGCTCCCGCCTTCGGCGCGCGGCGCTGTGGACGTTCTTCCGCCGCCTCGGCCTTGCTGGCTTCCTGCTGTGAGGCGTACAGGTCGAAGATCTCGCCCTTGTAGACCCACACCTTGATGCCGATGATTCCGTACGTGGTCTTCGCTTCGGCGAAGCCGTAGTCGATGTCCGCACGCAGCGTGTGCAGCGGAACGCGACCTTCGCGGTACCACTCCGAACGCGCGATCTCGGCACCGTTCAGGCGGCCGGCGACGTTGATCTTGATGCCGAGGGCGCCGAGGCGCATCGCGTTCTGCACCGAGCGCTTCATCGCGCGGCGGAACATGATGCGACGCTCCAGCTGCTGCGCGATCGACTCGGCGACCAGCTGCGCATCGAGCTCGGGCTTGCGCACTTCGGTCACGTTGATGTGCGCCGGAACGCCCATCACGCGCGACACTTCCTTGCGCAGCTTCTCGATGTCCTCGCCCTTCTTGCCGATCACCACGCCCGGGCGGGCGGTGTGGATCGTCACGCGCGCGGTCTTGGCCGGGCGCTCGATGAGGATCTTCGAGATGCCGGCCTGCGCCAGCTTCTTCTTCAGGAGGTCGCGAACCTTGAGATCGGCGCCGAGGTACTCGGCGTACTCGCGCTTGTTCGCGAACCACTTGGAGTTCCAGTCCTTGGCGATGCCCAGGCGGATACCGATCGGATTGACTTTATGACCCATCGTTTCGACCCTGTGCCTTATTCGCCGACAACCACGGTGATGTGGCTCGTGCGCTTGGAGATGCGGGATCCGCGACCCTTGGCGCGTGCGTGCATGCGCTTGATGATCACACCCTCGTCGACGAAGATGCGGGCGACCTTCAGTTCGTCGACGTCCGCACCAAGATTGTTTTCGGCGTTCGCGACCGCCGAGCGCAGCACCTTGCGGATCAGGTGCGCCGCCTTCTTGTCGCTGAACAGCAGGAGGTTGTCCGCCCGGCCGACCGGCATGCCGCGAACCTGGTCTGCGACCAGACGGGCCTTCTGCGGGGAAATGCGCGCGCCGCGCAGGATAGCTTTGGCTTCCATCGTGCTCACCGTCACTTCTTCCCGTCGGCCTTCTTGTCGCCACCGTGACCCTTGAAGGTACGCGTGACGGCGAATTCGCCGAGCTTGTGGCCGACCATGTTTTCGTTGACCAGCACGGGCACGTGCTGGCGACCGTTGTGGATGGCGAGCGTGAGACCGACCATCTCCGGCACGATCATCGAACGACGCGACCACGTCTTGATCGGACGCTTGTTGTTTGCAGCGCTCGCCACATCCACCTTCTTCTGCAGGTGATGATCGACGAACGGACCTTTCTTGAGAGAACGTGGCATGGATTAGCCCCTACGATCGCGGACGATGAACTGCGTCGTGCGCTTGTTCTTGCGAGTCTTGTAACCCTTCGTCGGCATGCCCCACGGGGACACCGGATGCGGGTTGCCCTGGCCGGCCTTGGCCTCACCACCGCCGTGCGGATGGTCGACCGGGTTCATGGCCGCACCGCGCACCGTCGGGCGCACGCCGCGCCAGCGGCTCGCACCGGCCTTGCCGAGCTTCTCGAGATTGTGCTCGGAGTTGCCGACTTCGCCGATCGTCGCGCGGCACTCGGCCGGCACCTTGCGCATCTCGCCCGAACGCAGGCGCAGTGTGGCGTAGCCCTGCTCGCGCGCGACCAGCTGCGCGGACGCGCCGGCCGAACGTGCGATCTGCGCGCCCTTGCCCGGCTTCATCTCGATGCAATGCACCGTCGAACCGATCGGGATGTTGCGCAGCGGCAGCGAGTTGCCGACCTTGATCGGCGCGTCGCGACCGGACATCAGCTGGTCGCCGACCTTCGCGCCCTTCGGCGCGATGATGTAACGGCGCTCGCCGTCGACGAACAGCAGCAGCGCGATGTGCGCCGTGCGATTCGGATCGTACTCGATGCGCTCGATGCGGCAGGCAATGCCTTCCTTGTCGCGCTTGAAGTCGATGATGCGGTAGTTCTGCTTGGAACCGCCGCCCTTGTGGCGCGTCGTGATGCGACCGTAGTGGTTGCGACCGCCGCTCTTCGACTGCGGCTCGGTCAACGGACGGTACGGATCACCCTTGTGCAGTCCGGGGGTGTGCACGCGCACGACGGCGCGGCGTCCGGCGGAGGTGGGTTTGACTGTAATCAGTGCCATGATGTCTTTTTCCTGATTTCCATGGACGCTCTCGCGCCCACATCCACCTTTAGGCCTTGGCGGTCACGTCGATGGTCTGGCCGTCGGCGAGGCGCACGTACGCTTTGCGCTTGCCGCTGCGGGCGCCGGCGCGGTTGCGGAACGTGCGTGCCTTGCCCTTCTGGTTGACCAGGTTCACCGAGTGGACCTCGACGTTGAACAGACCTTCGACCGCGGCCTTGACGTCCGCCTTGGTCGCACCCTGCGCAACTTCGAAAACGAACTGGTTCTGCTCCTGCAGGCGCGCGCTCTTCTCGGAGATGTGCGGTGCGCGCAGGACGCTGAAAAGCTGCTCTTTCATGCCAACCACTCCTCGATGCGCTTCAGCGACTCGACCGTCACCACGACCTTGTCCGCTGCGACCAGGCTGACCGGATCCAGAGCGGCGACGTCGACGACGTGCAGGTAGGGAATGTTGCGGGCGGCGAGGAACAGGGCTTCCGGAGCATTCTCGGCGACCAGGACGACACGTCCTTCGGCCTTCAGCTCGGCGAGCTTGGCGACCAGGGACTTCGTCTTCGGCTGGTCGATGCCGAACGACTCGACGACCGAGATGCGCTCCTGACGATTCAGCTCGGACAGGATCGACACCATCGCGCCGCGGAACATCTTGCGGTTCACCTTCTGCGCGAAGCTGCGCGGCTTCGCCGCGAAGGTCACGCCACCGCCGGTGAAGATCGGAGCGGTCAGGGCGCCGTGACGGGCACCGCCACCCTTCTGCTTCTTCGACTTCTTGGTCGTACCGTGCACTTCCGAGCGCGTCTTCTGCGCCTTGGTGCCGGAGCGGCCGGCGTTGCGATACGCCACGACGACCTGATGCACGAGGTCCTGGCGGAATTCCTTGCCGAACACCGCATCGGAGACCGTCATGGGCTTGGCGCCGATAACATTGAATTCCATGGCGTCCTCCTTACTTGGCCTTGGCGGCCGGGCGAATGACGACATTGCCGCCCGGAGCACCCGGAACCGCACCCTTCACCGCGATCAGATGGCGCTCGGTGTCGATCTTCACGACTTCGAGACTCATCGCCGAGCAATTCGCGTTACCCATGTGACCGGCCATCTTCTTGCCCGGGAACACGCGGCCCGGCGTCTGGCGCTGGCCGATAGAACCCGGCGAGCGATGCGACAGCGAGTTGCCGTGCGTCGCGTCGCCCATCGTGAAGTTGTGGCGCTTGATCGTGCCCTGGAAGCCCTTGCCCTTGCTGACCCCGGCCACGTCGACCTTCTGGCCGACCGTGAAAACCTCTTCGGCCTTCACTTCGCCGCCGACCGCGAACTTGCCGAGATCGCCGGCATCGACGCGGAATTCCCACAAGCCGCGACCGCCTTCGACCTTCGCCTTCGCGTAGTGACCTGCCAACGGCTTGCTGATCAGCGCAGCGCGCTTCGCGCCGGCGGTGACCTGGACGGCGCTGTAGCCGTCGACCTCGACAGTCTTCACCTGCGTCACGCGATTCGGCGTCGCCTCGATCAGCGTCACCGGCACCGAACGACCATCGTCGGTGAAGACGCGGCTCATGCCGCATTTACGACCTACCAACCCGATACTCATCGTCGTATCCCGTTAAGCGTGTTTCAGTGCAACTTGATCTGGACGTCGACACCGGCCGCCAGGTCGAGCTTCATCAGCGCGTCCACGGTCTTGTCGTTCGGATCGACGATGTCCAGCACGCGCTTGTGCACGCGCGTCTCGTACTGGTCGCGCGCGTCCTTGTCGGCGTGCGGGGAAACCAGGATGGTGTAGCGCTCGATCTTGGTCGGCAGCGGAATCGGGCCGAGAACCTGGGCCCCTGTGCGCTTCGCCGTCTCGACGATCTCGCTGGCCGAGCGATCGATCAAACGATGATCGAATGCCTTCAGCCGAATTCGAATCTTCTGGTCCGCCATTGCCGTGTCCTTGAATCTGAAAGAACGTTGCCTGTCCGCGACGGAGCCAGCCTGCCCCGCCTCGGCGATCCGGTTTCGGATCGACTGCCAAAATCACATCACGTTGAAACTACGAAAGAATGGGCGAGCCGCAACCGGCCCACCCAGACTTGAAATCCCTTCGCTTCGCCATCCACGATCGAAATCCGACCGATCCGCCGAAACGACAACCTTCCTTGGCCGCGAAGTCGAAGCACGTCCTGCGCCTCATTTCGCTGTAGGCCGCCCTGTTTTGCAACGGGAACGGCGTGTGGTCGCTTAGTATAACCGGGCTTTCGCCCTTTGGGAATACCTGCTCTACCAAAAACGTGCGCCGGACCGGTATTCCGGCCCGGCGCCCATGCTGCTTACTGGAAGATCTTGGCGACGA
>DBMH01000025.1 GCA_002297645.1 Rhodanobacteraceae bacterium UBA703 | reverse complement strand
GCAGCACCGCAGCGCAGCCGGGCGCGTCCATCCCGGGCCCGCAGCGCCACGCACGACCGGCGCGCCGCTGCGCCGGCGCCAAGCCGGGCAAGAGCAAGGCCGCGCACTACACGGTCGAGCAGGCCGAGGCCGGCAAGCAGCTGTTCGCCGACAAGTGCGCGCTGTGCCACGGCAAGGAAATGGAAGGACGCAACGGCCCGATGCTCAAGGGCAAGATGTTCCTTTCCAAGGACGCCAAGCACACGCTCGGCGAGATCTTCACGATCGTCGCGCAGAACATGCCGGCGACCGCGCCGGCCTCGCTGCCGCAGGACGAGTACGAGAAGCTCATGGCCTACATCCTCCAGGTCAACGGCTTTCCGGCGACCGGCACGGCGCTGAGTTTCGAGGAAGCCAAGCAGTCGAAGGCGCTGCTCGTGTACAAGGAACCCAAGTAGAGCGCCCGGCCGCCGGCCGCCTCGACGCGGCGGCTTCCGGCGATTCCCGACCGATCCGAGGGACAGTCCCGTGAACGCATCGACGCATCGACCGCTCGATACGCGCCAGGTGATCGCCACGCCGGTCGCAGTGGCACTGATCGGAACGTTGCAGGCGGAGTACGGCGCCGTGCTGTTCCACCAGTCCGGCGGCTGCTGCGACGGTTCTTCGCCGATGTGCTATCCGCAGGACGAGTTCATCGTCGGCGACCGCGACGTGAAGCTCGGCGAGATCGGCGGAGCGCCGTTCTACATCAGCCCGTCACAGTTCGAGTACTGGAAGCACACGCAGCTGATCATCGACGTCGTCGAAGGCCGCGGCGGCATGTTCTCGCTCGAGAACGGACGCGGCGTGCGCTTCCACGTGCGCTCGCGCCTGTTCGAGGACGCCGAGGTCGATGCGCTGAAGGCCGCGGGTCGCTTCGGCGAGGAAGCCGCGGGAAAGCCCGGTCGCCCCTTCTGACGTCCGGCCTACAGGGCGTCGCTGCGCCGGATCCGGCGGACATCGCCCCGGGGAAATCCCGGGAACGATCTGTCGCTTCGACCCCGAAGGGACGAGGTGCGCCGATGCGCCCGGCAACGCAGCAATGGAGAGGACCCGCCCTCGGCTGCCGGAAAGCGCGTCCGGCGCTTCGCGATCGAGAAGCGTCTCGGGCGAATGGCGCCAGGACCTGGCTCGTCTAGAAACCCGAGCCGGGTTCGGCCAGGTAGGCGATCTCGGCGGGCGTCGAGGCGCGACCCAGCGCCGCGTTGCGATGCGGGAAGCGGCCGAAGCGCGCGACGACGTCGCGGTGGCGCTCAGCATAGTCGAGATAGCCGTCGAAGGCATCACGCAGCGCCGGCGGCGCGTCCGCGCACAGCTGCCGGAACAGCGCGACGGAATGCTGCTGGTCCGCGAACGATTCGGAATGCTCCAGCGGAAGGTAGAAGAACACGCGCTCGATCGGACGCAGCGCGCGGTCGACACCGGTACGCAGGCCTTCCCTGACCCAGTCGCACGCGAGCGCATCGTGCGCGAACGCGCGCGCGTCGCCGCGGAACAGGTTGCGCGAGAACTGGTCGACCAGGATCACCGAAGCGAGACGGCCGCGCGGCGTCGCCCGCCACGCGCCGAGGCGACCGCCGATCGCTTCCTCGCGCAGTGTCGCGAAGCGCGTGCGGATGGCGGCGTCGAACGCGTCACCGCCGCGGAACCAGTTCGCGCCGCACTCGGCGATGACCGCGGCGTCGTCACGCGCGCGGCCGAACCAGAATGCGAGAACGTCGTCGACCCGCGGGTCGAATGGCGTGGCGTCGGGCACCGGGCGTCAGCGCGTCGCCGGCCGGCCGCCGAGCACGCGTGCCGGCAGCAGGATGATCGCGCGCAGCAGTTCGAACACGCCTTCGACGGCGATGCCGACCAGCCGGAACGGCAGCATCAGCAGCCACACGAGCGGATAGAGCAGCAGGGCCAGCAGGGCCAGCGGCCAGCAGAACACCAGGAGCAGAACCCAGAGCAGGAAGGTCAGCATCGTCGAATCCGTCCTCGCATTGCCCGCACGACGGGGCAACGATGCCCGATATGGGGACGACGCGGGAGTGCCGAAAGGGGGTGGCCCGTCAGCGATCCGCATCGGCGGGACGCACCTCGAGTTCGGCGGACTCCGCGACCGGTTCCGGCGCGATCGTCTCCGTAGGGGAAGCCGCCGCCACCGGCGCCGGCAGGCGCGCCGTGACGCGGATGGCGAGCAGGCCACCGAGAGCGACGAAGAGCGCGGCGACCCCGAAGGTGATGCCGGCCCAGGCGTTGTGCAGGTGGTTCTGGCTGACCGCGGCGAACGTGCGGGTGAACACGGTCGGCGCGATGATGCCCGCGATGCTCGACAGGCTCGAGATCGCGCCCTGCAGTCGTCCCTGTTCGGTCGGGTCGACCTGGCGCGAAATCATCGCCTGCGTCGCGGGCCCGGCGACGCCCCACAGGGCGGCGATCGGCGACGCGGCCCAGAACCACCCGCCGGTCGGCGCGAGGCCGTACAGGGCGAAACCGATCGCGCCGCAGGCGAGGCCGAACAGCATCGTGCGCCGCTCGCCGAAGTAGGCGACGAACCGCTTGACGAGGCCGCCCTGCACGACGATGCCGAGTACGCCGACGAAGCCCAGCGTGTAGCCGACCATCTTCGGGCCCCAGCCGAAGCGGTAGTCGGCGTACAGCACGAAGGTGCTCGGATAGACGATGTGCGCCATCGCCATCAGGAACAGCACGCCGACGAGGCCGAGCACCTGCGGATAGCGGCGCAGCAGGCGCAACGAGCCGATCGGGTTCGCATGGCTCCAGTCGAAGCGCGGCGAACGCCGCTCCGGCGGCAGCGATTCGGGCAACACGAGCAGGCCGTAGAGGAAGTTCGTCAACGCCAGCCCGACCGCCAGCCAGAACGGCAGGCGCGGATTGATCTCGCCGAGCACGCCGCCGATGGCCGGCGCGATGACGAAGCCGATGCCGAATGCCATGCCGATCATGCCGAACGCGCCGGCGCGCTTGTCCGGCGGCGTCACGTCGGCGATGTAGGCATTGGCCGTGCTGAAGCTCGCCGCGGTGATGCCGGAGATCAGGCGCCCGATGAACAGCAGCGGCAGGCTGTTCACCAGCGCCATCATCATGAAGTCGAGGCCGAGGCCCAGGTTCGACAGCAGGATCACCGGCCGGCGACCGAAGCGGTCCGACAGCGCGCCCTGCACCGGCGTGAACAGGAACTGCATCGCCATGAACGCGGTCGCGAACCAGCCGTACCAGACGGCGGCCTTCGAGACGTCGCCGTTCAGGAAGCCTTCGATCAGGTGCGGAAGCACGGGAATGATCAGGCCGAACGACAGGATGTCGATCAGCACCGTCACGAAAATGAAGATCAGCGCGGCGCGCCGCGGCTCAGTCGAAGGGGCGTCCAAGGGGATATCCGGCGGTCGGGATCGGCGTGGGCGCGCAGCTTAGCCGATCGCGCGACGCGCGACCCGAGGAGGGCGTGGCGGGGCCGCCGGGCGGATCTCCGCGCACGGACGGCACGAGCGCATCGCGAGCGGAAACGTCGACGGCGCCCCCAGCGGCGATCCGCGCCGGCGAA
>DBMH01000024.1 GCA_002297645.1 Rhodanobacteraceae bacterium UBA703 | reverse complement strand
GCGGAGGGCCTTTCCGTTTCCGCTGCCTCGCCAACGGCGTCGCAGTACCGGATGTCAGGCGCGACGACGGAAGGCCGGACGCGCGCCGAGAGCCGGCTTGTGCCCGCTCATCGCGGCATGAAATTCAGGACGTGCCGAGCCGGCCCGGGCAGGAACGGCGTCGGCGTGCCCCGCACCCAGTCGGCATGTCCGCTGCCGTAGTACGGCGAGAGAGGATGGCCGCTCTGGCCGCCGGGCATCATGAAGTAGCCGTTGGCTTCGTCGCCGGGAGCGACGGCGAAGCGCTCCGAGGCGCCGAAGTCGGGAGCCTGTACGCGCGGCATGTTGCTGTCACCGGGGAGCGGATCGGCCGGCATGTCGAGCCGGCGTGCGAGGAACCCCGGCAGGGCACGCGACAGCGGATGGGCGATGCGTGCAGTGTTGCGCTCTCCCCAGGTCCGCGCGGCCAAGCCGCCGGGTTGTGCGTCGAGCTTCCCGGCGGCGATGTGCGCACTGGACAGCAGCAGGTCGCTCCAGTCCGGATGGGCCGGCGGCAGCAGGTGTGCCGGACGTTCGGTCACCAGTCTCCAGACCGCATGTTCGGCCTGCGGCATCTTCGGCAGCGCGAAGTCCGGGAAGCGGCGGCGCACCGCGGCCGCGAAGCCGTCGAGAGTCCGGTCCACGACCTCGTTGCGCCAGGCGCGCACGAGGCGATAGGCGACGGAATCGATCGAGGCGTGTCCGTCCCAGCCGGCCAGCGCCGCGCGCAGCGTCTCGTTCTCCGGCGATGGTGCCGCATGATCCAGCTCGCTCTGCAGCAGGTCCTTCCAGCGCTGCAGGAACAAGGCGCGATCGTCGAGCTGGATCGCGAGCAGGTCCGCCGGCGTGAAGCGTTCCTTCGCGCGCAGGTCGTCGCGGATCTGGCGTGCCCGTGCACCGAGGTCGTAGCCGCCGTCGCCGAGAAGCGCCAGCCCGGCGGCGTCGACGACGCGCTGGTTCGCCGTCCACAGCCGCTTCGACGCGGGAGCCTCGACGTGCGGATACGAGCCCTCGTCCAGCCATCCGTCCCAGCCGGTCGCGGGAAGCGACCAGTTGGCAGGCAGCGACGGATCGTAGTCGCCGAGGCGCTTCGGAATGCGTCCCGCGATGGTCCAGCCGATGCGGCCCTCGCGATCGGCGACGACGAAGTTCTGTGGAGGCAATCCGCTGGCCCGGGCGATCGCCAGGGCCTCCGAGATGTCGCGCGCGCCTTCGAGCCGCTGCAGGTCCAGGTTGAAGGCGCCGGGGGCCTGCGCCGTCCAGGCCAGCGACAGCGGCGTGCCGTCGGCGTCCTCGCCGAGAATCGGACCCCAGCGCGTCTCCTCGATGCGCAGCGTTTCGTCCGCGCCACCGCGCACGTGCAGGGTCTCGACGACCTCCGGCAGGGGTTCCCATCCAGTCGCGCTGCGATAGCGCTTCGGGTCGGACGGATCGCGTTCCACGCGCACCCAGTCGACGATGTCGATGTAGCTGTTGGTGAATCCCCAGGCGACGTGGCCGTTGCTGCCGACGATCATCGCCGGCGTGCCGGGGAGGGTGGCGCCCGTGACGTCCACGGTCCGGCCCTGCGCATCCGTGTAGACGAAGCGCGCGCGGAACCACAGGCTGGGCACGCGAAGATCGAGATGCATGTCGTTGGCGATCAGGGCGGCACCATTCGCAAGTTCCCCGGCGACGGCGAAGCTGTTGCTGCCGGGAATCTTCCCCGGGGATGTGTCGGCGGGTTTCAGGAGCGCGGGATCGAGCGCGCGCAGGTCGAGCTCCCGTGCCGTCGGCGGATCGGGCAGCGGCAAGGCGTCGCCTTCGATGGGAGCGTCCCATTCGCCGCCGGTCGCGACGAGAAAACGGTAGGCGGATTCCGGGAGTGCCGCGTGCAGGCGCGAGAACGCGAGTTCACGCTTGTTCTCCGCGTCGTTGAGCGAGAACGCCATCGCGGCGACGACCAGCAGGACGTCCTCGGACCGCCATGGCGTCGGTGTCGTACGCGTCAGCAGGTATGGGAACGGACGTACGGCGAGGTCGCCGAGGCCCGCGTTGACGCCGTCGGCGTAGCGTTCGATTTCCTCGCGCTGTTCCACGGGCAGCGTGGAGATCGACGCGCGCAGGCGCGCACGCATGCGGTGGGCGCGCGCGGTGCGGTCTGCCGGCAGCGCGACGTCGCCGAACAGCTCCGCCAGTTCCCCTGCCGCGCGCCGGCGCAGCAGGTCCATTTCGAAGAAGCGTTCCTGGGCATGGACATAACCGAGCGTCCAGGTGAGGTCGCTCCGGCTCGTGGCATGGAAGGTGGCGGTGCCGAGGGCGTCGCGTTCAGCCGAGACTGGATGGCTCAAGGCATTGGTGAAGACTCTTCCCTCGTAACGCGGAAGGCTTCCGCGAACTACCTGCCACATGAGGGTGGCGAAAGCGGTCGTCAGGAGGGCCAGAAATAGGGCGGCGCGCAAAAGGAAGGTGGTGCGAAGCATGTCGCATTCCGATGGGCTCGAGGAGGAAAGGGGATTCTGCGTACGGTAGCGCATTGCCGCGACGCGCAAGACACCATCACCCTTCTCTATTTGACGCAGGGATCTGCCACGCAGCTTCGTTGCTGCAATGCGGAATCGAAACTTCCCGGGATTGCCATCCTCGCCTATTGTTCGTCCAAACCTTCGGGCATATAGTCGGTGAGCCAGCGTGTGTTCAGCTTTCTTGTCCGCTGGCGAACCGATTCGGGCACCAGTGGGCGGTCCGTCGGTGGTTTCGGGCATGGGAGTGCGCGAATCTTGGGGAAAATCGATAGTCGATTCTGCAATGGCCTGCTTGTGCTTTTCATCGGCACAGCGCGTCTTGCTGGGCGATTCTCATGAAGAATTCGGCTGCGCCATGGTTCGGCGTCGGCTCATTTGCATCCGGAGTACTTCGCATCCCTCCGGTTTCTACTTGGGGAGTACAGCATGAGAAGTAGATTGAAGGCAGCAATAGCATTAGCGATGCTGGGCGGGGGGCTCATAGCGAGCAGCTTCGCGCTCGCAGGCACCTCGAAAGGGGAGGCTCGTGCGGCGGAGCTGGAGGCAATCCAGACCGATCTGGCTACGCGCAATCCGATTTCCCCGAACGCGGCGGCGCTTCCTCCGTTGGCGCTCTACAGCAACGTGGGCACCGATGCCGGCGCCTTCCTTCTCAATGGAGGCGTATCGACTTCGGGCACTACGCGTTACACCTCCATGGTGTGTAACCGCGTCACCCTGAGCCAGCCCGGCTCGCAGCTGATCACAGGTTTCAGCTTCGCCATTCACAACGAGAATGCTGCGGCCTTCACGCCAAGCCAGGTAAGCATTCAGTTCTACGACGACTCGGGGGCCAATGGAGGGCCGGGGACGCGCCTTCTCAACAGGTCCGGCCTCTACATCGGTGGAGGCAGTTTCTCCGGCGTGAACATGCCGGTTGGCGCATCGGTGTGGACGGGGCTTCCGTCGGGCTATACCGCTGCCTACGTTCCAGCTCAAACGACGACACAGGTTCCGCGCGTCTGGGCGTGCCTCTACTTCGGGGGAACATCGGCCCAGGTGGCGCAACTCGCCAACCTCGGCATGCAGAAGTACGCGAATGCGCCGACCGCCGGTTCAACGGAAGACTTGGCTTTCGTTTCGACGGTCGGAGCTTTGAATCCTCCCAGCAACCCGGCTGGTACGCTGGTCACCGGAAGCGGTGCCGCGAACGTGTTCGGATGGGAGCTGACCACGCTCGGCACCAATACGCTGCTCGACTCCTATCAGATCGTCGACGCAACGGGAGCGGTTGCGAATCCCGTCCGCCCCATCAATACGGCGGCAGCCGGGGTCGAGAGGAATTTCTCCGGATACGCCGCGACCATCAGCGTTCCACCCGCTCCGGCAGGCACGTGGAACGCGACCGGATTGGTTCTGTACGCGACTTGCCCGACAGTAGGCAACTTCTCGAATGTGCAGGCGAAGGTCCAGTTCTGGGATACCTTCAACGGGTCCACTGCGGCGGATGTGTTCGCCAATTCCTCGCCGCTGGCTTCGGCGACACTTGATCTCGGGCCCGTCAACTGCACGAGCACGACCGCGATCAATACATTCGCGGCGCGTCTGCCGACGCCGGCTCCGCTCGGCCGTGGCGGCAAGCTGGGCATCACGGTCGGCTATGCGGCCGATAGCGGGTCCGGCCTTGTCAATGGCGCATTCATGGAAGTGCTGGCCACGACGACAACCACCAATCCGTTCCCTGCCGTAGGCACGAATGCCTCCACCGGCGCCACCGGCTGGTACAAGAGTGCGAGCAATCGCGCCGATCTCAATTTCACTGGCACCACCGACTACGTTTCCGTTGCAAATCAACACCTGGCTGTTCGCGTCTTTGCCGATATGGCGGCGCCGACGCGCACGGTGACCGTCGGCACCGATGGTCCGGGTTCGGGAACCGTGACGCCGGGGACGGGCAATGTCTACGAGGGACTTTCCGCCACGTACACGTTGACTCCCGCCGCGGGAAACCACCTCGTCACCGTTGTCGGCAATTGCCCGGGCACATTGTCCGGGAGCAGATATGTGGTCGGGCCCGTCACGGGGGATTGCAGCTTCAAGGCGGTGTATGCGCCAGGCGTGGCGACGAACGGACTCTATCGTTCGCCCACGATGAATCACACGCTGCTCGCAAATTCCGACGGCAGTACCCTCAACGTCGTCAGCGCTGCCTGGGACGATACGGGACCGTCGTCGGGCAACTGGGACTTGAATTTCTGGGCCAGCAGCGGCGCATTGCGCGTCTGGACGGTATCCACCTACGCCGACAAGTTGGTGGGTTCTCCGTTCTCCCTGCTGTCCTCTGGTGGGGTCGTCAACTCGAGCTCCACATTCTCCGCGACAGGTGCGACGATCACCCCGGCCGCCGCGTGGCTTGCTGGTGCCGACGGCTACTTCGGCTTCCAGTTCGCCTGCAATGGACGTCTGGCGAACCCCGTGGCGTCCCCCGGGATTTGCTATGGCTACGCACGCATGACGACGACCGGGGCAAGCGGCTATCCCGCAACGCTCGTGGACTACGTCTATGACGGTGACGGCAACCCGGTCACGATCGGAACTTCCCTCTATTCGGTCGCTTCCAGCGTCGGTGCGGGTTCCGGTTACATCGATCCGACCGGTTCGCGCACCGTTGTCGGCGGTCAGACCACAACGTATCAGTTGTATCCGAGCGCCGGATACCATGTCGCGTCCGTGACTGGCTGCGGCGGCAGCTATACGGCGGGCGCGAGCAGCTACACCACGGGTGTCATCTCGGCAGACTGTGCGGTTGTTGCGACCTTTGCCGCCGATGTCACGACTTACACCGTCACGCCGAGCGTCGGCACCGGTTCCGGCACGATCTCGCCGAACACTCCGCAGACGGTGAACAGCGGTGCCACGGCGACCTTCACGCTCGCGGCCGCTTCGGGTTTCCACGTCGACAACGTCACCGGCACCTGCAACGGCACGCTGACCGGCAATTCGTTCACGACCGCCGCGATCACGCAGGACTGCACCGTCGTGGCGAATTTCGCCGCGGACACTGGCGGCAGCGAGATCGTCTGCTCGGCGCCGCTGAACCATACGACCCTCGCGAACGGGAACGGCAGCTACTACAACTGGATCACCGGCGTCATCGTGGATGACGGCGCTTCCGGACCGCCGGGATATCACTTCAACCCCTACGGCGCGAGCAAGTTGTCGTTCTTCTGGGGATCCAATACCAAGAATGCGGGCGTCGCCGATACGGCGTCGGGTACCACGTGGAAAGTCCTGCAGGCAGGCGCGCAGATCGGGCCGAGCTCGACGTTCTCGCGCGGCACCGGCAATGCCACGAACTGGATTCTCGGCACTACCGACGGCTATCTCGGCTTCAGCTTCGATTGCTCGACGCTGGTTCCGGCTCCGGCTTCGGGGACCTGCTACGGCTACGCGCACATGACGGCGACGGGGACGACCGGCATTCCGTCCCAGGTCATCGACTACTGCTACAACAAGGCGGGCAATCCGATCACGATCGCCGGCACCGGCGGTCCGATTGCTCCGACGATTGCCAAGGCCTTCTCGCCGGCGAGCGTGCAGACCAGCGCGAACAGCACGCTGACGATCACGCTGTCCAACGCCAATCCTGCGGCGGCGACGTTGTCCGCTGCACTGACCGATACGTTCCCGACCGGCCTGGTGACGGCGGCGACGCCGAACGCCTCGACGACCTGTACGGGCGGCGCGGGCGTGACGACGACGAGCGGCTCGGTGACGCTGGCAAGCGGCGCGGCGATTCCCGCGAGCGGCTCGTGCACGGTCAAGGTCGACGTCACGTCGGCGACGGCCGGCAGCTATGCGAACACGATCGCGGCGGGGGCCCTGCAGACCGACAAGGGCAACAATGCCTTGGCGGCTTCGGCAACCCTGACCGTGACTCCGGTCGGAGGCGATCCGGACCTGGTCTGCGCCGCACCGAACCACGCGCTGGTGAACACGTTCGATGGCTCGTCGATCAACTGGATCACGGGAGTGATCGACGATGTCGGCAACCAGATTCACTGGAATCCGTACAACGCGGCGTCGTCCGGCACCGCAATGCTGGCCTTCTACTGGCCGACTGCTGGTGGCGGTGGCGGTGTTGCCTCTGGCGGCGTTTATTCCGTGCTGCAGCCGGGCAATACGATCGGATCGTCGAGCACCTTCATCGCGGATACCGGAGCGAATACGTCGGCGGTTTCGAGCTGGCGTGCGGGTGCCAATGGCTACCTGGGCTTCAAGCTGACCTGTCCGGCGGGTACCTGCTACGGCTATGCCCATCTGACGACGACGGCGACGGGTGGTTTCCCGGCGACGCTGGTCGACTATTGCTACAACAAGGCCGGTAATCCGATCACTATCACCGGTGGCGGTTCCGTCGCTCCGACGATCGCCAAGGCCTTCTCGCCGACGAGCGTGCAGACCGGTGCGAGCAGTACGCTGACGATCACGCTGTCCAACGCCAATACGGCAGCGGCGACGTTGTCGGCGGCATTGACCGACACGTTCCCGACCGGCCTGGTGACGGCGGCGACGCCGAATGCCTCGACGACCTGTACGGGCGGCGCGGGCGTGACGACGACGAGCGGCTCGGTGACGCTGGCAAGCGGCGCGGCGATTCCCGCGAGCGGCTCGTGCACGGTCAAGGTCGACGTCACGTCGGCGACGGCCGGCAGCTATGCGAACACGATCGCGGCGGGGGCCCTGCAGACCGACAAGGGCAACAATGCCAGCGCCGCGTCGGCGACGCTGACGGTGACGGGCGGCGGTGGCGGCACGCCGACGGTCGGCGTCACGCCGGCCAGTCTCTCGGCCTCGCAGACCGTGGGCGCGTCCACCACGCAGACGCTGACGATCGCCAACACCGGCGGCGGCACGCTGAACTGGACCATCGCAGAAGAAAATGCGAGTGCGCTGCCCGCCATGCCGGCCTCGCCACGCATCGCCCAGCCGGCCCGCGAGACGGTGGGTACGCCGGTGAAGACGGTGGTCGATGGGCAGTCCGGCAAGGCCAGCTCGTGGATGGCGCCGCTGGCGTCCCTCTACGACAACGGTCCGCTGGTCACCAACCCGGGCGCCGGTGCCGGCGGCAAGGATGCCAGCGCGCTGCAGACCGCCGTGGGCAACACGAGCTATGGCGCGAACATCTCCGTCTCCGGAGGTTTCCGCGTGGCCGACGACTTCACGGTCCCGGCCGGCGGCTGGACGGTGGACAAGATCACGTTCTTCACCTACCAGACCGGCTCCAGCACCACGTCGACCATCAACGCGGTGAACCTGCGCATCTGGAACGGTCGACCCGGCGCGGCCGGCAGTACGGTCGTTTTCGGCGACACCGCGACCAACCGCCTCGCCAGCACGGCGTTTGCCAACATCTACCGCGTGCTCGACACCGACCTGACCAATAGTCAGCGTCCGGTAATGGCGGTCGTGGCCACGGTGGGCACCACGTTGCCGGCAGGCACCTACTGGGTCGATTGGCAGATCGGCGGCACGCTGTCGTCCGGCCCCTGGGCTCCGGCGGTGACGATTGCCGGTGCGACCGGCAAGCCCGGCGCGAACTCCGTGCAGTACGACGGTACATCTTGGGTTGCATCGACAGACGGCGGCTCGTTGGCCGCGCAGGACTACCCGTTCCTCGTCGAAGGATCGGGCGGTGGCGGTACGCCGGCCTGCACCAACCCGTCGGACATCCCATGGCTGTCGGTCGGCACGACCTCGGGCTCCAACGCGGGCGGCACGAACACGCCGGTCACCGTGACCTTCAACGCCACGGGCATGGCCGCGGGCAACTACAGCGGCAGGCTCTGCGTCAACAGCAACGATGCGGCGAATCCCACGGTTGCCGTTCCGGTGTCCTTCACCGTGACGCCTGCCGGCGGGAACAACGGCATCATCACGTCCGGTCCGTTGAGTCACTCGATCATCAACAGCACGTTGGGTACGTCGCTGAACATGGTGACCAGTGCATTCGACGATGGTGGTTCGACCGCGGCGCCGTGGGACTTCAACTTCTGGGGCAGCAGCGGCGTGTTGACGCTGTGGAAGACCGGCAACACCGGTGCCGGCCACTACGCAGTCGATGCCAGCGGCAAGGCGAAGGTGTTCCAGGTGGGTGACATCATTGGCCCGAGCACGACGTTCACGACGGGAACGACGAGCGGTTCCGTAGCAGTGGCAGCGGCGTGGCTGGCCGGAACCGACGGCTACCTCGGTGTCAAGTTCAACTGCAACGGCCGCCTGACATTCCCGGTCGCTTCCGGTGTCTGCTACGGCTACATCCACATGCAGACCACGGCCGCGAACGGCTTCCCTGCGACGATTCTCGATACGGCGTTCGACGGTGACGGCAACCAGATCACCATCACGGGCGGAACGCCATTGAATCCGCCGGTGGCGTCGGTCTCGCCGATCCTGCTGAACATGACCTCGCGTGCGGACCAGACGGCGACGTCGACGCTGAACATCGCCAACGCGGCCGGCAGCAGCGCGCTGACCTGGTCGATCTCGGCACGTCCGCCGTCACGGGCGCTGAATCCGGTCGTCACGTCGCTCAACTCGAAGACGAGTTCGGTCGACGCGAGCTTCCAGGAGAAGCTGCTCGCGCTCCGTTCGCGTCCGAAGCATGGTCCGGCGTCCATCGACGTCTATTCGCCGATCGGCAGCAGCAAGCCGTGGATGCCCTCCGGCAGCATCCAGTTCGTCCTCGACGACGGAAGCTACGAAGGGGCGATCGGGTGGACGGACGGTGGCAATCCGGCGACGGAGACGGCGGCTGTCTGGCTGAACCGCTTCCACGTCGACGGTGCGACGACGATCGATTCCGTGTCGATCATGTGGCCGCAGAACAATGGCGGCAGCGTGGTCGGCAAGCAGGCGAACATCGTCGTCTACTACGACTCGGCCTCCACAGGCAGCCCGGCCGGTGCCGTGCGCCTGGGCACCGACAAGCTGGTCACGATCGCCAGCCTGGACACGTTCGAGAACTACGTGACCTCGTTCAGCGTGCCGGGGGCAGGTGACGTCTACATCGGCTTCGTCGACCACTGGGCGATGAGCGACTTCTCGCCGGCGCTCTATCCGGCGGCGCTCGACAGCAGTTCCACGTCGCACAACGCCTCGTTCATTTCGGCGAACGACGTAGGGGCGCCTGATCTCGCGACATTGGCGAACAACGACTACAACGCGACGATCGGTGCTTTGTCGGAAGGCACCTATAACGGCAACTGGCTGATCCGGGCTACGGGAACCGGCGGTGGTACTGGCGGCTTCTGCACCGGTCCGGTGATTCCGTGGCTGACGGCGACTCCGTCGAGCGGCTCGGTCAATGGCGGTGCGAACGTCGACGTCGCGATCAAGGCGAATCCGGCTGCGGGCGGGCTGTCCGCCGGCAGTTATACCGGCGAGCTTTGCATCACGACGAACGATCCGGCGCGTCCGTTGCTGTCGATCCCGGTCAACCTGACCGTGACAGCGGCACCGGTAGCGGCGTGCAGCGCGGCCGATACGATCTTCTGCGACGGCTTCGACGGCGCTCCAGTGGTCAACCCGAACATCCACGACAGCGGTGTCCTCAATCTGAACATTCCGTCCACGATTGATGGCATCTACCTGAACTGGCTCACGGGGGCGACCTGCACGACCGGTTGCAATGATCCCGACTATCACTTCGATCCGTATGGCACCCCGAGCGGTTCCGAGATCATCCACTTCTGGTGGCCGAACGCGGCTGGCGGAGATGAAGGCGGTGTCGGCAGCGCGAGCACGACCCGTTACTCGATCCTCGCTTCGGGTGCCACGATCGGTCCCGCGTCGGAGTTCATTACGCTGGCGGGAAATCCCCCGTCGGACATGAGCAACTGGGCAGCTGGCGTGAATGGCTACCTCGGCTTCAAGTTCTCGTGCCCAGCAGGCGTTTGCTACGGCTACGTGAACCTGACGACCACGGCGCCGAATGGATACCCCGCGAAGATCGTGCGCTACTGGTACGACTCGTCGGGCGCCGCAATCACGATTCCGTGATCGGCGGGCGGTAACGCCCAACTCAAAGGCCTCCCTTCGGGGAGGCCTTTTTTTTGGTCTTCATCCAGGTCCGTATTTAGCCGGCCGTCCAGAGTGAATTGCTGGCAGCCGAGGTCGTGCCCGGGGCGATTGGCTGCTGCTCGCCGGTAGCAGCTCGTGCGCCGGGACGAAGCGTGCGGCCGTTGCCGCAGCGGTCCGGCCGACCGGCACGGAAGCCACACATGCCGCCTATCGGTGCGAGTGGCAGCACGAGCGGACGGGCGTCAGGGGAGATGTGCCGCGATGCCGCGGCACATCCAAGGGCTCGGAGCCGAGAGGACTATCCCGTCGTCTCGATCCGCTCCACGCGTTGCAAGCCTCGCGGCAGCAGTCCGCCGCGTGCCGCACGGGCGCCGCCGTATTCGACGAGGTCGTTCCACTTCAGGATCAACTTGCGCTGCCCCGCGTAGAGCGTGACTTCACCCTTGCCTTCGGCGACGACGGCGATGCCGGACACGCGTTCGCCTTCGGCGAGCTTCGCCTTGGGAATCTCGATCAGCTTGTTGCCCTTGCCGCCCTTGTCGAGCTCCGGCAGGTCGGCCACCGAGAACATCAGGATGTGGCCGGCATTGGTGACCACGACGATGCGGTCGCGCGCGGAATCGGCGACCGCGGCCGGCGCCAGCACGCGCGCCTTGTCCTCGAGATTGAGGATCTGCTTGCCGGCCTTCTTGTTCGCGATCAGCGCCTCGAACCGCGTGACGAAGCCGTAGCCGAAGTCGGACGCGAGCACGAGCTTGGCCGACGCGTCGGCGATCGCGACCGTCTCGAAACGCGCGCCGGCGGGCAGCGTGAAGCGGCCGGTCAGCGGTTCGCCGTTGCCGCGTGCGGAAGGCAGCGTGTGGGCGGGCGTCGAGTAGCTGCGGCCGGTCGAGTCGATGAACGCGGCCTGCTGGGTCGTGCGCCCCTGGGCGGAGGCGAGGAAGGAATCGCCTTCGCGATAGCTGAGGTCGCGCGCGACGACGTCGTGTCCCTTCGCGGAGCGGACCCAGCCCTTGGACGAGAGCACGACGGTGACCGGTTCGCTGGCGACCAGGGCGGTCTCGTCGAGTGCCTGCGCGGCGGCGCGCTCGACCAGCGGAGAGCGGCGCTCGTCGCCGTACTTCTTCGCGTCCGCCTTCAGCTCATCCTTGATCAGCGTCTTCAGGCGCGCCTTCGAGCCGAGGATCACGTTGATGCGCGCGCGCTCCTCCTCGAGCTGGTCGCGCTCCTCGTTGATCTTCATTTCCTCCAGCCGCGCGAGCTGGCGCAGGCGCGTCTCGAGGATGTAGTCGGCCTGCTCCTCGCTGAGCTTGAAGCGCGCGATCAGGGCCGACTTCGGATCGTCCTCGGTGCGGATGATGCGGATCACTTCGTCGAGGTTGAGGTACGCAACGCGCAGGCCCTCGAGCAGGTGCAGGCGGCGCTCGACCTTGGCCAGGCGATGCTGCAGGCGCCGCGTGACGGTGTCGGCGCGGAAGCGCAGCCATTCGCTCAGGATCTGCTTGAGGTTCTTGACCTGCGGCTTGCCGTCGAGGCCGATCATGTTCAGGTTGACGCGATAGCTCTTCTCGAGATCCGTCGTTGCGAACAGGTGCGTCATCATCTCGTCGAGGTCGACGCGGTTCGAGCGCGGGAACAGCACGAGGCGGACCGGGTTCTCGTGATCCGATTCGTCGCGGATGTCTTCCAGCATCGGCAGCTTCTTCGCCCGCATCTGCGTGGCGATCTGCTCGGCGATCTTGGACGGCGATACCTGGTGCGGCAGCGCCGTGATGACGACGTTGCCGTCCTCCTTCACGTAGATCGCGCGGCAGCGCACCGAGCCGTTGCCGGTCGCGTACAGCGCCGCGAGTTCGTTCGCCGGCGTGATGATCTCGGCGGCGGTCGGGAAATCCGGTCCGCGCACGTGCTCGCACAGGTCGGCGATGCTCGCCTCGGGATCGTCGAGCAGGCGGATGCAGGCGCTGGTGACCTCGCGCAGGTTGTGCGGCGGGATGTCCGTCGCCATGCCGACGGCGATGCCGGTCGAGCCGTTCAGCAGCACGTGCGGGATGCGCGCCGGCAGCCACGACGGTTCCTTCAAGGTACCGTCGAAGTTCGGGACGAAATCGACCGTGCCCTGGCCGAGTTCCTCCAGCAGCAGTTCGGCGATCGGCGTCAGCTTCGACTCGGTGTAGCGCATCGCGGCGAACGACTTCGGGTCGTCGGTCGATCCGAAGTTGCCCTGGCCGTCGATCAGCGGGTAGCGGTACGAGAACGGCTGTGCCATCAGCACCATCGCCTCGTAGCAGGCGCTGTCGCCGTGCGGATGGAACTTGCCGATGACGTCGCCGACCGTGCGTGCCGACTTCTTCGGCTTGGAGGCGGCGTCGAGTCCGAGCTCGCTCATCGCGTAGACGATGCGGCGCTGTACCGGCTTGAGGCCGTCGCCGACGAAGGGCAGGGCGCGGTCGAGCACGACGTACATCGAATAGTCGAGGTAGGCGCGCTCGGCATAGTCCTTGAGCGGGATCTGTTCGTGGTTCGCTTGCAAGTTCATTGAATATCCGAGGAAAACCGGATGCGGCGAAGGCCGGCGATTGTGCCGCAAGCCTGCCGGCACAGGTAGATTGCGCGGACGCGCCGCGTGTGCCCGGGCGGCGTGCGGTTTCCGCGTCGATGCCCCGGCGCATGGCGGGCGCGGGAGCACGGAATCGGCATGTGGCTGCCGCCAGACCGCTCGACAGGCTCAGCGCGGGGCGCGATAGCCCCCGCGGACGCCCTGCGGGCTCAGCACGAGCTGCCACAACTGGTCGCGGCGCGTGCGGAACACCGCCGCGGACGCGGCGAGATAGAAATGCCACATGCGGCGGAAGCGGTCGCCGTACTTTTCCCGGAGGCGCGGCCAGGCGGCATCGAAGTTCGCGCGCCACGCCGTCAGGGTGCGATCGTAGTCGGCGCCGAAGTTGTGCCAGTCCTCGATGACGAACAGGCTCTCGCTGGCCTTTGCGATCTGCTCGGCCGAAGGAATCATCGAGTTCGGAAAGATGTACTTCTCGATCCACGGGTCGGTGTGGTTCGACGAGACGTTCGAGCCGATCGTGTGCAGCAGGGACAGGCCATCGGCGGCGAGGCAGCGGCGCACCACCTCGAAATAGGTGCGGTAGTTCTTCACGCCGACGTGCTCGAACATGCCGATCGAGAACACGCGGTCGAAGCGCTCGTCGAGCTCGCGGTAGTCGGTCAGGCGGATTTCGACGGGCAGGCCGCGGCAGAGTTCGCGCGCGTAGTCGGCCTGCTCCTGCGATACGGTCACGCCGACACCGCTGACGCCGTAGCGTTCCGCGGCGAACTTGAGCGCCTCGCCCCAGCCACAGCCGATGTCGAGCACGCGCATGCCGGGCTGGAGCGCGAGCTTGCGGAAGACCAGGTCGAGCTTGGCTTCCTGCGCGTCGTCGAGGTTCGTTGCGTTCTTCCAGTAGCCGCAGCTGTAGACGAGGCGCTTGCCGAGCATGGCCTCGAACAGGTCGTTGCCGAGGTCGTAGTGCTGCTCGCCGACCTCCCAGGCGCGGCGTCCCTGCTGCAGGTTGGTGACGCGCGACTTGAGGAACAGCCAGGCATCCTCCAGGCCGCCGACGCGCTCGTCCAGATGCGCGTCGAGCAGGCGGCACAGGAACCCGTCGAGATCGTCGGCGTCCCACCAGCCGTCCATGTAGCTCTCCCCGAGCCCGAGCGAACCGTGGGCGAGCACGCGCGAGTAGAGGCGCTCGTCGTGGACGCGGATGTCGCTCGCGTCGGGTCCGTCGATGCTCACGCCGGCGGCGGCGAGCAGGGATTCGATGCGGGCCTGGGCATTCATCAGCGATCTCCGATCGTCGGTGACGTCCCATCGATGGTGGAGCGGTTCCACGGCGGCTGCAAGCCGGCGGAGGGGCGGCATCGGATCGCCGATGCGGTGCCTTCCCGGCGCGCGTTCAGGCGCGCAGGAACGCGCGCACCAGTCCGATGCCTCCCAGCGTCGCGAGCAATGAGCCGACCACGTGGGTCAGGACGATCAGGGTCGTCCATCCGAACTGCTGGCGCTGCATCGAGAGCACCGTTTCGGCCGAGAACGTGGAGAACGTGGTCAGGCCGCCGAGGAAGCCCGTGGTCAAGGCGAGCCGCCAGACCATCGGTATGGCCTGGTAGTGCTCGACCAGCCCCATCGCGATCCCCATGAGCAGGCCGCCGCCGAGGTTGGCGGCCAGCGTCCCGAGCGGCAGTGCCGGCAGCAGGGGATTCAGGGCCAGGCCGAGCATCCAGCGCAGGATGGCTCCGGCGAAGGCGCCGAAGCCGACGGCGAGAAAGGCGGAGAGGTTCATCGGCGGTCCTGGCGGCATCGTCGAATCGCGTGGTGCGATGCAAAAGGGTGGCCGGCGACGGAGGTAGTCACGACAGGAGAATGCGCCGCAGGAGAACGGTGGAAGCCGCCGATGGATGCGCGATGGTATCGCGCGGGCGGCGGAATGGCGGATTGGTGGGGTGCAGCAATTTCGGGAAGCCTTTCCTTCCTTGTGTCTAGGTCTGTGGACGCATGGTTTGATTCTCCTTTGGAATGAGGATCTAATCAGGAAGTCCGCCCGGGGGCGGGCGCCGGTCGAAGGAGGCCGGGTTCTACCGAAGCGCGCTGAGTCGCGACGTTGGGCGCGGATCGACACCGGGGACGGTCCGCGCGTTCTTGACTGCTTGCAATGGGGAAAATCATGTCATTTTTCACGTCATCTCTGACCCGCTTGGGGCTGGGGCTGGTGGTCGCGTTCGCGGCGATCGGCACCGTGGCTGCCAAGGTCATCGATATACGAGTCAACCAGGCGCGCGGCGTCGACACGCGTGTCGAGTACGCCAAGCTGACCACCTACGGTCCCTGGGACGATCGCAACTACCAGCTCACCGCCGAGGACCTCAAGTACCTCTCGCCCAACGAGACCGAATCGAGGGATCCGACGCCGGCGTTCTTCCGCGTCTGGATGCGCAAAGAAGCCATCCGTCAGGGCAATCCGCTGCCCACGAGCGGTCCCGACCAGTATCCGCGCAGTGCCGTCAACACGTTCCTGCAGCGCTTCGACGGCCTCGAGATCGACGGCAGGCACTATCGCGGCATCAACCGCATCGACGGCAACAAGTTCGAGGTCTTCGAGGAAGAGGAACTCGAGGAGATGGGTGAGTCCTGGCCCCGCTTCGTCAGTGGAGAGGTCAAGATCACGAGTCCCCAGGGGGCCGAGGAAACCGCGATCGCGGTGAACCCGGTCAACACCAACTACGTGATCGCGGGCAGCAACGGCCCCGGCAACGGCCAGAAGATGTGGCGTTCGACCGACGGTGGCGCGACCTGGAGCAGCGCGATCAGCCTCTCGGGCAACACCTGCTGCGACGCCAGCGTGGGCTGGTCGACCGACGGCACCATCGCCTACACCTCGACGCTCATCAATTGCGGCGCGTCCTGCGGCGTCGCGTTCTACCGCTCGACCGACTACGGCCAGACCTGGGTGCAGAGCCCGTTGCTGGTCAGTTCCGGCTCCGACAAGGAATACCTGCACGTCGATTCGTATCCTGGTTCGCCGTACAAGGACAACATCTACGTGTCCTGGCACCAGAGCAACGTGCAGAAGTTCGCGCGCTCGACCGACAAGGGTCTGACCTTCAGCACGCCGCAGACCCTCGACTCGCAGTTCAAGGGCATCGGCAGCGACATCACGACCGACAAGCAGGGCAACGTCTACTACTTCTTCCCGTCCACGGGCGGCAGCCAGATCCGCGTGGTCAAGTCGACCGACGGCGGCGCCTCGTTCGCCTCCAGCGGCATCAAGGTCGCCGACACCAAGGCCTCGTTCGATTTCCCGCTGCCGTCGATGTCGACCCGCAACGCGTTCATCTACACGGCGGCGGATACCGACCTCAGCAACGGCCCCTACGGCAACAGCATCTACGTCGCATGGCCCGACACGTACGCGGCGGAGAGCAGCAGCGCGTCCGGCAACCATGCGCGCGTGCAGGTCGGCTACTCGCGTGACGGCGGCGCTACCTGGACCGTCACCACGCCGCATCCGACCACCGACGGCCAGACCGTCGACCGCTACCAGCAGTGGCTCAAGGTCGACGACTGGGGCCGCGTCCACGTCGTCTACTACGACACGCGCCACAGCGCCAACCGTACCGGCGTCGACGTCTACTACTCCGTGTCGCTGGACGGCGCGCAGACGTGGGAGACGCCGCGTCGCCTGACCACCGCGACCTCGCCGAAGATCAACACGTCGATGGAGTGGGGCGACTACAACGGCATGGACATGGCGATGAACGACATCATCGCCATTTACACCGACAATCGCGCCGGCATCGACGTCTGGGGCATCGGCGGCTTCGCCGACCAGCCGGGACCGGACTATCGCGTCGAGGCGCCGAACCAGGCCCAGACCGTCTGCGCGGGAAGCTCGATCACGCCGACGCAGATCACGGTGTCGTCGCTGGCCGGCTATACCGGCACGGTCGCCCTGAGCCTGCCTTCGCTCGACACGTCCGCCTTCAGCGGCGGCCTGCTCACGCCGGCCACCGTGACGGTGCCGGCGAATTCCGGCGCCACCTCCACGCTGACCCTGGGCACCAAGCCGACCGCGGCCACCGGCACGTATCCGGTCCTGGTGCGCGGCACCGATACCCAGTCGGTACCGGTCGTCCACGAAGCGACGTTCAACGTGCGCATCGCCTCCGGCACCACCTCGGTGCCGAGCCCGACCGCACCGGCGAACGGCGCCACCGGAGCCCTGCGCAGCCCGGTCTTCAGCTGGAGCGCCGATCCCGCCGCGCTCGGCTACACGATCGAAGTCGCCACCGACAACGCGTTCGCCAACATCGTCGCCACCGGCACGCCGACGACGAACACCTGGACGCCCACGACGCCGCTGGCGCCGCTGACGACCTACTACTGGCGCGTGAAGTCGAACAGCCCGTGCGGGGACAGCGGCACGTCGTCGGTGTACTCGTTCACGACCGGCCAGACCTTCCCGGAGCCGTACTGCGCGGTGACGTTCCCGAGCGCGGTCGAGCCGATCACGCGCGTGAAGTTCGCCGGCATCGACAACGTCAGCGACGCGGCAGTCGGCGGCAGCCCGGCGCACGAAAACTTCCTCGGCGTGGCCGGTGGCGTCGTCATGGCGGGCCAGACGTACTCGATGGCGGTGGAAGGCAATACCGCCGGCTCCTTCACGACGAAGATCACCGCGTTCGTCGACTGGAACCGCAACGGGACGTTCGATGCGAACGAGACCTACACGATCGGCGACATCGTCAATTCGACCGGTACCGACGGCAAGCAGGCGGTGGCGAACATCGCGGTGCCGGCGGCGGCGACCGCCGGCCCGGTGCGCCTGCGCGTGATCAAGAAGTACAACGCGGCGGCGACGGCCTGCAACACGGACGGCTGGGGCCAGGCGGAGGACTACACGCTCGCGGTGCAGGCTTCCGGCCCGACCTACACCGTCGGCGGCAGCGTCAGCGGCCTCACCGGTTCCGGACTCAAGCTGCGCCTCAACGGGGCAGGCGACCTCTCCATCTCGGGGAACGGTCCGTTCACCTTCGCCAACGGCCTGCCGGACAGCGCCAGCTATGCGGTGACGGTCGGCACGCAGCCGTCCGGCCAGAGCTGCTCGGTGACCAACGGCAGCGGCGTGATCGCGGGCGCGAACGTGACCAACGTCGGCGTGACCTGCACGGATGTGCCGACGTACACCGTGGGCGGGACGGTCAGCGGCCTGACCGGCTCGGGCCTCAAGCTTCGCCTCAACGGTGGCAGCGATCTCGCGATCAGTGCGGATGGCGCGTTCACGTTCCCGGGTGGCCTCGTCGGTGGCACGTCGTATGCCGTCACGGTCAGCACGCAGCCGAGCGGCCAGACCTGCTCGGTCGCCGGCGGCAGTGGCGTGATCGGCAGCGCGAACGTCACCAACGTGGCGGTCACCTGCGTGGGAACGACGACGACCTACACCATCGGCGGCCGCGTGCGCGGGCTCACCGCGCCGGGCCTGGTGCTGCAGTTGAACGGCAGCGACGCGTTGACGATCAACGCGAACGGGCTCTACGCGTTCACCCCGGGCCTGCCCACGGCGGCGTCCTACACGGTCACGGTGCAGTCCGTTCCGGAAGGTCTGTCCTGCACGGTGTCCAACGGCACGGGCACGGTCGGCGGCGCCAACGTGACGAACGTCGACGT
>DBMH01000177.1 GCA_002297645.1 Rhodanobacteraceae bacterium UBA703 | reverse complement strand
GGGCATCGACGTTGTCGATGCCCTGCGTCCGACTCGGATCTCTTCGGACGCGGAGCGATGCAAGCTCCCACCGCTTCTGCCGAAGCGACCCGACCGTTAGCCCATCCCCGGGCTCGACTCGAAAGACACCAAGTCCCGGACGCGGGCTCCCAAGGACGGACTATGCGACCATGCACGACCCGCTCCGTGCGCTCCTGCCTGTCCACATGTCCTTCCTCGTCGCCCACTGCACCTGCCCCGACGCCGACAGCGCCGCGCGCATCGCGCGCGTATTGGTGGAGGAACGGCTGGCCGCCTGCGTGCAGACCATTCCCGGCCTCGTCTCGACGTACCGCTGGGACGACGTCGTGCGGCAGGACACGGAAGTGCTGTTGCTGATCAAGACGACCCGGGAGCGCTTCGAGACGCTGAAATCCCGGCTGCCGGCCTTGCATCCGTACGAATCGCCCGAATTGATCGCCGTCGGCGTCGTCGACGGCCTGCCCGGCTATCTCGACTGGATCGCGGCCGAAACCGCGCCCGATCGCCGCATCGAGTGAACGCCGTGAAATCCCCGCGGTCCAAGCGCGGTCCTTCGATCAACCTTCCCCGGAGCTCCCCGTGATGCGCAAGCTGTTCCGTGGCCTTGTCCCGGGCCTCATCCTGTCGCTCGGCCTCGCCGGTTTCGTGCAGGCGCAGACCGACGACGGCCTGCTGCCGGTAGAGGAGGCGTTCAAGCTCGGCGCGAAGATCGTCGAGCCGGGGCGCATCGCGCTGCACATCGACATCGCGAAGGACTATTACCTCTACCGCGAGCGCATCAAGGCGAAGACGTCGCAGGCCGGCATGACGCTCGGAACGCTCGAGCTGCCGCCCGGCGTACGCAAGCACGACGAATTCCAGGGCGACGTCGAGGTCTACCACGACGCTGTCGATGCGGCCCTGCCTTACACGCTCGCCGACGCGGCGAAGACGATCGCCGTGACCGTGACGGTACAGGGTTGCCACGAGATCGATCCGAAGATCTGCTATCCGCCGCATCCGACCACGCTGACGATCGCCGTCCCCGACAGCGTGGTCGCCGAGCCGGCCGCCGCGATCCTCCCCGCGGAGGGCAGCGCCGCCGGCGGAAGCGCCGGGCCGCTGCTGAAGCTCGGTGGCGCGCAGGGCCTCGGCGGCGGCAGCGACGACGCACCGCTGCCGCCGGAACAGGCCTTCGTGTTCGAGGCGATCGCGGCCGGCCCGACCTCCGTGCTCGCGCGCTGGACGATGCCGAAGGGCTACTACCTCTATCGCGACAAGAGCTCGGTCACGCTGGCCGACGGCGACGGCGTGCGCCTCGGTGCGCCGCAGTGGCCGCAGGGCGTGCCTCACCGGGACGAGCACTTCGGCGAGGTGACGGTCTATTTCGACCAGGTCGAATTGCCGATTCCGCTGGCGCGCGACCGCGGCGATGCCCAGCCGGTCACGGTACACGCCGAATACCAGGGCTGCCAGGACAACGGCCTTTGCTATCCGGTCATGACGAAGGACGTCGCCCTTGCGCTGCCCACCGCGACGGCGCAGGAGCTCGAGGCCGCGAAGGCGGCCTTCGTCGCGCCGCCGGTAGCAACGGCATCGGCTGCCGACGACAACGCATTGCGCAGCACGCCGCCCGAACCCGGCGCGGCCGGCATCCTCGGCGCGCTGCTGCTGGCGCTGCTCGGCGGCCTCGTGCTGAACCTGATGCCGTGCGTACTGCCGGTGCTGTCGCTGAAGGTGCTCGGGCTCGCGCAGAGCGGCGAGAGCGCCGCGACCGCGCGCAAGCATGCCCTGTGGTACACGACCGGCGTGCTGGTCGCGTTCGCCGTGATCGGACTCGCCGTCGTCGCGCTGCGCGAGGCCGGCCAGGCGCTCGGCTGGGGTTTCCAGTTGCAGCAGCCGATCTTCGTCGCGGCACTCGTGTACGTACTGTTCGCGATCGGCCTGTCGCTGTCGGGCGTGTTCAACATCGGCGCCGGACTCGCCAACGTCGGCCAGGGACTCGGCAACCGCAGCGGGCCGGCCGGCGACTTCTTCACCGGCGTGCTCGCGGTCGTCGTGGCCAGCCCCTGCACGGCGCCGTTCATGGGCTCGGCGCTGGCATTCGCGTTCGCTTCCTCCTCGTTCGTCGCACTGCTGGTATTCCTCGCGCTCGGCATCGGCCTCGCGCTGCCGTTCCTGCTGGTCGGCTTCGTCCCCGCCCTGGCGTCGCGCCTGCCGCGGCCGGGCGCATGGATGGAGACGCTGAAGCAGTTCCTCGCGTTCCCGATGTACCTGACCGCGGTGTGGCTGATCTGGGTGCTCGGCAATCAGCGCGGCATCGACGCGGTCGCGTGGGTGCTGATCGGAGCCGTCGTGCTCGCGCTCGGCCTCTGGTGGCGCGAGCGGCACCGCTACACCGGCGGGACGCTCGCACGGGCTTTCGCGATCCTCGTGCTGCTCGCGGCGTTGCTGCCGCTGGTGCAGGTCGCCCGCCTCGCCGTGCCGGCTGCCGCACAGGCCGCCTCGCAGGACTGGGTGCCGTATTCGGCCGAACGCCTCGCCGCGCTGCGCGCGGAAGGCCGCGGCGTGCTCGTCGACATGGGCGCGGACTGGTGCGTGACGTGCAAGGTCAATGAGAAGGCCGTGCTCGAGACCGAGGCGTTCCGCGACCTGCTCCGGCGCAGCAACGCCGTGCTGATGAAGGGCGACTGGACCAACGTCGACCCGGCCATCACCGAGTTCCTGAAGCGCTACAAGGCCGTCGGCGTGCCGCTATACGTGGTGTTCCGTGCCGGGGAACCTGGCGACGGGCAGGCGCTGCCGACGGTACTGACGCAGGCGATCCTCGAACAGGCGCTGTCGCCGGCGCGCTGAGGACCTCCATCCTCGCGGCCCGCCGGGCGATCGCCAGCACGAGGGCGCGTACCCGGCTCATTGCCCGGCACGGAAGCTGTGCGCCGCTCGCGAGCACGGTGCGAGCCGGCGCGTTGCCCGCTGTCGTGCACCGCACGGACGACGGAGTGCCCGTTGCCGTCCTCGGCCAGCAGGAGAGAAGGGCGAAAGCGGGTTCGTTCCGCCTGCACCGCCACGCTCCCGCCCGTCCCCGTTGCAGTCAATTGTCGACAATCCGCTTCACGACCCCCGGCTCCGCGCTGGATGCCGCCACCGCATTGCGGCAAGCTGTCTGGTGCACACGCCTATTGATACTCCGCCCATGCGTACCCCGCTCCTGATCGTCGCCCTGGCCCTGGCCGGTGCCCTCCTCGGCCTCGCCACCGCCCGCTGGATCGCCGCACCAAGGCTCGTCGAGAATGCGCAGGTCGGCCATCCGCGCCCCGATTTCGAGCGCCCGGACCTCGATGGCCGCCTGCACCGGGCGGCGGACTGGAACGGAAAGCTGGTGCTGCTGAACTTCTGGGCGAGCTGGTGCGGCCCGTGCCGCGAGGAAATGCCCCTGCTCGACCGTAGCCAGCAGCGGCACGCCGGCAAGGGACTGCAAGTCATCGGCATCGCCGCCGATTCGGCCGAGGCCACGCAGGCCTACCTCTCGCAATTCCCGGTCTCCTATCCGATCCTCATCGACGACCCGGCACTCGGCGGGGACGTCTCGCGCGACTACGGCAACCGCATGAACGTGCTGCCCTACAGCGTGCTGATCGGACGCGACGGACGCATCCTCGCCCAGCGCGCCGGCAACTTCAGCGAAACGGGCCTGGAGCAGTGGCTCTCGGCGTATTTCTAGCCACAAACTTCGCCATTTCCCGCCAAACGTCGCCGAACTGGACTTATCCGCCGACCTGATTCAGACTGGCGGCTTGTTTTCGGCGAGCATGCCCGTGGCGAAGATCCTCGTCCTGCACGGCCCCAACCTGAACCTGCTCGGCACGCGCGAGCCGGAGGTCTACGGCCGTACCACGCTGGCCGACATCGACGCCCAGCTGGAGCACGATGCCCGCACCGCCGGACACGAGCTGGCAAGCCTGCAATCGAACGCCGAACACGTGCTGATCGACCGCGTGCACGCCGCCGCCCGTGACGATACCGCGTTCATCCTGATCAACCCGGCCGCATTCACGCACACCAGCGTCGCGCTGCGCGACGCGCTCGCCGGCGTCGCGATCCCGTTCATCGAGATCCATCTCAGCAACGTGCACGCGCGCGAGCCGTTCCGCCACCATTCGTATTTCTCCGACCTCGCTGCCGGCGTCATCGTCGGCCTGGGCGCGGACGGCTACCGCCTCGCTCTCTCGGCCGCCCTGCGCCGGCTCGGCGCCTGAATCCACTTCCACCGACATTCCAGCCGGGAATCCCATGGACCTGCGCAAGATCAAGAAGCTCATCGACCTGCTCGAGGAATCCAACCTCGCCGAACTCGAAATCAAGGAAGGCGAGGAAATCGTCCGCCTGTCGCGCCTGCCCAAGGGCATGGTCGGCACCCTTCCGGTCGCCGCGGCGCCGGTCGCACCCGTTCGCGTCGACGCGCCGGCCGTGGCCGCGCCGGCAGCCGCCGAAGCCCCCGCTGCCGCCGGCAAGTCGATTCCCGACGGCCACGTCGTGAAGGCGCCGATGGTCGGCACCTTCTACGCCTCGGCGAATCCCGAAGCCGCACCGTTCGTGAAGGTCGGCCAATCGGTGAAGGCGGGCGACACGCTCGGCATCATCGAGGCCATGAAGATGTTCAACCAGATCGAAGCCGACGTCAGCGGCACGGTCGTCGCGGTCCTCGTCAACAACGGCCAGCCGGTCGAGTTCGACGAGCCGATGTTCGTGATCGGCTGAAGAGCGGGGATTGGGGATTCGTGATTCGGGACCCGGAAAAGCGACCGCACGAGCGACTGGATGTCTGGCAGGACGCCATGTCTCTGGTCGAATCCGTGTATCGCCTGACGGCGAAATTCCCGGACAGCGAGCGGTTCGGCCTCGTCAGCCAGATGCGGCGAGCCGCCGTCAGCGTTCCCTCCAATATCGCCGAAGGTGCCGCCCGCCGATCCACGTCGGAGTACCTGCGCTCCCTGTCGATCGCACGCGGCTCGCTCGCCGAGCTCGACACCCAGATCCAGATCGCTTCGCGCCTCGAACTGTCGACGTCGTCGGCCGGAATCGAGGACCTGCTGCACCGGACTTTCGCTCGCCTGAACGCGCTGCTTCTTGCCATCGAGAAGCGATCCATCGAAGCACGCTCTTTCGAATCCCCAACTCCCAATCCCGAATCCCGGCCTCTCCATGCTCGATAAAGTCGTCATCGCCAACCGCGGCGAGATCGCATTGCGCGTGCTGCGCGCCTGTCACGCGCTCGGCATCAAGACGGTCGCGGTGCACTCGACCGCGGACCGCAACCTCAAGCACGTCGGCATGGCCGACGAGTCGGTGTGCATCGGCCCGCCGTCACCGGCCGAGAGCTACCTCAACGTCCCGCGCATCATCGCCGCTGCCGAAGTCACCGACGCGCAGGCGATCCATCCGGGATACGGCTTCCTGTCCGAGAACGCCGACTTCGCCGAGCGCGTCGAGAAGTCCGGCTTCATCTTCATCGGCCCGACGCCGGACGTGATCCGCCTGATGGGCGACAAGGTCGAGGCGATCCGCGCCATGAAGGCCGCCGGCGTTCCCTGCGTACCCGGCTCGGGCGGTCCGCTCGGCGAGGACATCGCGGCGAACACCAAGATCGCGCGCGAGATCGGCTATCCGGTCATCATCAAGGCCGCCGGCGGCGGCGGCGGGCGCGGCATGCGCGTCGTCCACACCGAGGCGCATCTCGCCAACGCGATCCAGATGACCAAGTCCGAAGCCAAGGCCGCGTTCGGCAACGGCGAGGTCTACATGGAGAAGTTCCTCGAGAACCCGCGCCACGTGGAGATCCAGGTACTCGCCGACGGCCAGGGCAACGCGATCCATCTCGGCGAGCGCGACTGCTCCATGCAGCGCCGCCACCAGAAGGTCGTCGAGGAAGCGCCGGCGCCGGGCATCACGCCCGAGCAGCGCGCCGAGATCGGCGCGGTCTGCGTCGAGGCCTGCAAGCGCATCGGCTACCGCGGCGCCGGCACGTTCGAATTCCTCTACGAGAACGGCCGCTTCTACTTCATCGAGATGAACACGCGCATCCAGGTCGAGCACCCGGTGACCGAACTCATCACCGGCGTCGATCTCGTGCGCGAGCAGCTCCTGATCGCGGCCGGCGAGAAGCTGTCGATCCGCCAGGAGGACGTCGTGCTGAACGGCCATTCGATCGAATGCCGCATCAACGCCGAGGACCCGGACACGTTCATGCCGAGCCCCGGCACCGTGAAGCGCTTCGAGGCGCCGGGCGGCCCCGGCGTGCGCGTCGACACGCACGTCTACGACGGCTACCGCATCCCGCCGAACTACGACTCGATGATCGGCAAGCTGATCGTGCACGGCCGCGACCGCGAGACCGCGATCGCGCGCATGCGCATCGCGCTGTCGGAAATGGTCGTCGAAGGCATCAAGACGAACCTGCCGCTGCAGCAGCGCATCATGGCCGACGGCGGCTTCCAGGCCGGGGGGCAGAACATCCACTATCTCGAGAAGCGCATGGCCGAAGCGCGCGAGAAGGCGATCGGGATCGGCTGAGAGCCGAGGATCCGGGCATCGGGGATCGATGACGCCGAGCCTGCTTGGCTCATCGAGTCCCGATTCGCGCCGTCGAAGCCGTTGCGGAAGACGGTCGGTGGGCAGTGCCGACGACGGCGTCGCATGCACGGCGGGCACGGCCCGGGGGTGGCGATGCAACGCGATCCGGTGCCGCATGGACGGCGGGAACGAAGCGCGGGTGTCGGTCCGCATCCCACGGGGCGCGTGACGACCGCGCCGCTCGTCGCGCGCGGCGGCAGGGCGGCGCGACCGGCCGAGGAACGGAGGACAGGCCCCTGGCCCATTTCATCCGTCCGCCCGCTGCCGTAGAGTCCCCGGCTTTGGACTTTCGTCTGCGAATGCCCTTCCTCGAACTCTCTCTCACCGTCCACCAGTCCGACCAGGAGCGCGTCGAGCTCGCGCTCGAGGAAGTCGGCGCGCTCAGCGTCACGCTGCTCGACGCCGACGTCGACACGCCGAACGAACGCGCGATCCTCGAACCCGGCGTCGGCGAAACACCACTGTGGGGCGAGATCGCGCTGCAGGCGCTGTTCGACGTCGACACCGACCGCGCCGGTCTGGTGCACGTGCTGACCGACCTCCTGCCCGACCTCGCCCCCGAACGCATCGCGTTCCGCGAAGTCGCCGACCAGGACTGGACGCGTGCATGGATGGACCAGTTCAAGCCGATGCGCTTCGGCCGCCGCCTGTGGATCTACCCGTGGAACATCGAGCCTCCGGCGGACGATGCGGACGCGGTGGTCGTGCGCCTCGATCCCGGCCTCGCCTTCGGAACCGGCACGCACCCGACCACGGCGCTGTGCCTGGAATGGCTCGACGGCCTCGACCTCGACGGCAAGCACGTCGTCGACTACGGCTGCGGCTCCGGCGTGCTCGCGATCGCGGCGCTCAAGCTCGGCGCCGCGCGCGTGGAAGGCGTCGACAACGACCCGCAGGCGCTCGAAGCCAGCCGCGACAACGCCTCGCGCAACGGTGTCGCCGGCCGGCTCGCCCTGTTCATGCCGGAGGCGTTCGTGTCGCCGGCATCCCCGCACGACACGGGTGCGCGAGCCGACGTCTTCGTCGCCAACATCCTCGCCGGCCCGCTGGGCGAGCTGGCGCCGCTGTTCGCCGCGAACGTACGCGCCGGCGGCGCGCTCGCCCTGTCCGGTATCCTCGAAGGCCAGGCCTCGGAACTGGTAGAGCGCTACGGGGAATGGTTCGACGAACTCGTGGTGACGCAGCGCGAGGACTGGGTGCGCATTTCCGGCCGGCGCCGCTGAGTCCGGCGGTCGCGGCGGCGATGTTTCTGCGGCGACCGCTTACGCGGCCGTCTTGAACGAAGCACCGTACGCCACGTCGTTTTCGGGCACGAAACGGTCGGACGGCGCTCCACGCGCCACGACCCTGGTCGCGGAGGAACGCCATGACCCCACTGCAATGGATCGGCCGCCGCCTCGCGCACTACCTGTCCGAGCCGCGCGACGGAGTGCACGTCTCGACCAGTCGCCCGGGGCAGCTCGCGCGCACGCTGCGCAAGGGCGACGTGCTGCTGGTCGAAGGCACCAGCCGGTTCGCGGCGGCGATCCGGACGATCACGCAGTCGAACTGGTCGCACTCGGCACTCTACGTCGGCGACGCGCTCGCCGCCGTCACCGGCGACGCGACGCCCCAGTTCGTCGAAGCCGACATCAACGCTGGCGTGCGCGCCGTGCCCGTGGAAACCTATGCCCACCTGCACACGCGCATCTGCCGGCCGGTGGGGCTCGATGCCGCCGAGGTGGACGCCCTGGTCGGCTACGCGATCGCGCGCATCGGCGACCAGTACGACCTGCGCAACGTGGTCGACCTCGCCCGCTACCTGCTGCGGCCGCCGCCGGTACCGACGCGCCTGCGCCGCCGCCTGCTCGCACTCGGCAGCGGCGACCCCACGCGCGCGATCTGCTCGTCGCTGATCGCCGCCGCGTTCGCCTCCATCCGCTACCCCGTGCTGCCGGACATCGAGGTCGCGCGCACGCGCGGCGAAGCCGGCGAGGAACAGGCGCGCGAGATCCTGCACATCCGCGACTCGAGCCTGTACGCGCCACGCGACTTCGACATGTCGCCGTACTTCCACATCGTCAAGCCGACGATCGAGCACGGCTTCGACCGCAGCATGCTCGTCTGGGCGCTGCGATCGCAGGAAACCGGCGCGCCGTAGCAATCCGGCGGCCGCCGCGCGCCGTACAATCGGCCGATGTACGCGCAATGCCCCGATTGCCTGACGATCTTCAGCCTCGGCGGCGCCGAGCTGGCCGCCTTGCATGGCAACGTGCGCTGCGGGCACTGCTCGGCCCTGTTCGATGCCCTGCGCACGCTGACCGACGAGCTGCCGCCGGAGCCGATCGAACACCTGCACCTGCATCCGACGGCCCTGGTCCCGCCGCAGCTCGACCAGCCCGTGCTCCGGCCGAACCCGGCGCAAGCCCAGCTGTTCGCTCCCCCGACGCCGCGCGAACCGGTGCGCGAACGCCATACGCCACCGCCGTTCGCGGCGGCGCGGCGGCCGAC
>DBMH01000162.1 GCA_002297645.1 Rhodanobacteraceae bacterium UBA703 | reverse complement strand
CGCACCGGTCGTCCCGGTGCGGCGGGCAGCGGCGAGCTCAGAAGCGGTAGCCGACCGCCAGGCCGTAGACCAGCGGATCGATGTCGACGGTGCCGACCTTGGCGCCGTCGACCTTCGCGTCGGTGCGGATGCGGATCCAGCGCACGTCGGTGGTCAGGCTCCAGCGGTCCGCCAGCGCGAACGCGACGCCGGCGTGGGCGGCCACGCCCCACGAATCGTCGAGGTCCAGGCGCGTGCCCGCCAGCGGGCCCTTCTCGTCGATCGAGAAGAAGCGCGTGTAGTTCAGGCCGAGGCCGACGAACGGGTCGATGCGGCCATCCGGCAGGAAGTGCCACTGCAACGACACGGTCGGCGGCAACTGCTTGACCGACGCCGCCTTGGCGCCGTCGAGGCGGACGTCGTGCTGGAACGGCAGCGCACCGAGCACCTCGACGCCGAGATTCGGCGTGATGCGGTATTCCAGCGAAATCGTCGGGCGCACCGAGCTGCCGACGTCGGTCTTCAAGGCGCCGCCGGCGAGGGTGCCGTTGTCGGACTTCGGATCGACGGCGTGCACGCCGAGCTTGACCTCCCAGTCGCCGGCCTGGGCGGCATGGGCGGTGGGAAGGACGGCGGCCAGCGCAAGGGCCAGCGGAAGGATCGGCTTCATCGTTTGCTCTCTCGGAGGTGGATGGGAATCGCCGCCATTCTTGGCGTCCAGGCGCGACCCGCGCTTGACCGCTGTCAAATGCGCGCGGCGTTGCGACGGGATGCCGCAGTCGCGTGAATCCCGCATCGTCCGAGCGGATCGAGGCGCCAGCAGGTACCATACGCGGGCGGCTGCCAGGGGGCGGCACGCGACATTCGCCGATCGAGAGGAGCCTGCGCGTGGCCATCGACAGCCAGGTCATCGACATCCACGAACTGCGCAATTCCTGCGCGACCTGCGCGTTGAACGAATCGTGCCTGCCGTCGGCGATCGGCAGCCGCGACCTCGCCCTGCTCGACGACATGGCCAAGCGCCGCCGCCCGGTCGAGCGCGGCGGCTTCCTGTTCCGCGAAGGCGACCGCCACAACGCCCTGTTCGTCGTGCGCAGCGGGGCGATCAAGGTCTCGACCACGCTGTCCGAGGGCGATGCGCAGGTGCTCGGCTTCCACCTGCCGGGCGAGATCCTCGGTCTCGACGGCGTCGCGGAGGAACGCCACCAGGCGACCGCGGAGGCGCTGGAGGACTCCACCGTCTGCGAAGTGCCGTTCGCGCGGCTGAGCCAGATCGCCGCGCAGATCCCCGCCCTGCAGCGCGAGATCTACCGCATCGTCAGCCGCGAATACGTGCGCGAGCAGCGCCATCCCGTGATGATGGGGCGCAAGCACGCCCTGACGCGGCTCGCGCTCTTCCTGCACAGCGTCAGCGAGCGCCGCCGCGCACAGGAACTCGACCCGCAGCGGTTCCACCTCAGCATGTCGCGCCAGGACCTCGCCAACTATCTCGGGCTGGTGATCGAGACGGTCAGCCGGGCGTTCTCCCGGCTGCAGACCCTGGGGATCATCGACGTCGACCGCCGCCGGGTCTGCATCCTGGACGCCGACGCCCTGGACCAGCTCGCGAACAGCGAAGGTGCGGACCTGCGCGCGATCGCCTAGGCGCGGCCGGCAAGCCCCGGCTGCCTGCCCGGCTCGCGCCGGCCCGCCTGCCTGCGCTGCGACACGTCAGCGCACGCCCGCATCCAGTTGATCAAAGTCAACTTGCGCCCCCGGGGAGAGCGCAAGACTTGGATTCGTTGCCTTCTTCCCACCATCCATTCCTATCGGGGGAATCCTGATGCAGGACGTCGCCGTCGAGACCTACAACGACAAGGTCGTCCGCCAGTTCACGATCGCCACCATCGTCTGGGGCGTCGTCGGCATGGCGGTCGGCCTGTTCATCGCGGCCCAGCTCGCCTGGCCCGCGCTGAACTTCGATATTCCGTGGCTGACCTACAGCCGCCTGCGCCCGCTGCACACCAACGCGGTGATCTTCGCGTTCGGCGGCTGCGGCCTGTTCGCGACGTCGTACTACGTCGTGCAGCGCACCTGCCAGGTGCGGCTGTTCTGCGACAAGGCCGCGGCGTTCACGTTCTGGGGGTGGCAGCTCGTGATCGTGCTCGCCGCGATCACGCTGCCGCTCGGCCTGACGCAGAGCAAGGAATACGCCGAGCTGATCTGGCCGATCGACATCCTGATCGCCGCGGTCTGGATCACCTACGCGGTGGTGTTCTTCGGCACCATCGTCAAGCGCCGCGTCAAGCACATCTACGTCGCCAACTGGTTCTTCGGCGCGTACATCCTCACCGTCGCGGTGCTGCACATCGTCAACAACCTGGCGCTGCCGGTGTCGTGGACCGAGTCGTACCCGATCTACTCCGGCGCGGTCGACGCGATGGTGCAGTGGTGGTACGGCCACAACGCGGTCGGCTTCTTCCTCACCGCCGGCTTCCTCGGGATCATGTACTACTACGTGCCCAAGCAGGCCGAGCGGCCGATCTACTCGTACCGCCTGTCGGTCGTGCATTTCTGGGCGCTGATCTCGGTCTACATGTGGGCCGGCCCGCACCACCTGCACTACACCGCGCTGCCGGACTGGGCGCAGTCGCTCGGCATGGTGTTCTCGCTGATCCTGCTCGCGCCGAGCTGGGGCGGCATGATCAACGGCATCATGACGCTCTCGGGCGCGTGGCAGAAGCTGCGCGACGATCCGATCCTGAAGTTCCTGATCGTCTCGCTGTCGTTCTACGGCATGTCGACCTTCGAGGGTCCGATGATGTCGATCAAGACGGTCAACTCGCTGTCGCACTACACCGACTGGACCATCGGCCACGTGCACGCCGGCGCGCTCGGCTGGGTCGCCTTCATCACGATCGGCGCGGTCTACAACATGCTCCCCCGCCTGTTCGGCGCCGAACGCATGTACTCGATCAAGGCGATCGACCTGCACTTCTGGATCGCCACGATCGGCATCGTGCTGTACATCGCCGCGATGTGGATCGCCGGTGTCATGCAGGGCCTGATGTGGCGCGCCACCAACCCGGACGGCACGCTGACCTACACCTTCATCGAATCGCTGCGCGAGACCTATCCCTACTACGTGACGCGCGTGGTCGGCGGCCTGATGTTCCTGGCGGGCATGCTGATCATGGTCTGGAACGCCTGGAAGACCATCGCCGGCGCCCGCGAGATCCCGCAGGTGCGCGTGCCGATGCCGGCACCGGCGCACGGTTGAGGAGAAACCCACGATGTCCCATGAATTCCTCGAGAAGAACATCGGCCTGATGGCGGTGCTGATCGTGATCGTGATCGCGATCGGCGGCCTGGTCGAGATCGTGCCGCTGATGTACCAGGCGCAGGCGATCGAGCCGGCTCCCGGCGTGAAGCCGTACGCACCGCTGCAACTGGCCGGACGCGACGTCTACGTGCGCGAGGGCTGCTACGGCTGCCATTCGCAGATGATCCGCACGCTGGCATCGGAGAACCTGCGCTACGGGCCGTATTCCACTGCCGGCGAGTCGGTCTACGACCGTCCGTTCCAATGGGGTTCCAAGCGCACCGGACCGGATCTCGCCCGCGTCGGCGGCCGCTACTCGGACGACTGGCACCGCGTGCACCTGACCAATCCGCGCAACGTGGTGCCGGAATCGAACATGCCCGGCTATCCCTGGCTGAGCGAAGCGAAACCGGATCCGGCCCTGATCGAGCGCAAGATGCGCACGCTCAGGACGCTCGGCCATCCCTACACCGACGCCGATTTCGCCGGCATCGGCGCCGCGCTGCAGGACAAGACCGAGATGGATGCGCTGATCGCCTACCTGCAGGGACTGGGCGTCCGCGCCAAGGAGGCGATGCCGTGATTTCCGGAATCGCGACCGCCCTGCTCCTGGCGCTGTTCCTCGGCGTCTGGCTGTGGGCCTGGAGCAAACGCCGCACCGCGGACTTCGACGAGGCGGCGCGACTGCCGCTGGTCGAGCGCGCACCGCAACCGAGGGAGACATCGCAGGCATGAGCACGTCCTGGACCATCTACGTCGTCGTCCTGACCCTCGTCACCATCGCCGCGCTGCTGTGGCTGCTGCTCTCCAACGCGCGCGCGCGACCGGAGCAGAGCAAGGCCGGCAACACCACCGGCCACGTCTGGGACGAGGACCTGGTCGAACTCAACAACCCGCTGCCGCGCTGGTGGCTGTGGCTGTTCATCCTGACCGTGATGTTCGCGCTCGGCTACCTCGTGCTCTATCCGGGCCTCGGCAACTTCGCCGGTACGCTCGGCTGGACCTCGGACAAGGCCGCGGACGCGGAACTCGCCGAGACCAACGCGCGGCTGGAGTCGCTGTACGCCGGTTTCCGCGATCGCCCGCTCGAACAGCTCGCGCACGATCCCGCCGCGGTCAAGGTCGGCCGCAACGTGTTCGCCAACAACTGCGCGGCCTGCCACGGCTCGGACGCGCGCGGCGCGAAGGGTTATCCGAACCTCGTCGACGAGGATTCGCTCTACGGCGCCGACGGCGACACCATGCTCGCCAGCGTGCTGCAGGGCCGCCATGGCGTGATGCCGCCGCTCGGCGCGACGCTGCCGGGCAACGGCATGGACGAAGTCGCCAACTACGTGCTCGCGCTGTCGGGCCAGGCGCACGACGCCACGCTCGCCGCCGCCGGCAAGCCGAAGTTCGAAGGCATCTGTGCGGCCTGCCACGGTGCCGACGGCAAGGGCAACCGCGCGCTCGGCGCTCCCAACCTGACCGACGACGTGTGGCTGTACGGCGGCGACCTCGCCACGATCCGCGAGACGATCGAGAAGGGGCGCGGCGGCGTGATGCCGGCGTGGGAACCGATCATCGGTACCGACCGTGCGCGCCTGGCCGTGGCGTGGCTGCTGTCGCAGCGCGCGCCGGCCGCGAGCGGAACGGGCGACGCCCGATGAAGCACGCGTCGAGCGGGTTGCCGCAAGGCCCGGACGCGTCCGCGGAGACGATCCGCGGGCGTCGCCTGCAGCGCGCCGGCGCGGTGGTCTGGCCGTCGTTCTTCGCCGCCGGCGTCGCGACGATGGTGTTCTTCGCCATCGTCGACCCGCTCGAACTCGCCGCGATCACCTGGCCGCAGATGGACGTCTCGCGGCCGCTCGGCTACACGATCGGCTTCTTCCTGTTCTGGTCGTGCACCCTCGCCGCCTGCGCCTTCACGGCGCTGCTGCTGAAGCGCCCGGAGGACGAATGAGCCGCCGGCCGCTCGACATCCACGTCGTCGACGGCGCCGCCGCCGAGGGCACCACTTCGCTGTACGCGAAGCAGCCCAAGGTCTACCCGCGCGAGATCGACGGGCGTTTCCAGCGCCTGCGCACCGGCGTCGTGTTCTGGCTGCTCGGCATGTTCTACGTGTTCCCGTGGATCAGCATCGGCGGCCAGCAGCTCGTGCTGTTCGACCTTCCCGCGCGGCGCTTCCACGTCTTCGGCCTGACCTTCTGGCCGCAGGACTTCTACCTGCTGACGATGCTGCTGGTCATCGCCGCGCTGACGCTGTTCTTCTTCACGGCGCTGGCGGGCCGCCTGTGGTGCGGCTACGCCTGCCCGCAGACGGTGTGGACCGAAGTGTTCCTTTGGATGGAACGCTGGATCGAGGGCGACCGCAATGCGCGCATGCGGCTGGACAAGGGACCATGGAACTGGAACCGGATCCGGCGCAAGACCGCGAAGCAGGCGGTCTGGATCGCGTTCGCGCTGTGGACCGGCTTCACCTTCGTCGGTTTCTTCACGCCGATCCGCGGCCTCGGCGGCGAGATCCTGAACGGCACGCTCGGCGGCTGGGCGCTGTTCTGGACCCTGTTCTATGCCTTCGCGACCTACGGCAACGCCGGCTTCCTGCGCGAGCAGGTGTGCAAGTACATGTGCCCGTACGCGCGCTTCCAGAGCGCGATGTTCGACAAGGACACGCTGGTCATCAGCTACGACACCGCCCGCGGCGAGCCGCGTGGGCATCGCAAGCGCGTGAAGGCCGAGATTCGGGATTCGGGATTGGGAATTCGGGAGACCGGCGCTATCGCAATGGTGAAGGCCGCGATACCCACCGTCACCGCACCCGCTTCTGCTTCTGCCGAATCCCCAATCCCGAATCCCGAACCCCGATCCCTGGGCGACTGCATCGACTGCCTGGCCTGCGTGCAGGTCTGCCCGACCGGCATCGACATCCGCGACGGCCTGCAGATCGAATGCATCGCCTGCGCCGCCTGCATCGACGCCTGCGATGCGGTCATGGACAAGATGGCCTACCCGCGCGGCCTGATCCGCTACACCACCGAACACGCGATGGCCGGAACGCCGCAGCGCATCCTGCGCCCGCGCGTGCTGGTCTACGGGACCATCCTCGCCGCGTTCATCGGCGCCTTCCTCTGGGCAGTCGCCGCGCGCGCGCCGGTGCTAGTCGAGGTGCTGCACGACCGCAACGCGCTGTTCCGCACCGCGAGCGGCGGCGCGATCGAGAACAGCTACAGCGTGAAGCTGGTCAACAAGAGCGGCGAGCCGCGCCACGTCACCGTACGCCTGGCCACCGATCTGCCCCTGCGCACGCTGGGTACGCCATCCGTCATGCTGGAGCCGGGCGAGGTATTCTCGCTGCCGCTCACGTTACAGGCGGACGCCGGGCGCCTGCAGGGACGGCAGGCCATCGGCGTCGAAGTGGCTCAGGACGACGGCGCCGTCGTCGCCCGTGCCAAGGCCCAGTTCTTCGCACCGGAGAAACGATGAACGTCCCGAACACCCGTACACCGTGGTTCCGCGTTCCCGAGGTCTGGCTGATGGTGGTGCTGCTCGGCGCCACGGTACTCGGATCGTTCGCGCTGATCGCCAGCGCGGTGCAGCACCCGGACGCGCACATCACGGTGCCGCACGACGCGGCGCGGTCGAGCAAGATCCCCCCGCGCGATCCGCCGACCGCGACGCCGCCGCCGGGAGACGCGCGCTGACGCGCGTCGTCACCAACGTCGCCCGGTCGCCATGAACATCATCCTGTTCCTGATTCCGCTCAGCGCGGTCCTGGTGGTCCTCGGCGGCTTCGCGTTCTTCTGGGCGGTCGACAACGACCAGTTCGACGACCTCGACACGCCGGCGCTGATGCCGCTGGCCGGCGATCCCGGCGCACCGCCGGTCGGCGCGGAAGACGGCACGGAGACGGCCGCCGTACGGCGCGCGGACTGACGCGCGCCCGCCGAGCATCCACGGGCCGGTGTCGCGGACCGGACGCCGCGAGCACGCGAAACGCTACAAATGACTACATGGTCGCGGCGCCGTTCCTGCTATAAGTAGCGCATGCTGACCCACGACGGCCCCCGCTCGCGCTGCCGCCAGGCCGCTTTCCTTTTCGCCGCGCTGCTGTCCGCTCCCGTCGTGGCACAGGCCGCGCACGTCTCGGTCCAGCTCGACGGCGTCGAAGGCCCGCTGCACGACGCCGTGCTCGCCGGCATCGAGATCAGCCAGTACGGCGATCGCGACGTGACCGCGGCGCAGGTGCGCCGCCTGTACGACAACGTCGAGTCCCAGGCGCGTACCGCGCTCGAACCCTACGGCTACTATTCCGCCACGGTGCAGGGCGAGCTGAAGGAGGCCGGCCACCAGTACACCGCCGTGCTTCACGTGACGCCCGGCGAGCCGGTGCGCATCACCACACTGGACATCCGCCTCGACGGCGACGCCGACGGCCAGAAGGCCGTGCGGCAGGCCGTCGCCGGCTTCTCGCCCGGCAAGGGCCAGGCGCTCGACCACACCGCCTACGAGAAGAGCAAGGCGACCGTGCAGGCCGCGCTGTTCGGCTCGGGCTATCTCGACGCCGAACTCGTCACGCACCAGGTCGAAGTGCAGCGCTCGAGCAACAGCGCCGAGATCCACCTCGCGTGGAAGGTCGGCACACGTTACCGGCTCGGCAAGACGAGTTTCGAAGGCGCGCAGTTCCCCGATGAGTTCCTCGATCGCTACATTCCCTGGAACGAGGGCGACTTCTACACACAGGACCAGGTCCTGCTGCTGCAGCAGAAGCTGATCGACGCCGACTACTTCTCGATCGCGCAGGTGCAGCCGGACACGGAGAACGCGCACGACGGCGTCGTGCCGATCACGGTCGTGCTGGCACCGGCCAAGCGCACGATCTACACCGGCGGCGTGTTCTACGGCACCGACACCGGCGCCGGCGTGCGCGGCGGCGTCGAGCGCCGCTGGATCAACCGGCGCGGCCACAAGGCCAAGATCGAGACGCTGATCGCGCAGCGCCTCAAGACCGCCGCGGCGACCTACACGGTCCCGCTCGGCGGTCACGACAACCACATGCTGAACTTCGGCGCGACCTTCCGCGACGAGAACACCGACACCAGCACCTCGCGCACCTGGGGCCTCGCCGCGACCGACTCGCGCATCTGGCACGGCTGGACGCGCACGATCGGCCTCAAGTTCCTGACCGGCAACTTCGAGGTCGCCAACCTGCAGGGCAGCACGACGCTGCTCTATCCGGAGATCTCGCTGTCGCGCAAGCAGGCCGACGACCCGATGTTCGTGCGCAAGGGCTGGTCGACGACCTTCGCCGCACGCGGCGGCTACGACGGCCTGCTCTCGGACACCAGCTTCGCGCAGGTCACCGCCGACGCCAAATGGATCCGCGGCCTCGGCGAGCGTTCGCGCTTCATCGCGCGCGGCTCGTTCGGCGCCACCTACACCGGCGATTTCGACAAGCTGCCGCCGGAACTGCGCTTCTTTGCCGGCGGCGACCGTTCTATCCGCGGCTACGCGTTCCAGACCGTCGGCCCGCCGCTGCCGCCGGAACTGGTGCCGGTGGCGCAGGCGCGCTGCGATTCGCGCCCGAACACCAGTTGCAAGGACTTCATCGTCGGCGGCAAGAACCTGCTCGTCGCCAGCGCCGAGTACGAGTACTACTTCAAGCCGAACTGGGGCATCGCCACCTTCGTCGACACCGGCGACGCATTCTCCAGTTTCAGTTCGTACAAACAGAAGACCGGCGTCGGCTTCGGCCTGCGCTGGCGCTCGCCGGTCGGCATGATCCGCGGCGACCTCGGGTTCCCGCTCAACAAGGACAAGAACACGAATTCAGTCGAACTGCACATCGTGATCGGGCCGGACCTGTGAACGCGACGACTCCCACGCGCTTCTCCGCGCGCCGCCTGTTGAAGTGGATCGGCCTCGGGCTGCTCGTCCTGGTGCTGCTCGCCGCCGTCTCGCTGTCGTGGCTGGTCGGTACCGAATCGGGTGCGCGCTTCGCACTCGCGCGCGCCGTGGCGTCGATGAAGGGGCGCCTGTCGATCGACAGGTCGAGCGGCCGCCTCGTCGGCCCGCTCACGCTCGAAGGCGTGCACTACGTCGACAAGGACACCGGCGTCGACGCGAAGCTCGGCCGCGCCTACGTCGACCTCAAGCCACTGACGCTGCTGTCGCGCGTGGTCCACATCGTGGACCTGCAAGCCGACGACGTGGAGCTGTCGCTGACCACGGTCCCGCCACCGGCCGAACCGGAGCCGTCGCAGCCATTCTCGCTCGCCGCGCCGATCGACATCGTGCTCGACCGCTTCACACTGAAGCGGGCCGCGATCACGCAGGACGGCAAGCCCGTGTTCGCGCTCGACACGCTCGACTTCGGCGGCGCCTGGACGAAGCAGGGCGCCGTCGTGAAGCAGCTCGCGCTGCGCGCGCCGGACGGCAGCGTCGACCTGTCCGGCACGATCTCGGCCCTGGCCGGCTACCCCGGACAGGGCGAGACGACGTTCCGCTGGAAGGCCGGCGAGCAGACGATCGCCGGCACGCTGAAGGCGGTCGGCGACGGCAAGCAGGCGAAGCTCGACATCGTCCTCGGCGAACCGACCGCGGCGACGATCACCGCCGTGCTGACGCAGTCCGACCAGTTCCCGTGGACCGCGAAGATCGACGTGCCGCGCTTCGATCCGAAAACGCTGCAGAATGACGTGGCCCTGGACGCGCTCGCCCTGTCGCTCGAAGGCTCCGGCGACAAGACCCACGGCGACGTCGAGGCGACGCTCGACGTCAACGGGCACCGTGTCCTGCTCCGACCGCTCCGCGTCGCGCTCGACGGCCAGACGCTGAAGATCGAGGCGCTGACGCTGAAATCGCCCGAAGCCGCCGGTGCACTGAACGCGAACGGCGAGGTGCAGCTCGACGCGAAGCCGGTCAGCGCCAGGCTGGCGCTCGACTGGAACGGCGTCGAGCTGCCGCCCGACCTCGTGGGGCAGGCGCTGGCGACGCACGGCAAGCTCGGCTTCGAGGGCAGCGCCGAACGTTTCCACAGCGAAGGCACGCTGTCGATCGGGCCGCCGGGCAAGCTGTCCGATCTCGCGCTGAACGTCGACGGCACGCCGGAAACGATCACGCTGAAACAGCTCGCCCTCAAGCAGGCCAAGGGCGGTCTTGACGCGCAAGGCACGGTCGCGCTGAAGCCGGCGATCGGCTGGAAGCTCACCGCCAAGGCGAAGCAGCTCGATCCCGGCGCGTTCGCGGCCGACTGGTCCGGCGCGCTGAACTTCGACCTCGCCACCGACGGCACCCTGACCGACAAGGGGCCGGACGCGACGATCAAGCTCGCCGACCTCGGCGGCACGCTGCGCAAGCGACCGGTATCCGGTTCGGCCGACCTGCGCATCCAGCCGGAGTACGTCGTCGACGGCACGCTGAACCTCGCCTCCGGCAAGAGCCGCGTCGACGTGACCGGCCGCGGCGCCGCGCAGCAGACCGATGCCACGATCAAGCTCGCGATCGCCTCGCTCGGGGACTGGATGCCCGACGCCGGCGGCACCCTCGACGGCAGCTTCCGCGTGCAGGGCAAATGGCCGAAGCTCGCGATCGACGGCACCGCCAGCGGCAGCCGCCTGGCCGTCGGCGAGAACCGCATCGGCTCGCTGAAACTCGGCGCGAACGTGCGAGAGATCCAGCCGCCGCAAGGGACCTTGACGCTCGACGCGACGAAGCTCTCCGCCGGCGGCCTCGCCTTCGACACCGTGAACCTCGACGCCGGCGGCAGCCAGTCGTCGCACGAGCTGACGCTCGCGGCGAACGGTTCGCCGCTGTCGACCCGCCTCGCCCTGTCCGGCTCCGCCAAGGACGACGGCCGCTGGACCGGCACGCTGAAGACGCTCGACCTCGACATCAAGGACGCGCCGAAGCTGGCGCTCGAACGACCGGCGTCGCTCGCCTGGGACGGCAAGCAGTTCAATGCCGGCGACCTCTGCCTCGCCGGCGGCGGCCCGCGCCTGTGCCTGTCCGGCAACGGGGGCGCCGACGGTTCGCTCGCCGCGCGCTACCGCATCGAGCAGCTTCCGCTGGCGCTGATCGCGAAGCTCGCCGCTCCGGACGCGCCGTTCAAGGCCGACGGCGTCATCGGCGGCAACGGCGACATCCGCCGCAGCGCGAACGGCGCGCTGGACGGCACGGCGACGATCGCGTCCGACAAGGGCAGCGTGATCTATCCCGACAACGCGGCCAATCCACTGCTTTCCTATACCGGTTTCGCCGTCGATGCGCGGCTGTCCCCGCAGTCCACGCACGCGACGGTGCGCGCCACGCTCGACCACGACGGCAAGCTCGACGGCGAAGTCACGCTGGGCGGCGCACCCGGCTCGGCACAGACGCTGTCCGGTCGCGTCGACCTCACGCTGAACTCGCTGGCCTTCGTGGAGATGCTGACGTCCGACGTCGCGAACGTGAAGGGACGCCTCGCCGCGAACTACACGCTGGGTGGCACCACGGCCGCACCGCAGCTGAGCGGCGCCCTGACGCTGAAGGAGTTCGCCGCCGAAGTGCCCGCGGCCGGCCTCAAGCTGCACGACGGCGACATCGCGGTCCGGGCGACCGATGCCGAGCACTTCACGCTCGACGGCACGCTGAAGTCCGGCGACGGCACCTTGAAGCTCGCCGGCAGCGGCGGCACCGGCGCGACCTCGCCGCTGCACGCGACGATCCAGGGCACGAACTTCCTCGCCGCCGACATCCCCGCCGCGAAGGTGCTCATCTCGCCGAATCTCACGATCGACCGCGACGACAAGCGCCTCAGCGTCGGCGGCAGCGTCGGGATCCCGAAGACCGACGTGAATCTCGCCAAGCTGCCCGGCGGCGGCGTCGCCAAGACCTCGCCGGACGTCGTCGTCACCGACGCCGAAACGCCCGCCCCGGGCAAGGCGCTGCCGGTCGTCGTCGCGGTCACGGTCGAGCTCGGCGACGACGTCAAGCTCGCCGGCTTCGGACTCGACGGCAAGATCGGCGGCCAGCTCAAGGTCGACCAGCGCCCCGGTCGCGTCGCCACCGGCACCGGTACGCTCAACGTCAGCGGCACCTACAAGGCCTACGGCCAGGATCTCACGATCGATTCCGGTCGCCTGCTGTTCGCCGGCACCGCGCTCGACAACCCCGGCCTGGACATCCGCGCCGTGCGCAGGATCCTCGGCGCCTCGCAGGGCCAGGGCGACGATACGATCACCGCCGGCCTGATGGTGCGCGGCACGGCGCTCGTCCCGGTGCTGACCGTGTTCTCGCAGCCGGCGATGGAGCAGTCCGACGCCTTGTCCTACATCATGACCGGCAAGCCGCTGTCCGGCCTCAAGAGCGGCGAAGGCGACATGGTCGGCACCGCCGCGCGCGCGCTCGGCTCGGCCGGCGGTGACCTGCTCGCGAAGGGCATCGGCGCCCGCCTCGGCGTCGACGCCGGCGTGTCCGACAGCGCGGCGCTCGGCGGCAGCGCCTTCACCGTCGGCAAGTACCTTTCGCCGAAGCTCTACCTCAGCTACGGCGTCGGCCTGTTCACGCCGGGCGAGGTCATCACGCTGCGCTACCTCTTCAACAAGCGCATCAACTTCGAAGCGCAGAACGCGAGTACGGGCAACCGCGCCGGCATCAACTACCGCTACGAGCGGTGATGCCCAGGCGAGCACGCGAAAGAGAAATCCCGCGCATCCGTGCGCGCCTGCTGCGCATCGGCTTTCCGCGCCTGCGCATGCTGCTGCTCATCGTCGTGACCGGCGCCGCCGGCCTGCTCGCTTCGTTCCTGATGCTGCACGGCGGCGTGCCGTCGATGCCGCTGCGGTATGCGCTCGCCCTGCTGGTCGCCTACGGCACGTTCCTGCTGCTGGTGCGCTGGTTCGTGCAGCACGGCGACCTCTCCAATCTCGACCTGCCGGCGAATCCGTCCGGCGGAGGCGGCCATCCTGCGGCCGAACCGATTGCCGAAGGCAGCAGCGACACCGACACAAGCTGGCTCGACGGCGTCGTCGGCGCCGACGGAGGCGCGCTCGCCTTGCTGCTTGCGGTCGCTGTCGTCGTCATCGCGTTCGCGCTGCTCTGGGTCCTCATCTCCGCCCCGACGCTGTTCGCGGAACTGGCGATCGACGGAGCACTCTCGGCCGGCCTGTACCGTCGACTGCGCCGGATCGAAACGCGCCACTGGCTCGAAACTGCCGTGCGCCATACGTTCTGGCCGTTCGTGGCAACCGCAATCGTGCTGGTCGGATTCGCGCTCGCTGCGCAACACTATCGACCGCACGCGCATTCGATCGGCGAGCTATTCACGCACGCCGACACCGGAGCGACACATCCCTGATGTCCACCGACGAATATGAACTCCGCCTGCAGCGGAGCTGGCGCACGAACGCAGACGCCTGGACGCGCGCCGTGCGCGAACGACGTATCGCCAGCCGCCGAGCCGGCACCGATGCGGCGATCCTCGACGCCGTACTCGCGACCGGGGCGCACCGCGTCCTGGATGCCGGCTGCGGTGAAGGCTGGCTGGCGCGCGCATTGGCCGCGCGCGGGTGCGACGTCGTCGGCGTCGACGCGAGCGCGGAGTTGATCGCCGCCGCGAATGCGCTCGGCGGGGCACGCTTCGACGTGGCAGGCTACGCGGACCTCGACGACCACCGCACCGAGTTCGGTTTTTTCGACGCCATCGCCTGCAATTTCGCGCTGCTCGGCGAGGATCTCGGCGCCCCTCTTCGCGCGCTGCGACGCAGGCTCGCCCCCGGCGGAAAACTGATCGTGCAGACCGTGCATCCGTGGTCCGCCTGCGGCGAGGCGCCCTACGCGGACGGCTGGCGCGTCGAGACCTTCGCCGGCTTCGGCGACGACTTCCGCGAACCGATGCCGTGGTACTTCCGCACGCTCGCCTCCTGGATCACGGCCTTCGTGTCCGAAGGCTACGAGGTCGAATCCGCGACCGAGCCGGTCGACGCCGCCAGCAGCCGACCGCTGTCGCTGCTGCTCCGGGCGTCTTTACGTAAACGAACATCGGCGGCGTGAACTTCGCCGCGCAGGGTCCGGTCACTTTTCCCGCCATGCCCGCCGCCCGTGCCGAAACCCAGTCCGCCAACGACGCGAACACCGCCGTCCGCACGCTCGAAGCGGACCTGTGCATCCACATCTTCACCGCCTCGGCGGCCCTCGTCGGCGTCTGCCTGACCGTCATCGGCCTGCTCCACGTCGTCACCGCGGCGACGCAGGTGGCGACCCTCGGCGACGACCTGCTCGCCGGCGACGCGACCTTGTTCATGCTGGCCTGCCTGCTCGCCTACTGGGCCTTGCGCGCGCGCAGCACGCGCCGCATGCACCGGCTGGAACGGCTCGCCGACGGACTCTTCCTCACTGGCCTGCTGCTGATGACGGTCGTCTGCGCCGTGGTGACCTGGGCATTGCTGTAGGGTCCGTCATCCGCGGCCCGCAGCGGCATCGGACAACAGGCTCCGCAGCGGGCCGATGCGCGAAGCCAGGGCAAGCGCGGCGCCACGCAGGCCGGCCAGCGGCATCGAGGACGATCCGAACACGCGGTCGATGAGGTCGAAGCTGCGCGCGGCCAGCGTGTTCTCGCTGCGGCGCTCGCGCTCGTAGCGGCGCAGCACGTGCGGCGCGCCGACGTCGCCGCCGCGATCGCGTGCTTCGTTCAGCACGCGGCGCAGACAGGCGACGTCGCGGAAACCGAGGTTCATGCCCTGCCCGGCCAGCGGATGCACGACGTGGGCAGTGTCGCCGACCAGCACGCAGCGGCCGGCGAGATAGCGTTCGGCGAGGCGCAGGCGCAGCGGGAAGGCGAGGCGCGGCGTCACGGACGTGACCGCACCGAGACGGAAATCGAATGCGCAGCCGAGCTCGGCGCGGAACGCCTCGTCGTCGAGCGCGAGCACGCGCGCCGCCTCGTTCTCCGGCAGCGACCAGACGATCGAGCAGCGCCCGTCGGCGAGTGGCAGGAACGCCAACGGGCCGCCGGGGCGGAAACGCTGCCAGGCGGTCGATTCATGCGGACGCTCGGTACCGACATGTGCGACGACCGCGCGCTGGCCGTAGTTGCGGCCGTCGAAGGCGATGCCGAGCTTTCCGCGCAACGAGGATTCCGCACCCTCCGCGGCGACCAGCAGCTTCGCGCGCAGGCGCGTGCCGTCGTCGAGGGTCGCGACGACACCGTTCTGGTCCTGCTCGATGCCGGAGACCGTCGCCGGGCAAAGGACCCGGGGCGGAACGACGTCACCGGGAAGCGCACCCCTTCCAGAAATCCGGCCACGGACGGCGGCTTCCTGGCCCGCGCGATCGGGGACAAGCTCACGCCAGAGCGTGTACTGGATCAGCCGGTTCTCGACGATCCAGCCCAGCGCCGCCTCGCCGCGCTCGCGCGCGTCGAAGTCGAGTTCGCACGGGGCGAGCGCGTCCCATACGTGCATGTGGCGATAGGGACCGATGCGCTGCGCGGCGATCGCCTCCCAGACCTCGAGGTCGAGCAGCAGGTCGCGAGCATCGGGCGCGAGCGCGACGACGCGCGCATCGACGTCGTCGTCGAGGCTCCACGGCTTCGGTTCGCGCGCCTCGACCAGCGCGACCTCGAATCCGTCACGCGCCAGGGCCAGTGCCAGCGCGGTGCCGATCGGGCCCGCACCGACGACGATCGCATCGAGTTCGCTGCGGCGGCTCATCGCATCAATCCCAGAGTGGACACATCGCCGCGCCAGCCCATGCCACGCAACGCGAAGCGGCGCTTCAGCGGGGGGAAACGGTCGAGTACGTGAAACCCGAGCGAGCGAGCGAGGCGCAACGGCAGCACATCGTTGCCCATCAGCCGCACGAGGTCGTCGCTGAACGACGTCGTCGCATGGCGGTCCCCGGCACGCCGCTCGACGTGGCGCGCGAGCAGGTCCGCCGCGCCGGGATCGGTCGCCGCCGCCTGCGCTTCGCGCAGCAGTTCGGCCAAGGTCAGCGCGTCGCGCAGGCCCAGGTTGAACCCCTGCGCACCGAGCGGGTGCACGGTCTGCGCGGCATTGCCGACGAGTACCGTGCGCGGTGCGGTCGTGCGCTCGGCAAGCAGGCGCGCGAGCGGATACGGCTTGCGCTTTNNAGGCGCGCCAGCCGAAACGTTCGTGCACGAAGGCGAGAAAAGCCTCGTCGTCGAGCGAGGCGACGCGCGGCGCCTCCTCGACCGGCACGGAGAGCACGAGGCCGGCGCGACGCTCGCCGAGCGGCAGCAGGGCGACCGGCCCGGAGTCGGTGAAGCGCTCGTAGGCGGTGCCGTCGAGCGGGCGCTCGGTCGTCAGCGTGGTGACGAAGGCGGACTGCGCGTAGTCGTGCCGCTCCGCGCCGATGCCGAAAGCGCTGCGCACGAACGACTCGGTTCCGTCGGCGCCGACCAGCAGGCGGGCGCGCACTTCGCGCTCGGCGTCGCCGAGTCGCAATCGGACCGACACGGCGTCCGCACCGGTCTCGATCGCGATCGCCTGCGCCGGCGCGAGACGCGCCAGGGACGTGCAGGCGTCGAGTCGACGCAGCAGTGCATTGCCGAGCTCGCGCGCCGGCATCACGGCACCGAACGCCGGCAGGCCGAGTTCGCCGTGATCGAGCCGGACCGCGCCGAAATCCCCGCGGCGGCTGACGTGGATGCGCCGGATCGGCGTCGCCGGGGAGCGCGCGTCGAGCACGCCGAGCGCTTCCAGCGCATTGAGGCTGGCGCGGGCGAGCGCGAGGTTGCGCTCGTCGTAGCTCGGCTGCAGGTCCACGCGCGGCGCCGCCGCTTCGGCCAGCGCGACCGAAAGACCGCTGCCGTCGAGGGCGATGGCGAGGCTCGCTCCGACCAGGCCGCCGCCGACGATCAGGACATCGTAGGTGTCGTTCATGGCGCGATGATACCTGCGCTCCCGGCGGGCGGATCCGGTCCGGCGCGGCAAGCCCCCGTGCCGTTGATCCGCTCCCCGCGTCACGGATCGACGGCTGGTGCCGCGGCACGGCAGCGATCCCCGTTCGACGCAGGCGATCCCGCAGGCTGTTGCGTCGCAGCCTGCTAGACTATGGCATTGCTCGACCGGACCCCGATCATGACCGCCACGAACCCCAGCCTGTCCACGCCCTGGCGCCTCGGCGTCTTCGCGATCCTCGCGATCGTGATGGTCGCCACGCGCGCGAACCTGATCCATCTCGGCACGCACATCGGCTCCCTGCCGGACGCGTCGTGGGCCGTGTTCTTCATTGCGGGGTTCTATCTCCGCGGCTCGGTCCGCTGGGCGTTCCCGGCACTGATGGCGCTGGCGGTCGGCGTCGACTACGCCGTCATCTCCGGCCAGGGCCTGAGCTTCTGGAGCCACTACTGCGTGTCGCCGGCGTACTGGTTCCTCGTCCCGAGCTATGCCGCCCTGTGGTTCGGCGGCGCCTGGCTGCGCCAGCGCTACGACGGCCTGCACGCGCGCGAACTCGGCCTGCTGCTGGTCAGTGCGGTCGCCGCCGCCAGCGTCTGCTACCTCGTCTCGAACGGCAGCTACTACTGGCTCAGCAACCACTGGCAGGCCGCAGCCGGCGTCACGGCGAGCTTCGGCGGCTGGATGAAGAACCTCGGCGACTGGTACCTGCCGTTCATCGGCCTGACCCTCGTCTACGTCGCGATCGCGGCCGTGCTGCACGTGCTTGCGACGCGGGCACTGGGAGCGATGGCCGGGCATGGCACCGCCGGAGAACAGCGTCGCTGATTCGACGGGCGGGATTTTCCTCGAGCCACGAGGCCCCGCTTCGACTTCCCTCACCCTGCCCTCTCCCGCAAGCGGGAGAGGGGAAGCGCGATTCGCTCGCGCAAGCCGCTTCCGAGTGCAGCATGGGTAACCGCCTCTCCAAAATCTACACGCGCACCGGCGACGACGGCACGACCGGCCTCGGCGATGGCTCGCGCGTGGCCAAGGATTCCGCGCGCGTCGCCTCGTACGGCACCGTCGACGAGCTGAACAGCGCGATCGGCCTGGTGCTGGCCGTCGAGATCCCGGAGCCGGTACGCGAGGTGCTGACCCAGGTCCAGCACGACCTGTTCGATCTCGGCGGCGAGCTGTGCATCCCCGGCATGGCGATGGTGCACGCCGCCGACATCGAACGGCTCGAACGGGTGCTCGACGGCTTCAACGAGGACCTGCCCCCGCTGAAGGATTTCATCCTGCCGGGCGGCGGCCTCGCCGCTGCGCACTGCCACCTCGCCCGCACGATCTGCCGTCGCGCCGAACGCGAGGTCGTGACCCTGTCGCGCCTCGAAGAGGTCCGCCCCGAGGCAACGCATTACCTGAACCGGCTGTCGGACCTGCTGTTCGTGATCGCACGCGTGCTGGCACGTGCCTCGGGCCACGGCGAAGTGTTGTGGCAGCACGAGCGGCGCAAGAAGCCGAAGGCCTGACGCCCTGCCGGGAGTGCGCGGCGCGCGGTGGTAGGCTGCGCCGGTCCCGCACCGTTCCCTCATGACCGTCACGATCTACACCCATCCGCGCTTCCACCAGCACGACACCGGCCCCGGCCATCCGGAATCGCCGGCACGCCTGACCGCGGTAATGGAAGCGCTCGCCGCCCCCCGGTTCGTCCTGCTGCCGCGACGCGAAGCGGTGCATGCGTTGCGCAGCCAGATCGCACGCGTGCACACGCGAGCGCTGATCGACACCGTGCTCGATCCCTACGCGCCGGAGTGGCGCCCGCTCGACCCGGATACCTGGATGTCGCCGCATTCGGCCGAGGCGGCCCTGCTCGCCGCCGGTGCGGTCGTCGGCGCGGTGGACGCCGCGCTGGACGATCCGCGCGAGCGCGCGTTCTGCGCGGTCCGCCCGCCCGGACATCACGCCACGCCCGATGCGGCCATGGGTTTCTGCCTGTTCAACAACGTCGCCGTCGGTGCCGCGCACGCGCTCGCGCGCGGACTCGATCGGGTCGCCATCGTCGACTTCGACGTACACCACGGCAACGGCACGCAGGACATCTTCTGGAGCGATCCGCGCGTGATGTACGCCTCCTCGCACCAGGATGCGCTCTACCCCGGCACCGGCCTGCGCGACGAGACCGGCGCCGGCAACATCGCCAACGCGCCCCTGGTCGCCGGCAGCGGCTCGGCCGCCTTCCGCGCGGCCTGGGAAATCCGCCTGCTGCCCGCCCTGGACGCGTTCGAGCCACAGCTCGTGCTGGTTTCGGCCGGTTTCGACGCCCACCGGCTCGATCCGCTCGCCGACCTGAATCTGGACGCCGAGGACTACGCCTGGCTGACGGCACGGCTGGTCGCGCTCGCGGAGCGGCACGCCGAGGGCCGCATCGTGTCCAGCCTGGAAGGCGGCTACAGCCTGCAGGCGCTGCGCGAATCCAGCGCCGTCCACGTGGCGGCGCTGGCGGGGATCTGAACGATCCCGTTTGCCGGGCGCAGGCGCTTCCGGCAAGCTAACGCTCTTGTCTCCAGGCCAGACCCCGCCCGTGCCCCATCGCCCCGCATTGCGCCCGCAACGCCTGCTCGCGGCTGCCATCTTTCTCGCCCTCGGCCCGCTCGCGCAGGCGCAGGGCGAAGACGCGCCGAACTGCCCGGCCGGGGTGCTCAAATGCCCCAGGAAGCCGGTCGAGTGGGGCATGTGCTCGAAGAACGACCTGCTCGACTTCTATTCGCCGGACCTGCCGACCGAAGGCGATCGCGCCAGCGCGCCGCGCACGGCCACCGCGCTGAAGGTGACCACGCCGGACAAGAGCCGCTACGTGCTGGAGGGCGAGGCGACGGTGCGCCAGCTCGACCTCCAATTGCGCGCGAAGAAGCTCACCTACGACGCCGATACGACCGACTACTCGGCCGAAGGCGAGGTGCGCTTCCAGGATCGCAGCCTGCTGATGTCGGCTGACCGCGCACAGGGCAACGCCGATCTCGACCGCTGCACGCTCGACGGCGTGCAGTACCAGTTGCTGGCCTCGCGCGGCAACGGCGTGGCCCAGGTCGCCGTGATGGAAGATGCCGACCACACGAAGCTGACCGGCGCGCGCTACTCCACCTGCGACCTGCGCGACCAGCAATGGGCGTTCAGTGCACGGGAGATCGTGCTCGACCGCGTCGAAGGCGTCGGCCGTGCGCGCGACGTCACGTTCCGCGTACTGAATGTGCCGGTGTTCTGGTTCCCGTACGTGCGCTTCCCGATCGACGACCGCCGCGTCAGCGGCTTCCTGGCGCCGACCATCGGCTACGGCAACCGCCGCGGCCTCGACGTCATCGTCCCGTACTACCTGAATCTCGCGCCGAACTACGACGCCACGCTGTATCCGCGCCTTATGACCGACCGCGGCTTCATGCTCGGCGGCGAGTTCCGCTACCTGACTGACGGCAGCAACGGGCAGTTCGACTTCGACTACATCCCGAAGGACGACCGCGCCGCCGACGAGAGCGCCCAGTACGGCCAGTCCGTGCCGGACAGCCGCTGGTGGTACCGCTGGCGCAACTCGACCTCGATCGCGTCCAACTGGGGCGTCGGCGTCGACATCAATCGCGTTTCGGACAGCCGCTACTTCGAGGACTTCGGCCGCGGCCTGTACAGCTCCGCGATCAGCTTCCTGCAGTCCAGCGCCTACCTGAACGGGCGCGGCAGCTGGTGGAGCGCGTCCATCGGCGGCGACAGCTACCAGATCACCGACCCGAGCCTGTCCAAGCAGTACCAGCCGTACCGCCGCCTGCCGCGCGCGACGTTCAACGCGGAGCAGGCCGTCCTCGGCGACCTGACCGCCGGCGTCGACTCGGAATTCATCGCGTTCGGCAAGAGCAGCTACTGGCTCGGCTCGGACGCTTCCGCGACGCACGTCCAGCCGCTCGAAGGGCAGCGCCTGGACGTGTTCCCCTACCTGGCCTACCCGATCGAGACCGCGGCGTACTTCATCCGCCCGCAGATCGGCTACCGCTACACGATCTATTCGCTCGATCACATCGCGCCGCCCGGAGGCCCGGGCTACAACCCGCTGCTGACCGATCGCCACCCGAGCCGCGGCACGCCGATCTTCAGCCTCGACACCGGTCTGGTATTCGAGCGCGACCTGCAGCTGCGCGGCACCGAATGGACGCAGACGCTGGAACCGCGCGCTTACTACCTGCGCGTGCCGTACCGCAACCAGGACGACCTGCCGCTGTTCGACACGCAGGAAGTCCCGTTCAGCTTCGGCCAGATGTTCCGCAGCAACCGGTTCGTCGGCGCCGACCGCCAGATGGACGCGAACAACCTCACGCTGGCGCTGACCACGCGCCTGCTGGAAGACGCGACCGGCACCGAGCGCGTGTCCGCGAGCATCGGCCAGATCCGCTACTTCGACGACCAGCGCGTGCAGCTGCCCGGCCCGAACGGCCAGCCGCTGCCGCCGACGGACTGGTCCGGCTCGACCTGGGCCGCCGAAGTCGACGTGCGCCCGTCCGACCGCTGGCGCCTCGTGCTCGACCAGCAGTGGAACCCGAACTCGCATCGCACCGACCTCTCCACGGTCACGCTGCAGAACCGCTTCGGCAGCGAAGGCGTGGTCAACTTCTCCTACCGCTACCGGCGCGACTTCCTCGAACAGGTGGACCTGTCCACCGTGGTGCCGCTCCATTCCGGCTGGCGCCTGATCGGACGCTGGAACTACGCGCTGAACAACCCGAACCCGAACCCCGCCGACCCGCGCGGCACCAAGGGTCGCACGCTCGAGCGCTTCTTCGGCGTCGAGCGCGAGACCTGCTGCGTCACCTGGCGCGTGATCGCGCGCGACTGGATCCGCAACATCGAAGGCGAGCGCGACAAGGCGATCTTCTTCGAGATCGTCTTCAAGGGCATCGGCTCGGTCGGCCAGAAGACGGACGACTTCCTGCGCCGTGGTATCCTCGGATATCAATGACCTGGCGCGCCTTCCCTGAATGCCGACCGCCTTGCCGACACCGGCAACGGAACGGAAAACCGTCCAGCCTGTCGCAGATCCGCACGCGCCGAACCTCCGGAAACCCCGCATGAAATTCCCGTTTGCCGCTCTCGCTGTCGCCGCACTTGCCGCCGCCACCTTTGCCGCGTCGCGGCCGGCGTTCGCCCAGGCCCAGTCCGTCGCGCCGCTCGACCGCATCGTCGCGATCGTCGACGAGGACGTGGTGCTGCAGAGCGAGCTGGACCGCGATGTCTCCAATGTCCTCGGACAATTCGCGAACAGCCCGCAGCAGCTTCCGCCGCGCGAGGTGCTCGAGCGCCAGGTGCTCGAGCGCCTGATCCTGCAGAAGCTGCAGCTGGTCCGCGCCGACGGCACTGGCGTGCGCGTCTCCGACGCCGAGATCGACCGCTCGATGGCGCAGATCGCGCAGCAGAACGGTCTCGACCTCAGCCAGCTCCGCGGCGCCCTCACGCAGCAGGGCATCGACTACGACCAGTTCCGCCGCAACGTGCGCGACCAGCTCGTCGTGCAGACGCTGCGCCAGCGCGTCGCGCAGAGCCGCGCGCAGGTCACAGACGCCGAGATCGACAGCCTGATCCGCAACGGCAACCTGCGCGGCGGGCAGCTCCACCTCGGCTACATCGTCGTCAACGTGCCCGACGGCGCCACGCCGGACCAGATCGACGAAGCGCATCGCCGCGCCGAGGAAGCGAAGAAGCAGATCGACGACGGCATGGACTTCGCCGCCGCGGCGATCCGCTACTCCAATGCGCAGAACGCGCTGCAGGGCGGCGACCTCGGCTGGCGCAACCGCGACGAGCTGCCGCCGGCGCTCGCCGACGCGGCCGACAAGCTGCAGGAAGGCCAGGTGTCGCCGCCGATGCGCGGTCCCAACGGCTTCCACATCATCAAGCTGATCGGCAAGCGCGACGGCGGTGCGCAGATGGTCACCGAGTACCACGCGCGCCACATCCTCATCAAGCCGACCGAACTGGTTTCCAGCGACGAGGCCCATGCCAAGGCGGAAGCGATCCGCCAGAAGATCGTCGCCGGCGAGGACTTCGAGAAGGCCGCCAAGGAAAGCTCGCAGGACGAGGCGACTGCCCGGCTCGGCGGCGACCTCGGCTGGTTCAGCGGCACCGCCTACGGCTCGCGCGTCGCCGACCAGTTGCAGCACCTGAAGCCGGGCGAGATCTCGCAGCCGTTCGAGACGGACGCCGGCTGGCACGTGCTCCAGCTCGTCGACACGCGCAGCACCGACAAGTCGGGCGAACTGCAGCGCGACCAGGCCCGCACGATCCTGTTCCAGCGCAAGGCCGAGGACGAGTACGAGAGCTTCCTGCGCCAGTTGCGCAGCGAGGCCTACGTCGAGATCCGCCTGCCGGGCGGCAACACGCCGGCCAAGGCCGCGCCGTAAGCGCACGGTGACCGGTCGCCGGCTGCCGCGTCTCGCGCTGACCGCCGGCGAACCCGCCGGGATCGGTCCCGAGTTGCTCGCCAGGCTGGCGGCGACCGCCAGTCCGGAGTACCGCAATGAATGCATCCCTGGTCGACA
>DBMH01000161.1 GCA_002297645.1 Rhodanobacteraceae bacterium UBA703 | reverse complement strand
CGGTCGACACGGTCGTCCTGCGCGGCAAGGCGTATGATCGCGCGGCGCTGGACGCGATGCTGGCGCGGGCCCGCGCCCAGGTCGCGCAGTGGAACGCCGCGGCCGCGGGGAACGAACAGGGGCGCTGAGGCACCGCCCGGCGCGCGCGACCGGCTTCGTTCGCGCGCCGCCTTCCACCGCGTCGAATGGCCGCATGAGGGGCGTGCTGCGACATCCTGTCCTGATCCAGGTCATGGTTTCGCAGGTGCCAGCGCCGAGAATAGCCGCTTCCATGCAAGGGGCCGTCATGCGTACCGTCGAGACCTACAACGACCACGTCGTGCGCCTGTTCCTGCTCGCCGCGGCGGTGTGGGGCATCGTCGGCATGGCGATCGGCGTCTACATCGCCGCCGAACTCGCCTGGCCGGCACTGAACTTCGGCATCCCTTGGCTGACCTTCAGCCGCCTGCGGCCGGACCACACCTTCGGCGTGATCTTCGCCTTCGGCGGCTCCGCGCTGATGGGCACCTGCTACTACGTCGTGCAGCGCACCGGCCACACGCGCCTGGCGCTCGGCAGGCTTTCGAACTTCACGTTCTGGGGCTGGCAGCTGATCTGCGTGCTGGCGATGACGACGATGCCGATGGGCATCACCCAGAGCAAGGAATACGCGGAACCGGAATGGTTCATCGACCTGCTCGTCGCCGTGGTCTGGGTCTCGTTCGGCACGGTGTTCTTCGCCACGCTGGCACGGCGGCGCATCCGCCACATCTACGTCGCCAACTGGTATTACGGCGCCTTCATCATCGCGGTCGGCCTGCTGCACATCGTCAACAATCTCGCGATTCCGGTGTCGCTGACGAAGTCGTACCCGATCTATTCGGGCGTCGTCGACGCCATGGTGCAGTGGTGGTANNGCATGATGTACTACTTCGTGCCGCGCCAGGCGCAGCAGCCGCTCTGGAGCTACCGCTTCTCGATCGTCAATTTCTGGGCGCTGATCTCGGTCTACATGTGGGCCGGCTCGCACCACCTGATCTACACCGCCCTGCCCGACTGGGTGCAGTCGGTCGGCATGGCGTTCTCGCTGATCCTCCTGATGCCGAGCTGGGGCTCGGCCGCGAACGGCCTGCTCACGTTCAACGGCTCGTGGCACAAGCTGCGCACCGACCCCGCCGCGAAGTTCATGGTGCTGGCGCTCGTGTTCTACGCCGCCTCCACCTTCGAGGGGTCGATGATGGCGATCAAGACCGTCAACGCGCTCTCGCACTACACCGACTGGACCGTCGCGCACGTGCATTCCGGCTCGATCGGCTGGGTCGCGATGATCACCATCGGTTCGCTCTACGCGATGGCGCCGCGTGCGCTCGACCGCCCGGCGATGCACTCGACGCGCGCGATGAACGTGCACTTCTGGATGCACACGACCGGCCTGCTGCTGTACATCGTCTCGATGTGGATCGCGGGCGTCACGGAAGGCCTGATGTGGCGCGCCACCGAATCCGACGGTTCGCTGACGCACTCGTTCATCGCCAGCCTGATCGCGATCAAGCCCTACTACGCGATCCGCTTCGCCGGCGGGCTGCTGGTCGTGCTCGGAATGGTCGTGATGGCCTGGAACCTCTGGCACACCGCCGCTGCCGCACGCGCGCGCCTGATCCAGCCGATCCCGGTGCCGATCCCCGAACCCGAACCGCACCAGGTCCCGGCGCCGTTGCCGGTGACGGGTTGATGCGCTCGTCCATGAGCGCCGCTTCGACCAGTCCCCACATCCGGAAAGACGGTCTCATCGTGTCCGTCCAGAAGCGGCCCTCCATGGCCGCACTCGTCAGCTAAGGGCCACGACCATGGCAGGTGGTTACAAGTATTTCGAGGCGATCGAGAAGCACGCCGGCCTGCTCGGCATCCTGACCGCGGTCATGGTGTCGATCGGCGGCCTCGCCGAGATCACGCCGCTGTTCATGCGCGCGCACGAGGTCAAGGCCGCGCCGGGCGTGAAGCCCTACGACGCGCTGCGCCTGGCCGGCAAGGACATCTACGTGCGCGAAGGCTGCTATCTCTGCCACACGCAGATGATCCGCGCGCTGCGCGCCGAGACGGAGCGCTACGGTCCCTACTCGACCGCCGAGGAGTCGGTCTACGACCGGCCGCACCAATGGGGCTCGAAGCGCACCGGACCGGACCTCGCGCGCGTCGGCGGCAAGTACAGCGACGAATGGCAGCTCGTGCACCTCAAGGATCCGCGCGCGGTGATGCCGGATTCGAACATGCCAGCCTATCCGTGGCTGACCCGGGCGCTGGTGGACCCGGACGAGGTCACGCGCAAGATGCGCGTGCTGCGCATGCTGGGCGACCCGTACACCGACGAGGACATCGCCGGCGCCGCGTCCGCGGTCGGCGGCCGCACGGAAATGGAAGCGCTGATCGCGTACCTGCAGGGACTCGGCATCGCCAACGAACCGAAGCCGGCCGCACCGGCGCAGGGAGCCGCGCCATGAGCGCGACCTGGGGACACCTCACCGGCGTGCTGATCGTGATGATGATGGCGACCTTCGTCGGCATCTGGATCTGGGTCTGGAACCGCCGCCACAAGGACAAGTACGCCGCCCTCGCGCGCCTGCCCATGGACGACGAGCCGGCGCACGACGGAGGAAAGGCCCGATGAACGCGTTCTGGTCCGCCTGGATCATGTTCCTGGTGGTGCTCAACCTCGGCATCACGCTGTTCCTGTTCGTCTGGGGGCAGTCCGTCCGGATCCCGACCCAGGCCGACGGCACCAGCGGCCACGTATGGGCCCACGGCGTACTGCGCGAAGGCGTGCGCCGGCTGCCGCTGTGGTGGGTGCTGCTGTCGGCCGCCATGTTCGCCATCGGCATCGGCTACCTCGTGCTCTATCCCGGCTTCGGCGCCTACAAGGGCCTGATCGGCTGGAGCGCGCACGGGCAGCTCGCGCAGGACACCGCCGCCAACCGCGCGAAGCTCGATCCGGTCCTGCAGGGCTACGACGGCCGCAGCATCGAACAGCTCGCGGCGATGCCAGACGCGACGCGCATGGGCCATCGCCTGTTCGTCGACAACTGCGCCGCCTGCCACGGCATCGAAGGCCGCGGCAACCACGCCGTCGGCGCTCCGGACCTGACCGATGCCGACTGGCTCTGGGGCGGCACGCCCGAAGCGATCCTGACCAGCATCCTCGACGGCCGCCGCGGCACCATGCCGCCGTTCGAGGGCAGCCTGGCCAAGGCCGACGTCGAACGCCTCGCGAACTACGTGCAGAGCCTGTCCGGTATGCCGCAGTCGCCTTCGCGCGCGGCCGAGGGCAAGGCGTTGTTCACGACCTGCTCGGCCTGCCACGGCCCCGAGGGCAAGGGCAACCCGGCGCTCGGCGCGCCGAACCTGACGCAGCCGCACCGGCTCTACGGTGGCGACCTCGCGACCCTCGAGCAGACCATCCGCAAGGGACGCTCGGGCACGATGCCGGCATGGCGCGACCGCCTCGGCGAGCGCGACGTGCGCCTGATCGCATCCTGGATCTACGCGCAGTCGCACGGCGACGGCGCCGCGACACATTGACGGAGCACACATGGACGCGCCGGGACCCGCCCTCGCAGCCGATGGATCGTGGTATCGCCAGCCGGTGCTGTGGCTCGCCATCGCGCTGCTGATCGCGGTCGTCGCGGGCTGCGTTTCGATGATCGTGCTGGGCGCCCGCCACGCGGACGAACCCGTGCCCGTCGCGGGCGACCCGGTGTTCAAGGTACCGACGGCGCGGCCCGCCGCTGCGAAGGAAGGGACTGCGCGATGAACCCGAACGCATGCTGGCACTGCGGCGAAGCGCTGCCCGCAACGGGGATGCTCGAAGCGGTCGTCGGCGGCAGCNNCCCGCCCCGTCTGCTGCCAGGGCTGCCGCGCGGCGGCCGAGTGGATCGACCGCCTCGGCCTCGCCGACTACTACCGCCTGCGCAGCGAACCCGCGCCGCGTCCCGCGGCGGAAACCGGCGACGCCGCCGCCTGGGCGCGCGAGGACGTCGCCCGCCATGTCGTGCGCGAACTCGGGGAGGACGAGCGCGAGACCATCCTGCTCGTCGACGGCATCCGCTGCAGCGCCTGCGTCTGGCTGATCGAGCGCTCGCTCGGCGCGCTGCCGGGCGTCGCCAGCGTGCAGGTCAACGCCAGCGCGCAACGCGCGCGAGTGACCTGGGACGCGAACCTCTGCGCCCTGCCCGCCATCCTCGAAACGCTCGCGCACACCGGCTACCGAGGGCTTCCGCTCGACGTCGCCGCGCTCGACGACTCGCGCCGGCGCGAGTCGCGCCAGGCGCTGAAGCGGCTGGTCGTCGCCGGCTTCGGCGCGATGCAGGCGATGATGTACGCGAGCGCGCTCTATCTCGGCGCGTTCGACGACATCGGCACGTCCACGCGGGACTTGTTCCGCTGGCTCGGCGTTCTGGCCGCGGCCCCTGTCGTGTTCTACTCGGCCGCACCGTTCTTCTCCGGCGCCCTGCGCTCGCTGCGCGCACGCCGCCTCGGCATGGACGTACCGGTGGCGATCGCCATCGCGCTGATCTACGTCGCCAGCCTCGTCGAGGCGCTCCGCGGCGGCGAAGAGGTCTACTTCGATTCGGTCAGCATGTTCGTGTTCTTCCTGCTGGTCGGGCGCTACCTCGAGATGCGCGCACGCCATCGCGCCGGCGACCTCAGCGACGCCCTGGCGCGGTTGACGCCGATGTTCGCCGACCGCGTGCGCACGGACGGCTCGATCGAGCGCGTCGCGGCGGCGACCCTGACCGTCGGCGACCTCGTCCACGTCGCCGACGGCGGCGCGGTACCCGCCGACGGCGTGCTCGAAAGCGCGAGCTGCCGCATCGACGAGTCGCTGCTTTCCGGCGAATCCGCCGCCGTCGCGAAACAGGCCGGCGACACGCTCGTCGCCGGCAG
>DBMH01000116.1 GCA_002297645.1 Rhodanobacteraceae bacterium UBA703 | reverse complement strand
CAGCAGGCCTGCCGCGCCGGCGGCACGTGCCGCGGCGGCGAATTCGTGGCCGTCGCTGCGCTCGCCCTTCAGCGCGACGAACAGCGCGCCGGCGGCAAGCGTGCGCGTGTCGATCGACACCGAGGTCACGATCGCGTCGTCGCCCTGGAGGCGGCCGCCGCTCCAGTGCGCGATGTCGGAAAGGCGCACGCTCAGCATGGGCGCATCTCCAGGACTCGACGGGCGACGGCGAGATCGTCGAACGGCTGCTTGCGGCCGGCGACTTCCTGATACGGCTCGTGGCCCTTCCCCGCGATCAGCACGATGTCGCCCGGCTTCGCGGTGGCGATCGCGAGCGAGATCGCGCCGGCACGGTCCCGCTCGACGGTGGCGTCCTGCGGATGTGCGAGGCCGGCGGCGATCTGCGCCACGATCGCGTCGCCGTCCTCGCCGCGCGGATTGTCGTCGGTGATGACGATGCGATCGGCCAGCGCCTCGGCGATCGCCCCCATCTGCGGACGCTTGCCGGCATCGCGCTCGCCACCGCAGCCGAACACGCAGATCAGCCGGCCGGCACAATGCGCCCGCAGGGACGCGAGCGCCTGCTCGAGGGCGTCCGGCGTGTGCGCGTAGTCGATCACGACCAGCGGCTGCGCATCGGACCCGCCGAGCCGATTCATGCGTCCGGCGACCGGATCCAGCGCCGCGAGCGCGGACCGGATCTCGTCGAAGGCGAAGCCGAGCTGGCCGAGGCAGGCGGCGACCGCGAGCAGGTTGGAGACGTTGAAGCGGCCGAGCAGGCGCGTCGCGACCTCGCCCTCGCCCCATGGCGTGACGAGGCGGAACGCGAGCCCTTCCGCGCGCGTCTCGACACCGCGTGCCACGACATCGGCATCGTCGCGGTCGATGCCGTAGCGCAGCAGCCGGACGCCGGCGCCGACGGTCGTCGCGAGGGCGCGGCCGAACGCGTCGTCGACGTTGAGGACGGCCGCACTGAGGTCAGGCCATGCGAACAGGCGCTGCTTGGCCGCGCCGTAGGCTTCCATCGTGCCGTGGTAATCGAGATGGTCGCGCGTGAGATTGGTGAACACGGCGATGTCGAACGCGACCGCGTTGACGCGCCCCTGCACGAGCGCGTGCGAAGACACTTCCATCGCGACGTGGGTGGCGCCCTCGTCGCGGAACTGCGCCAGCAGGCCGTGCACGGCGATCGCGTCCGGCGTGGTGCGTTCACCTTCGCGGATCGCGCCATGGAGCCCGGCGCCGAGCGTGCCGATCGTGGCCGACGACCGACCGAGCCGGTGCAGGGCCTGCGCCAGCATCTGCACGGTCGAGGTCTTGCCGTTCGTACCCGTCACGCCGATCACGTCGAGCGCCCGGGACGGCTCTCCGAAACAACGCGAGGCGATCGCGCCGAGTTCGCTGCGCAGGTTCGCGACCCAGACGGTCGGCACCGCGGCGGCACCGGCCGGGACCACCGACTCCGCGTCCTGCCTCTGGTCCGGCGCTTCCGCGAGCACCGCGACGGCTCCGCGTTCGATCGCCGCCGGGACGAATGCGAGACCGTGCATCTGCGTGCCGCCGAGCGCGACGAAGGCATCGCCCGGCCGCACCCGGCGCGAGTCGAGCGCGAGCCCGTGCACGACGATGCCGCCGGCCGTGCCGGTATCGGCGCGGTCCTGCAGCAGTTCGCGCAACGTGATGTCCGGGCGGCTCATTCCTGTGGCACTCCGTCGTCGATGGTCGAGTCTTCCGTGGCGCGATCGGGCGCTTGCCTCGGAGCCTCGATCCTGCGACCGCTTTCTGGCGCGGCGACGTACCAGTTCTGGACGTTGTCGGGCGGCACGTCGAGCAGGCGCACCGCGCCGTCCATGACGCGCCCGAACACCGGCGCGGCGACGAGCGCGCCGTAGAACACGCCCTGCGGCTCGCGGATGACGACGACGCCGACGAGGCGCGGATGGCTGGCCGGGATCATGCCGGCGAACAACGAGGTGTACTTCTTCTGGTAGCCGCCGCCGACCGCCGTACGGGCGGTGCCGGTCTTGCCGGCGACGCGGTAGTTCGTCACGCGCGCCTTGACCGCTCCACCACCGCCGGGAGCGACGATGACGGTCTCGAGCATGTCGCGCAGGTTCGAGGCGATCTGCGGATCGACCACCGTGCGCGGAGGATTCTGCGCGCCTTTCACGAACGTCGGCGACTGCAGGCGGCCGTCGTTGGCGAGCGTGGCGTAGGCCTGCGCGACCTGTAGCGGCGTCGCGTTGAGGCCGTAGCCGTAGCCGAGCGTGGCCTGCTCCACCGGTCCCCAGGCCTTCGGCACCGGCAGGTAACCGGGCGATTCGCCGGGAAAGCCGCTGCCGGTCACTTCACCGAAACCGAAGCGATGGAACACGTCGTACATGTGGTCGCGCGACATGGAGCCGGCGATCTTCGCGGCACCCACGTTGCTCGAATACGTGATGACGCCGGTGACGTCGATCAGCCCCTTGTTGTGCACGTCGCTGATCGTGTGGCCGTACAGCGTGTAGGTGCCGGGGCGCGTGTCGACGGGCGTGTGGATCTTCCACTTGCCGGATTCCAGCGCCGCCGAGATGGTGAAGGCCTTCATCGTCGAGCCGGGCTCGACGACGTCGGTGACGGCGCGGTTGCGCCGGTAGGAAGGGTCGACGTTCGAGCGCGCGTTCGGATTGAACGACGGCTGGTTGACCATCGCGAGGATCTCGCCGGTCGGCACGTCGACGATCACCATCGAGCCGGACGTCGCATGGTGCTCGGCCAGCGCGGCCTTGAGCTCGCGATACGCCAGATACTGGATGCGGCGGTCGATCGACAGCGTGAGGTCGCGCCCGGCCTGCGCTTCGCGCACCAATTCGACGTTCTCGACTTCGTGCCCCTTGCGGTCGCGGATCACGCGCTTGACGCCGGGCTTGCCGGCGAGCCACTCGTCGAACGCGAGTTCGAGGCCTTCCTGCCCGCGATCGTCGATGTTGGTGTAGCCGAGCACGTGGCCGAACACCTCGCCGCTCGGGTAGTAGCGCTTGAACTCGCGCTGGCTGGCGATGCCCGGGATGTCGAGGTCGAGGATCGCCTTCGCGGCGTCGGGGTTCAGGTGTCGCTTGAGATAGATGAACTCCTTATCGGAGCGGTCGATCAGCTTCTGCCGCAACGCTTCCTCGTCCAGGCCGGCGACCCGCGCGAGCTCGGGAATGCGGTCGGCGTGCTCCAGCACTTCCGTCGGGTTCGCCCAGATCGAGTCGACCGGCGTGGACACTGCCAGCGGCTCGCCGTTGCGGTCGAAGATCGTGCCGCGCGACACGGGGATCGAAAGATCGCGCAGGTAGCGCGCGTCGCCCTGCTCCTGGTAGAAATCCTTGCGAACGACCTGCAGATCGACGGCGCGCACGACCAGCGCGCTCGACGCCAGCCCGAGCATGCCCAGCACGACGTAGAGCCGCGAGCGCGCCGCGACGGGTCTGCCGCGCGGGCTCATCGCTTGACCACCACGGTTTCCGCCTGGGCAGGCGGGATCATGCCGAGCTTGCCGCGCGCGATCTGCTCGATGCGGTTGTTCTCGGCCCAGGTCGCCTGCTCCAGTTGCAGGCGGCCGAACTCGAAATTGAGATCGTCGCGTTCGTTGCCGAGCCGGCTCAGTTCGACGAACAGCGAGCGGCTCTGCTGCCGCGTCTTCACGACCGCGAGCGCGCTGCCGAGCGTCGCCGCCAGCAGGATCAGCAGCACGATGGCGCCGAGGACCTTCACGGATGCCTCCGGACGGACGGGCTCGGTCCGTCGACGGCGGTACGCTCGGCGATGCGCAGCACGGCGCTGCGCGACCGCGGGTTGACGGCCAGCTCCGCCTCGTCGGCGAACTGCGCCTTGCCGACGGCGACCAGCGCAGGCGGCGCCGTTTCCGGCAGCGGCAGGCCGCGCCGCACCGGGCGCGCGACGTCGCCGCGGATGAACTGCTTCACGACGCGGTCTTCGAGCGAATGGAAACTGATGACGACGAGGCGCCCGCCCGGCTTGAGTGCGTCGCGCGCGGCGGCGAGCCCGCGCTCCAGGGCGCCCAGTTCGTCGTTGACGTGGATGCGCAGCCCCTGGAATGTCCGCGTGGCCGGATGCTTGTGGCGCTCGCGGTGCCCGATGGCCCGGGTGACGAGGTCGGCGAGCTGCCGCGTGGTCGTCAGCGGACGATCACGTCCCGCCTCCACGATGGCTCGCGCAATCCTCCGGCTCATTTTTTCCTCGCCGTAGCGCCACAACACGTCGGCGATCTCCTTTTCATCCGCCGCAGCCAACCATTCCGCCGCGCTCTGGCCCCGCGTGGGGTCCATGCGCATGTCCAGCGGACCATCGCCCTGGAAACTGAAACCCCGGGCCGGATCGTCGAGCTGCGGCGAAGACACGCCGAGATCGAGCAGTACGCCATCCAGCCCCGCCGCGGTTTCCTCCCAGTCGGCGAGCTCCGCGAAGCTCCCATGGCGGATCCGCACTCGCGCATCCGCGCCGAACTCGCGCTGCGCGCTCGCGATCGCTTCCGGATCGCGATCCATCAACAGCAGGCGGCCGTTTTCCCCGAGCCTCGCCAGCACTTCGCGCGCGTGTCCGCCGCGACCGAAGGTGCCGTCCAGCCAGGTTCCCTCCGCCCTCACCTGCAGGCCCTCCAGGACCTGCGCCAGCATCACCGGCACGTGCTGCAGCGGCGCGACGCTCGTCTGCGGGCCCATCACAGCGTGAGCTCTGCCATTTCCTCCGTGATCTGATCTTCAGAGATCGTTTCGCGGATCTTGGCCAGGTGCACCTGCTCGTTCCAAAGCTCGAACTTGTTGCCCATGCCGAGCAGCACGGCGCGCTTTTCCAGCCCGGTGACCTCGCGCTGGCGAGCCGGCAGCAGGATGCGGCCATTGCCGTCCGGTTCGACGTGCGCAGCGGCACCGACGAGTTTCATCTGCAGATTCCGATGTACGGCCTTCACGTTGGGAAGCTTGTTCACGCGATCGCGCACCTGCTCCCACTCGTCCTGCGGGAAGATCCACAGGCAGCCGTTCTCGAAGGGGTTGTAGGTGATGACCAGACGGTTTCCGCTCGACTTGGAGACGATGTCCCGGTACGCCGCGGGAATCGCGGCCCGGCCCTTGTCATCCAGCGTGATGGCGGTCTCGCCCTGGAACATGATCCACGATTCACCACAGAAAACCACCTTGGCCCACCTTAGGCCGCAAGTTATGGGCTGTCAAGGAAAAATCGGGGCAATTTGCGGGCAATCGGCAAGCATTTGTGACGGGTCGACGGGCGGGCCGAACCGCCATTCCTGAGGTTCACTCAAGGAATGACCGACAAGGTCTTGAAAGAACGAAAAACCCGACCGGTTCACAACGATACTTCTATACGCAAGGGCACGGTCGCGCCCGGTCGCCGGAGCGCCGGGCCGGAAACCGGAATGCCCCGCGCGATGCCGGAAGGCCGCGGGACGGAGAATCAAAGAGGCGGGAGCCGGCCGATAAGCCGGGTTCTGTCGTGGGCAGTCATTCCTCTAGGTCCTGCGTCGCCGCAGGACTCGAGCAACCAACCCGGGGACGACGCGGGCCGCGTCATGGTCCCCCTATTCGGTCTTGCTCCGGGTGGGGTTTGCCGTGCCGGTCCGTTGCCGGACTCGCGGTGCGCTCTTACCGCACCGTTTCACCCTTGCCTGATCCTCTTGCGAGGCCATCGGCGGTCTGCTCTCTGTTGCACTGTCCGTCGGCTTGCGCCGCCCAGGTGTTACCTGGCACCTTGCCCTGTGGAGCCCGGACTTTCCTCGACGCTCGCGCGCCGCGACTGCCTGGCCGACTCCCGCTCCCCAGTCTAGCAGGCGCGGTCCGGCACGTGCCATGCGCGTCGATTCGCGCAAGGCGGGCCGCAGCGATCGCGCGCCCGGAAATCGCCGACGCGGAGCCGACGCGGAGCCGACCGGTCACCTGCGCCGGATGAGCCACCAGGCCTGCGCGGCGGCGGCCGCCGCGACGGTGGCGGAGACCACCACACCGATCATCGACCAGACTGCCGCCTGTTCCGGCGCGGGATAGCGTCCGGCCACGATCCTGTCGGCCAGCATGTGCACGAGGACGAACACGCCGACGAGGACGAAAGCGCTGACCAGAAAGGCGAGCAGAGGGCCGCGCGCGGCAGGTTTCTTGGAATCCGTCATGGGGGGATTCTCCCGCAGGACGCACCCGGATCAAAGCGCGCCGTCATACTTCGTAGAGCTGCCTGCGCGGAGCACCGGTGATGGCTGCGGCCAGCTTCGCCGCGCGCGCCGGGGGCAGCTCCTCTCGCAACAGGCCGAACACGCGCCGCCCTTCGGCCAGCGTCGCATCGGCATCCGCCTCGGCGGCCCCGGCGACGAGCACCACGAACTCGCCGCGCTGCTGGTTCGGATCCGCCTCGACCCGGGCGGCCAGTTCGCCGAGCGGTGCGGCGAGGATCGTCTCGAACAGCTTGGTCAGTTCGCGCGCGACCACCGCTTCGCGCGCATCGCCGAACGCCGCCCGCATGTCGGCCAGCGACTCGACGATGCGATGGCTCGATTCGTAGAAGAGCAGCGTGCGCGGCTCCGCGGCGAGCTCGCCCAGGCGCTCGCGCCGCGCCGCCGCCTTCGCCGGCAGGAAGCCCTCGAACACGAAGCGATCGCTCGGGAGTCCGGCCGCCGACAGCGCTGCGATCGCCGCACACGGTCCCGGCACCGGCGACACGACGAAACCGGCGGCACGGGCCGCGCGCACAAGGCGATAGCCCGGGTCGCTGACCAGCGGCGTGCCGGCGTCGGAAATCAGGGCGACGTCGCCGCCATCGCGCAGATGCTCGATCACGCGGACCGATTGCTCCTGCTCGTTGTGCTCGTGCAAGGGCACCGCACGCGCTTTCGCCCCCGCCTGTGCGAGCAGCGGCGCGCTGTGGCGCGTATCTTCCGCCGCGATGAGGCTCGCGCCGCGCAGGACGTCACGCGCACGCGGCGAAAGATCGTCGAGATTGCCGATCGGCGTCGCCACGACCCACAGGCGCCCCGCATTGTCCGCCATCGTTTCCTCCGTTCGCTCCGCCGGGCCACGCCACGGCGATCGGCTATCATCGCAGCGTTGCCCCATTCCTGTCCGGACCGCTCATGACGCCTCGCCTTCAGGGAACCTCCAGGATCGTGCGCGGCGCCGCGCCGACCCTTCTCGCGCTGCTGCTGTCGGCCTGCGCGACGATGCCCGAGACGCCCACCGGTGCCCCGGCCGCGCCGTCGCCGGACGCCGATCGCGCCGAGCAGCTCTATCACGACGGCGAGTTCGAGCAGGCGGCACGGGCATTCACCGATCTCGCCAACACGCGCCGCGGCGACGTGTCCGCACACTATCAGTTGCGTGCCGCCGAA
>DBMH01000163.1 GCA_002297645.1 Rhodanobacteraceae bacterium UBA703 | reverse complement strand
TTCTTCTTTGCGTCTGGTTCCTGCCACCTTCACTGCAAGCAGGCGAGTGAGCGGCAAATGACGCCTGCGCACAGCGCGAATCGCCCTTCGCGGGCGTGAGAAACGGACGACATGCGGGCAGGCGGCACGCCGCCCGTTCAGTCCCGGATGGCCGCTTCGATCAGCCGCTTCGCATTTTCGACCAGCGACGTCGCCGGCCCGCCCTTGCCGAACAACTGGCCGCTCGCATAGGTGCCTTCGATCAACAGCAGCAGGCCGTCGCCGAGGGATTGCGGATCCTTCGCTCCCATCGCTTTCGCCAGCGCGACGAGCCGGTCACGGAATGCGCGCTTGCTGGCCTCCGCGACCTTCCGCGCCGGATGTCCGGTTTGCGGGTATTCGACAGCCGCATTGGTCAGGCCGCAGCCGCGATATCCGCTCTTCGTGGCGCGCAGGGCGAGCCCCTCGAGATAGGCCAGCAGATGCCCGTACGGATCGTCTTCGCGACCGCTTCCGGCTTCGTCGAAGGCGCGACAGAAGCGCTCGTCGTAGTCCTTGAGGTAGGCCGCGGCGAGCTCGTCCTTCGAGGCATAGCTGCGATATAGGCTCGGCTTGGTGACGCCGGCGCGCGTGACGATCTCGTCGACGCCGATCGCCCGGATGCCCTCGCGGTAGAACATCTCGTCGGCCGCGGCCCGGATGCGTTCTGCGGCGCGAGGTTTCGAGGTGGTTTCCAGCGGCGGCTTGGTGATTCGACTCATGGTGGATCCCTTGACCTTGGTACGTACCGGTAAGTAACATTTTTCGCTCCATAGACGTACCGGTACGTAACATGATAGCGCTCGCCCGCAGGCTGGGACAGAACTACGCCTACGTCGCCGCCGGCGTCGTGTTCTTCGCGCTCCTGGTTTCGGCCGGTCTGCGTTCGACACCCGGCGTGCTCATGGTGCCGCTCGAGCGCGCCTTCGGCTGGAGCCGCGACACGATTTCGTTGTCGGCGGCGATCGGCATCTTCCTGTACGGCCTTGCCGGTCCGTTCGCCGCCGCCCTGATGCAGCGCTTCGGAATCCGCCGCGTGCTGATCGTGGCGCTTTTGGTGATGGCGGCGTCGACGGCGGCGAGCTCGCTGATGACGCAGCCGTTCCACCTGGTGCTGACCTGGGGTGTGCTGTCGGGCTTCGCTTCCGGATGCGTCGCCGCCGTACTCGGTGCAGTCGTGGTGAGCCGATGGTTCGTCACGCATCGCGGGCTGATGATGGGGCTGTTGACCGCGAGCACCGCGACCGGGACGCTCGTCTTCATGCCCGCGCTGGCGTGGCTGGCGCAGTCCGGCGGCTGGAAGCCGGTCGTCTGGGCCGTGGCGATCGGTTGCGTGTCGCTGGTCCCGATCGCGTTGTGGCTGTTTCCGGAGCGGCCGTCCGACGTCGGCCTGCGTCCGTTCGGCGCGTCGCACGACGGCCCGCCGGAATCCGCGCCGGCCTCCGGCCTGCTGCAGGCCGCATTCGGCACGTTGGCGCGAGCCATGCGCAAGCGCGACTTCTGGTACCTGACCGGCACGTTCTTCATCTGCGGCTTCACCACGAACGGCCTGATCGGTACGCACTTCATCGCGCTGTGCAGCGACCGCGGGCTGGCCGAAGCGCAGGCGGCCGGCCTGCTGGCGGCCATGGGGGCCTTCGACCTGATCGGCACGACGCTGTCGGGGTGGCTGACCGATCGCTACGACGCGCGCAAGCTGCTGTTCGCGTACTACGGCCTGCGCGGCCTGTCGCTGCTGTTCCTGCCGTTCTCCGACTTCTCGTTCTACAGCCTCGGGCTGTTCACGGTCTTCTACGGCCTGGACTGGATCGCTACCGTGCCGCCTACCCTGCGCCTCGCGAACGAGGCCTTCGGCGAGCGCGATGCGCCGGTCGTGTTCGGCTGGATCGTCGCCGGACACCAGATCGGCGCGGCAACCGCCGCGTTCTTCGCCGGTGCGATGCGCACGGTGCAGGGGGACTACTTCTACGCGTTCATCATTGCCGGCTGCACCGGCCTCGTCGCCGCGGCACTGGCCTTGCTCGTGCGTGGAGCGCGAGCGGTTCCGATGCCGGCCGCGGCGTAGCCCCCGGCGAGAGCGGCATGCGATAGTCCGGCCGGGAAGAATGCCGGGGGAAACGCATGTTCGAAGCCGGAGTGGTGCCGTGATCGCCGCCGTACGAGCCCTGCCACGCACGGTCTGGCTGCTGGCCGCGATCAGTCTCGTCAACGATGCCGCCAGCGACATGATCTATCCGCTGGTGCCGATCTACCTCGCGTCGGTGCTCATGGCCGGACCGAAGGCGCTCGGCCTGATCGAGGGCATCGCCGAGGCGATGTCGAGCGTGCTGAAGCTGTTCGCGGGCGTGCTCGCCGATCGCAGCCGCCGCGCCAGGGAATGGGTCATCGCCGGATACGGAATCGCCGGCATCGCGCGTCCGCTGATCGGCCTCGCGACGAGCTGGCTCGGTGTGTTCGCGTGCCGTTTCGCCGATCGCATCGGCAAGGGGCTGCGGTCGGCACCGCGCGATGCGCTGATCAGTCTCAGCGTCGAGCCGCACCAGCGCGGGCTCGCCTTCGGCTTCCATCGATCGATGGACAACTTCGGTGCCGTGATCGGGCCGCTCGTCGCCGCACTGCTGCTCGCGATCGGCTTCGACATGCGGACCGTGTTCCTGCTCGCGATCGTGCCCGCGCTGGCCGTGCTGGTGCTGGCGTGGAAGGTGCCGGAGCCCGAGCGCGAACCCTTGCCGGCGAAGCAACCGATCCGCTGGACATTCGCCGGGTTGCCGCCGGCGTTCCGCCGCTACCTGGTCGTGCTCGGCCTGTTCACGCTCGGCAATTCGTCGAACATGTTCCTGCTGCTGCGCGCAAACGAGCTCGGGGCGGACGCGACGCGCACGACGCTGATGTGGGCGTTGTATTCGTTCGTGGCGGCACTGCTGTCGACGCCGTTGTCGGCGCTGTCGGATCGCTTCGGTCGCGCACGGACGCTCGCCGTCGCGTGGCTCGCCTACGCGCTGGCGTACCTTGCGATCGGTTTTCTGCCGAGCGCCGACTGGGCACTGTGGCTGGCCTTCGCCGGCTACGGCGTCGTCACCGCGTCGCTCGAAGGCACCGAAAAGGCGCTGGTCGCCGATCTCGTGCCGCGCGAACGGAGCGGCACGGCGTTCGGTTGGTACAACCTTGTCGCCGGCGTTCTGCTGTTGCCGGCTTCGCTGCTGTTCGGCTGGTTGTGGGCGACGTTGTCGCCGGGCGTCGCGTTCGCATTCGGCGCGGCCTGCGCGGCCTTGGCGTCATTGTTGTTGCGGTTCTGGGTGATGCGGGCAGGCTAGCGCTGGTCCGGACGGGAGCGCCGGACGCCGGGGTCGGCCGGATGGCGTCCGGTCGCGTCTTGCGCGACTCCCGGCGGCAGCGTAGCGTGCGTCCACTTCCGACGGGGAACGAGGTGATCCATGCGTATCGTCGTTGCGGCGCTGCTCGCCGCGATCGTGTTGTTCGTCTGGCAATTCGTCAGCCACATGCTGCTGCCCGTCGGAGAAATGGGTTTCCGTGCACCGCAGAACGAGGATGCGGTATTGGCGGTCGTGGGCAGCGGACTCGGTTCGCCCGGCATCTATCATCTGCCGCACATCGACAGCGCGAAGATGGGCGACGAGGCGGCGGTCAAGGCGTGGGCAGAGAAGGCGAAGGCCAATCCGTATGCCTTCGTCGTCGTCGCACCGCCGATCCAGGACGCATCCGGCATGGGGCGCCAGCTCGGCACGCAGTTCGTGACGAACTTCCTCGCCGCCCTGATCGCGGCGTGGCTGCTCGCGGCGACGACGTGGCGCTTCGGCGCGCGCGTGATCGGTGCGCTCGGCATCGGCCTGTTCGGCTGGCTCGCGAACCTCGTGCCGCAATGGAACTGGTACCTGTTCCCGCGCGATTTCGTCGTCGGCGGCCTGATCGACCAGAGCGTCGGCTGGCTGCTCGCCGGCATCGCGATGGCCTGGTGGCTCGGCCGGCGTCGCCCGCGCTTCTGAGAGGGGACCGGGGAAGGGCGGTGGTGGCAACACGGCTATAATTCCGCCCTTTCCCTTCACTGGAACGCCCCATGCTGGATCCGGCCCTGCTGCGCGCACATCTCGACACCGTCGCCGAACGTCTCGCCACGCGCGGGTTCGTGCTCGACCGCTCCGCGATCGAATCGATCGAGGCGCAGCGCAAGCAGGTGCAGACCGAGACGCAGGAACTGCAGAACCTGCGCAACACGCGTTCGAAGGCGATCGGTCAGGCCAAGGCCAAGGGCGAGGACGTCGCGTCGCTGATGGCCGAGGTCGCCGGCATCGGCGACCAGCTCAAGGCGAACGAGCAGACGCTCGCCGACGTCCAGGCCCGGCTGGCCGAGTTCTCGCTGGTGCTGCCGAACCTGCCGCACGAATCCGTGCCGCAGGGCGACGACGAGGCCGGCAACGTCGAACAGCATCGCTGGGGCACGCCGCGCACGTTCGATTTCCCGGTCAAGGACCACGTGGAACTCGGCGCGCGCGAGGGCTGGCTCGACGGCGACGCCGGCGCGAAGCTGTCCGGTGCCCGCTTCACCGTGCTGCGCGGCGGCCTGGCGCGGCTGCATCGCGCGCTCGCGCAGTTCATGCTCGACCTGCACGCCGGCGAGCACGGCTACCTCGAATGCAACGTGCCGCTGTTGGTCAATGCCGAGGCGATGCAGGGCACCGGGCAGTTGCCGAAGTTCGAGGAGGACCTGTTCTCGACCGCCGTGGGCGAGAGCAAGCGCTATCTGATTCCGACCGCCGAAGTTTCGCTGACCAACCTCGTCCGCGACGACATCCTCGAGGCCGACGTGCTGCCGCAGCGGCTGACTGCGCATTCGCCGTGCTTCCGCGCCGAGGCCGGCTCGCACGGCCGCGACACGCGCGGCTACATCCGCCAGCACCAGTTCGAGAAGGTCGAACTGGTCACGATCGCCAGGCCGTCGGAAAGCTGGGACGAGCACGAGCGCATGACGCGCTGCGCCGAGGTGGTGCTGGAAAGACTCGGGCTGCCGTACCGTCGCATGCTGCTGTGCACGGGCGACATGGGCTTTGCGGCGGCGAAGACGTTCGACCTCGAAGTCTGGCTGCCGTCGCAGGGCACGTTCCGCGAGATCTCCTCGTGCTCGAACTGCACGGATTTCCAGGCGCGCCGCATGCAGGCGCGCTGGCGCAATCCGGAAACCGGGAAACCCGAGCTCGTGCACACGCTCAACGGTTCCGGCGTCGCGGTCGGCCGCGCGCTGATCGCGGTGATGGAGAACTACCAGAACGCCGACGGCTCGATCAGCGTGCCGGACGTGCTGCGTCCGTACCTGGGCGGCGCCGAGCGCATCGACTGACCGGTCGGGGTCTCGCTCCCGCTTGCGGAAGAGGTCGAAGCCGCCCTCCGGCGGCTGAGGGCCAGCGCAAGGACGCTTTGGCGGCATGGGAGCGCGGACAGCGCAGCGGGGTGAAGGCGATCGGAGTATTGCGCTTCAGCCTCCCTCACCCGCGCCTTCGGCGCGACCTCTCCCGCAAGCGGGAGAGGCAACGGCACTTTCTCCTGCTCGGGATGACGGCATTCCCTTCTCCCGCCTGAGGGAAAGGGCCGAGGCCGCCTTCCGGCGGCAGGGAGCGAAGCCAAGGACAGCGGGCGCTCGGAGTGGCGTGTTTCACGTCGGCCCCTCTTGTCGGTCAGGAAGGCCGTTCGATCGCCGGCGCTTTCGCAAGACACGCGCGATAGCGCTGGTCGACGCGATTGGCGAACCATTCGGTCGTCAGCTTGCGCGTGATCTTCGGACTGTCGAGCGCGATGCGCGGCATCGTCGCGCGCGGTAGGGGCTTGCGCTCGACCTGTTCGGCCAGCGCGAACACCCGTTCGTAGAGCGCGCTGCGTTCGAATTCCGGGCTCTCGCCGAGATCCAGCGCGCGGCGGATCTGCCCGTCGCCCATGCCGATCCGTTTCGACAGCGTCCGCGTGGCGAGCTCCGTCGCGCCGGGCTTGCCGCTGCCGTAGGCGACCAGGTCGCCGTCGAGCGCGAGCGGGATGCCGGATGCGAGGCTGACCGCGTTCTGGAACGCCGCGTTGCGGCTGGCGTAGAAGCCGGCGTTGAAGTCGGCGAAACGGTAGACCATGCGGTCGTAGTTGGCCGGATAGCCGAGCAGGTGGGCGATGCCGAAGTAGACACCGCCGCGGCGCGTGAACAGCTCGTGGCGGACGGACTCCTTCGTCGCGTACGGATAGCCGTGTTCGCGCGCATGGCGTTCGGCGAAGTCGACGCTGACCTGCATCGGGCCTGCGGTACGGATCGGATTCGAGCCGGCGAACAGGCGCTGCCCCAGCGGGATGCGGTCGATCAGGTCCTCGTAGGCGAGGCTCAATTCGCGCTCCGTGCGCGCCGTGGCGATGCGATCGGCGTAGCTGCGGCCGTCGGACGACGTCACCGCCAGCGCGCCGCGCACGAGCAGTTGCGGGATGTGATGATCCGCCGCGCGGCGGTCGATCTCCGCGCGCGCGATCCTGCCGAGGCCGGGGACCGTCGGATCGACGACGAAGGTCGATTCCTGGCCGATCACGGCGAGGCTGGCGCAGAGGTTCTGCGTCGTCGGTTCGATCCCGAGCGCGGAGAACGCCGCCGTGATGTCGGTCGCCCAGCCTTCGCGGTCCTTCACGCCGTCCGGCAGGCGGCGCACGATGTCGGCGCGCGTGTCGGCCGGGCGGCGCATCGGGGCCGAGGGAGGCTGCGTCGCGCAGCCGGCGAGCAGGGCGAGGATCGCGACGATGGTGGCGGCGGGACGCAGACGTGGGAAGCGCGGATTCATGGTTGCGCTTCATAAGCCACGCCGCGCGGGTTGTCATCGACGGCGTGGTGTCGCTTTGCGATTGTTTGGATTCTCGTCGGCAACCGTGCAGGATCGCCGCGATGCCCGGATGCGGGGTTCGGCCGGCACCTCTCCCGCCTGCGGGAGAGGTCGCGCCGCAGGCGCGGCGAGGGTGCTCGGAGCGAGGTGCTTGACTCCGTTCGCGCTCGCCCCGGCCCTCTCCCGCAAGCGGGAGAGGGAGAAAGAGAGATGCGCCATTCGCCAGTCTTCGCGATATGTGTCTGCGCCCTCTCAATCCCGATCCGGCGCGCCGAGCGGGAAGAGGGGGCGGTACGGCCGCCCCTCGTCCACCGCGCGTGCGAACGACGGGCGTGCGAGCAGCCGCTTGCGATAGGCCCTGACGTTCGCCCAGCGCTCGTCGATCGGGTGCGTCCAGTCGGCGTAGAACAGGAACGGGGCGGCGGCGCAGTCGGCGAGGCTGAAGCGCCCGCCGGAGGCCCATTCGCGGCCGTCCATCCAGCGGTCCAGCCAGGCGTAGGCGATGTCGAGCATGCGCCGCGCCTCGGCCACGCCGTAGTCGTCGCGCGCTTCTTCCGGGCGCAGGCGATCGAACACGACCTTCTGTTGCGGCGTCGAGACGTAGTTGTCGAAGACGCGGTCGAGCATGCGCACTTCGATCGCGGCCTTCGGGTCCTCGGGAATCAGTCGCACGGGCCCCGGGTGATGCAGGCCGAGGTACTCGATGATCGTGCTGGCCTCGAAGACCGTGCGATCGCCGTCGACGAGCACCGGGAAGCGCTTCATTGGCCAGAGGGATTCGAGTTCCTGCATCGAGGCGGCGTCGCCGAGCAGGCGGTACTCGAACGGCGTCGCGTTCTCGTACAGCGCGACCAGCACTTTCTGGCAGTAGGACGAGAACGGATGGGCATGGAGTTTCAGGGGCGGCATCGGGCATCTCCAGGTAAGGGGCGGGTGCAGGGAGCTTCGAACGACCTCGAAGGACGAGGCTGTCTGCGGCTCCTCGCCGCGGCGTCTTCGGAATCGAAGACGAATGCCGGCATGCGGAATCGACAGGCCGGTCGCGGTCAGTTCTCCAGCTTCGATTGCGCGCGCCGAAGGAAGCGGCGCACGGCGTCGTCGCCTTCGAGGCCGATCGCGATTTCGTACGCGGCATGCGCCTCCAGTGTCGCGCCGATGCGCGCGAGCAGGTTGGCACGCACGGCCCAGTACGGCTGGTAGGTCGCCAGCCGTGCGTCGCCGGTCACCTCGGGCAGTGTCGCGAGAGCGGCATCGGGGCCGCTCGATTCGGCGAGCGCGAGCGCGCGATTGATCGCGACGACCGGCGAGCCGGTCAACGCGTACAGGCCGTCGTAGAGTTGCAGGACGGCGTGCCAGTCGACGCGTCCGCAACGCCGCCGGTCGGCATGCGCCGACTGCACGGCGGCTTCGAGCTGGTAGCGGCCGATCGCGCCGATGCGGATCGCACGGTGCAGAAGGGCCTCCGCTTCCTCGATCATCGCGTCGTCCCAGCGCGAGATGTCCTGCGCGGCCAGGGGCACGTACTCGCCGTCGGCGTCGCGCCGCGCATGGCGCCGCGCGTGGGCGTGCAGCAGGCACGTGAGCAGGCCGAGCGCCTCGGGTTCGCGCGGCGCCAATTCCGCCACGAGCCGGGCCAGGAAGATCGCTTCCTCGACGAGGTCGCAACGCGCCGCCTCGAGGCCGCCCGGCGCGGACCAGCCGTCGTTGAACGCCGCGTAGATCGCGTCGAGGACGCCGCCGAGGCGTTCCGCGAGTTCCTCGGGTTCCGGTGTGCGGAAAGGAATGCCGGCCGCGCGGAGCTTCTCCTTCGCGCGGACCAGTCGCTTGCTCATCGCCGCCGGGGACGTCAGGAAGGCCGAGGCGATGCGCTTTGCATCGAGCCCGAGCACCGCCTGCAGCATCAGCGGCGCGTGGACTGCGTCCTCGATCGCAGGATGCGCGCAGGCGAACATCAGCGCGAGGCGATGGTCGGGAACGGTCATCTCGTTCGCGGCCTCCGTGTCGTCCGCGAGCTGCAGCCATTGCTCGATCGCCTTCTCGCCGGTGAGCCGGCGCCGCGCCACGTCGATCAGCTTGCGTCGCGCGACCGTCAGCAGCCAGGCCTCCGGATGATCGGGGCAGCCGCCGCGCGGCCATTCGGCCAGCGCAGCGGCGAACGCGTCGGCGAGCGCGTCCTCGGCCGCGGCTACGTCGTGCGAGCGCGCGGCGAGAAAGGCGACGAGCTTGCCGTAGCTGTGGCGCGCGACCCTGTCCGCCGCATGCCGCGCGGCATGGCCGGAGCTATCGGCGTCGATCCCGCCACGAGCGTGCGTCATCGCGGCGCCATTAGTCTATCGGCCAGATCGGGCGCACCTCGACGATGCCGTCGTGCACGCCCGGGCAGCGCGCCGTCCAGGCGAGGGCGGCATCGAGGTCCGGCGCTTCGATCAGGAAGTAGCCGCCGAGTTGTTCCTTCGAATCGGCGTAGGGCCCGTCGAGCACCTGCGGCCTGCCGTCCTTGACGGTGACGCGCGTGGCGGCCGAGACCGGGTGCAGCCGCTCGCCGCCGACCAGTGCGCCGGCCTGCGCCAGGGCCTCGGCGTAGGCGACGTAGGCGGCGGTGCGCTCCTCCCGTTCCTTCTCGGCCAGCGTGTTCCAGCGGCTTTCGTCGGAATACAGCATCAACAGGTATTGCATCGGAATCTCCTCGGATTTTTGCGACGCCCCAGTGTCGTCGACCCGATGACGTGCCGGAGCGGGGGCTTTGGACAATTTTGATCCCTCCGGACCGCAATATCGTCGCTGGTGCGAACCCGGTGCATGGCGCAGACTGCGCGTCCTCGCCGCGATCCAGGGGAGATCGTCGATGTTCGCCACGAACGATGCCGTACCTTTGTCCATCCGCTGGTCGCCGATCGTCATCGGCGGCCTGCTCGTCGCGCTCGGCGATGCCGTGTTCGCGACATCCTGGTGGTTCTCCTGGAGCGCCGCAGGCATCACGCAGATGTTCCAGTCGATCGCCGTCGGCGTGCTCGGCATGGCGAGCTTCGACGGGGGCACCTCGTCCGCCGTGCTGGGAGCGGTGCTGCACGTGATCATGGCGACGATGTTCGTCGCGATCTACGCGTTCGCCGCGCGCCGCAAGCCGGGGTTGCTGCGGCATCCGCTCGCCTTCGGCCTGCCCTACGGTGTCGTGCTGTACGTGGTGATGAATTTCATCGTGATGCCGTTGTCGCGCGTCGGACGCTCGCCGTCGTTCGAGCATCCGGATTCGATCGCGGCGGCGCTCGCCGCGCATCTCGTGTTCGGCGTGGTCTGCGTGGTGTTCGCCCGCCGTGCGTTGCGTCGCAGGCGCTCTTCGCGCGCCTGATGGCGGGATGGGGCGATGATTCTCTTAAGTATTTGATTTTAAATGGCTTAATGTTTTGTTGTGTCCCGCCGCGGTTCGCGGCTGCATGGCTTTCCGAACCGGCCGAGACTTGATCGGGCCGGTACGGCCCGTATCTTCGATGGGCGGAATGCGCTCCGCGCAGAATCCATACCGGGCGACAGGAGACAGCGATGGCCACCGGCTGGGCCGGCGACGGCGCCGTACAGGACCAGATTGACGCGACCGTGAAGGACGCGATCCAGCGCGTGCGCAGCCAGTTGCCGCGCGGCGCCAGCCGTACGCACTGCGAGGAGTGCGAGGCGCCGATTCCCGAGGCGCGCCGCCAGGCCGTGCCCGGCGTGCGCCTGTGCGTCGCCTGCCAGGACGCCGCCGACCGCGAGCAGCAGGCGTTCAGCGGCTACAACCGCCGCGGCAGCAAGGACAGCCAGTTGCGCTGACGCGGGCGGGCCTCGTTTCGCTCCGCCATTCTGCTTGTGCCCGGCACCCGGCCCGGGACGTTCCGTTCGGCGCGGAAGGGGCGTCGCGCATCAGCGTCAAGGGCCTTCTGTCGAATCGACAAACGAGCCCTCGTGACCGCATAGTAGGCTTTTCGCATCCAGGCACGACCCGATGACCGACACCTTTCCCGATCGCCTCAGCGTCGATCCCAAGAGCCCGTACCACGACGCTGAATTGCTCGAACGCGGCATCGGCATCCGCTTCAACGGGCAGGAAAAGACCAACGTCGAGGAGTACTGCATCAGCGAAGGCTGGGTACGCGTCGCCGCCGGGCGAGCGCTCGATCGTCGTGGCCGTCCGATCACGCTGAAGCTCAGCGGCGAAGTGGTGCCGTTCTTCCACGATTCCGCGGACGCGGAATCCTGACGCCGGATCGGGCGGGAGGCGCGGCGCGATGAAGTTCCTCGTGATGATCTACAACGACGAGTCGCTGCTCGCGGAGATGCCCGCCAGCGAGTTCGACACGACGATGCGCGGCTGCCTGGAGCACGCCGACGAACTGCGCGGGCAAGGGCACCTGCTCGATTCGCAGCAGCTCGAAGCGCCGTCCACCGCGAAGACGCTGCGCGTGCGCGGCGGCCGCGCGACCGTCGTCGACGGGCCGTTCGCGGAAACCAAGGAGATCCTCGGCGGTTTCAACCTGATCGAGGCCGCCGACATGGACGAGGCGCTGCGCATCGCCGCGGAGTTCCCGTGGGCCGCGACCGGCAGCATCGAAGTCCGTCCGGTGCGCGACATGGACGCCGTGCGCCGTCGCGTCGGCGCGGCAGCGGCGTGAGCCCGCTGTCCGTCCTCCTGCGCCGGATGGCATGAACGGATCGGGCCAGACCTCGCTGCCCGGTTTCGGGTCGCCCGCGATCGAGGACCGGCTGTTCTTCGCCGTCTATCCCGACGCGGCGACCGCCGAACGCATCGCCTCGCTCGCGCTGGAGCTGCGCGGGCATCACGGCTTTCGCGGCAAGCCGCTGGCACCCGAGCGCCTGCACGTGACCCTGCACCATCTCGGCGACTACGCCGGCGTGCCGAACGACGTGGTGCGCATGGCCGGAGAGGCCGCCGCGCGCATCACCGGTGCGCCGTTCGGGATCGGCTTCGATCGCGCGACGAGTTTCGGCGCCCGGCGCGGCCGGTGTCCGTTCGTGCTGCTCGGCGATTCCCCGGATATCCAGGCGGTGGTGGAGCTGCAGCGCCGGCTCGGCGACGCCATGAAGGCGAGCGGCCTGGCACGCCACGTCGAACCGAACTTCACGCCGCATGTGACCTTGCTGTACGACGATCGCGTCGTGGCGGAAGAGCGGATCGAACCGATCCGCTGGCAGGTCGGCGAATTCGTGCTGGTGCACAGCCTGATCGGCCACAGCCGGCACATTCCTCTCGCACGCTGGACGTTGCGGTAGCACGGGTTGTGTCGAATCTCCTGCTGAACCTGCGCCACGTGCCCGACGACGAAGCCGACGAGGTTCGCGCGCTGCTCGACGCGCGGCGCATCGACTACTACGAGACGCCGCCGAGTCGCTGGGGCGTCTCCGCCGGAGCGATCTGGATCCGCGAGGACGGCGATGCGGCCCTGGCGCGGCAGCTCCTGGCCGACTACCAGGCCGGACGCCGCGCGCGCGCGCAGGCCGAATACGCCGCGGCGTGCCGCGACGGTACCGTGCCGACGTGGTGGACGATGCTGCGGGACGAACCCGTGCGACTGCTGCTGGTGGCGATCGCGGTCGCGCTGGCGCTCGGGCTGGTACTGCTGCCGGTGTGGCTGATGTCGCGATAGCCGGCGCGAGGCGACGCTTCAGTCGGTGCGCCGGTAGACCAGCAGCCGTCCGCGATGCGGTGGCGGCTCGTCCGCGGTCATCGGTCCGCGCCGTTCGTCGACGACATAGCCCTGCGCGACGAGAGCGCGGTTCATCAGCGCGCTGTTGCCGCGCCCGGGGTCGGCGAGGACGATCTCGGCCGCGTCTTTCGCGTGGCGCTCGAATACCGGTGCGAGCAAGGCGGCGTGGCCGCGTTCGTAGAGGATGTCGCTGCCGATGATGAGGTCGAAGCGGCCGAGGTCGTCGTCCGGCACGCTCCAGTCGAGCCGGCGCCACGGGATCGGCGGCAGGCCGTTGCGCGCGGCGTTGTCGGCGAGAAAGTCCCCGGACAGCGGGTGGTAGTCGGTCGCCGTCACGTCGGCGCCGCGCAGCTTCAGGACGAGGCTGGCGAGGGCGAGCCCGCAACCGAGTTCGAGGACACGCTTGCCGTCGACCGGCCAGGTGCTCATCGCATCGGCCAGCATGCAGCCGGCCGGCCAGACGTGGCCGAACAGGCTCCACTGCGCGGACGAGATACCGGCGCGCTCGGCGCGGCCGTCGGCGTCGTCGTACTGCTGCAGGTCGGCGAGGGCGCGGATGTGCAGGTCGAGCGCGCCGAAACGCAACGCGAGTTCGCGGGTCGAATAGCCGGTCATGCCGGCGATTCTAGTGCCTTCGTCCGCAGGCACTGCACTTGCGGTTCCATGCGCCGGAGCGTGCCGATGCGGCCCTTTCGCGAAGGCATCGCGGCGGCGTGGCCGCTATGCCACCCCTGCCGCAAGTTGGCTGGACCTCGTCCGGGGCGGGGGCTAGCATCGATTCTTTCCGCACGGAGGTTCCCACCTTGAAACGCCTGCTTGCATCCTGCATCGCCCTGGCGCTCTCCTCGCCCGCGTTCGCGGACAAGGCGCCGACGTTCGACGCCCAGCGTCTTTCCGACACCGTCAAGACCCTCGCTTCCGACGCGTTCGAAGGACGCGGCCCCGCCACCGCCGGCGAGACGAAGACGGTCGAATACATCGTCGAGCAGATGAAGGCGGCCGGCCTGCAGCCGGGCGGGGACCTCAAGGACGGCAAGCGCGGCTGGACACAGGCGGTGCCGCTGGCACGTTCGCAGATCAGCGGCACGCCGAAATTCGACGTCAAGGTCGGCGGCAAGGACGAATCGCTGACGCAGGGCGAGCAGATCGCCGTGCGCGCGGCGATGGAGGGCTCCAAGGCGGTCTCGATCAAGGACGCGCCGATGGTCTTCCTCGGCTACGGCGTGAAGGCGCCGGAGCGCAAGTGGGACGACTTCAAGGGCGTCGACCTCAAGGGCAAGATCGGCGTCGTGCTGATCAACGATCCCGACTTCGAGACCGGCAAGGGCGATTTCGGCGGCAAGGCGATGACGTACTACGGCCGCTGGACCTACAAGTTCGAGGAAGGCGCGCGCCAGGGAGCGCTCGGCATCCTGATCGTGCACGAGACCGCGCCGGCATCCTACGGCTGGGCCACGGTCAAGAACTCGAACACGAACACGATGTTCGACGTCGTGCGCGACAACGGCGCGCAGGCGCATCCGAAGATGGAAGGCTGGATCCAGCGCGATTTCGCCGCGGACCTGTTCAAGCGCGCCGGCGTCGACTTCGAGGCGCAGAAGAAGCTCGCGCAGACACGCGACTTCAAGCCGGTCGAGCTGAAGGGCGTCGCGTTCTCGGCCGACTACACCGTCGACCAGCAGGTCATCACGTCGCAGAACGTCGTCGGCCGCGTCGAGGGTTCCAAGTACCCGGACGAGACCATCATCTACAGCGGCCACTGGGACCACCTCGGCGTCGGCGAACCGGACGCGAAGGGCGATCGCATCTACAACGGCGCGGTCGACAATGCGACGGGCATCGCCGCGCTGATCGAGATGGGGCGCGCGTTCGCGAGCGGTCCGAAGCCGCAGCGTTCGGTGGTGTTCCTGGCGGTGACGGCGGAGGAAAAGGGCCTGCTGGGTTCCGAGTACTACGCGTCCAAGCCGCTGTATCCGCTCGGCAAGACGGTGGCCGACATCAACATGGATGCGCTCGATCCGGGCGGCCTCGCGCGCAACTTCACGACGTCCGGCAGCGCGAAGTCGGACCTGCTCGACGTGCTGATCGCCGACGGCAAGGGCATGGGCCTGGCCTACGAGCCGGATTCGCATCCGGAAGCCGGCTACTTCTTCCGCTCCGATCATTTCCCGTTCGCCAAGCGCGGCGTGCCGGCCGTTTCGTTCGGTTCCGGCGACGACCTGGTCGAGGGAGGTAAGACGGCCGGCGAAGCGGCGGCGAAGGACTACACGACCAACCGCTACCATCAGCAGGGCGACGAGTGGCAGGCCAGCTGGAGCTTCAAGGGCATGGCGCGCGATCTCGGCCTGCTCTACAAGGTCGGCAATGACCTGGCCAATTCGCGCCGCTGGCCGGACTGGTCGAAGGACTCCGAGTTCCGTGCGGCGCGCGACGCGTCGTCGGCGGATCGTCGCTGAGCCCGATGGAGAGTCGAAGCGGGCCGTTTCCGGCCCGCTTCGCCGCG
>DBMH01000074.1 GCA_002297645.1 Rhodanobacteraceae bacterium UBA703 | reverse complement strand
CCGACGTCCAGGCGCGGCTTGCGCAGGCGCGCGGTGCGCTCGCCGGTGTCGGCATTCCGGCCGGAGCGGCCGCAGGCGAGTACGAACTGCGCGCTCCGGTCGCCGGGCGCGTACTGCGCCGCTCGATTGCGCCGGGCCAGGCCGTCGGCGCGTTCGAGCCCGCTTTCGTGATCGCCGCCGGCGACGGCGTCGACGTGCTCCTGCAGGCACCGATCGCATGGAGCACGGCCTACGCCCCCGGCCTCGCCATCGTCATGGACGACGGCGCGCGCGGGGAAGTCGTGGCCGTCGCCGCCGCGACCGAAGGCGACAGCCAGAGCGTGCGGTTGCGCGCGCGCCTTCCGTCCTCGAAGCGGTGGCTGGTCGGCCAGCGCACCAGCGTCCGGCTGGAACTGCCCGCACCGGACGACAGCGTGCGCGTGCCGGCGACGGCCCTGGTGTCCGACGGGACGGAAACGTTCGTCTACGTCGCCGACGGCAGCCGCTACCGCACGGTCGCCGTCGAGCGACTGGGCGGGGACGGCGACGGCGCGATCGTGCGCGGTCCGCTGAAGCCCGGTGACGCGGTCGTCGTCGCGGGCGCCAGCACGCTGAAGTCGATGTGAGGCGCGCATGTTGAACCGTCTCGTCGAAGCCTCGCTGGCGCAACGCCTGCTCGTGTTCGTCGCCACCGTCGCGATCGCGATCGCAGGCATCGCCGCCTGGCGTGCGCTGCCGATCGATGCGTATCCGGACATCGCCCCCACGCAGGTCAAGCTGATCCTGAAGGCGCCCGGCATGACGCCGGAGGAAGTCGAATCGCGCGTGGTCGTGCCGCTCGAAATGGAACTGCTCGGCCTGCCGCACGCGAGCGTGCTGCGCTCGGTCGCCAAGTACGCAATCGCCGACATCACGATCGACTTCGCCGAAGGCACGGACATCTATTGGGCGCGCCAGCAGGTCGGCGAGCGCTACGCGCAGGCGGAATTGCCGGCGGGGATTTCCGGCGGTCTGGCGCCGATCTCCACGCCGCTGTCGGACATGCTGATGTTCACGATCGAAGGCGGCGACCTGAGCCTGGCCGAGCGCCGCACCCTGCTCGACTGGACGCTGCGCCCGGCGCTGCGCACGATCCCCGGTGTCGCCGACGTGAACGCGCTCGGCGGCCACGTGCAGAGCCTTGCCGTGATCCCCGACCGCAACCGCCTGTCGGCCGCCGGCATCGGCTTCCGCGAGCTCGCCGACGCGATCGAGCGCAACAACCGCAACGACGGTGCCGGCCGCCTCGACGCCGGCGAACTCGCCTTGATCGTGCGCACCGAAGGCGCCGCGAAGACGCCGGCCGACCTCGGCGAGATCGTCGTCGCCCATCGCGACGGAAAACCCTTGCGCGTGCGCGACGTGGCCGACGTGCGTTTCGACGCGCTGACGCGCTACGGCGCCGTCACGCGCGACGGCAAGGGAGAAGCGGTCGAAGGCATCGTCGTCGGCCTGCGCGGCGCGGACGCCGGACGCCTCGTCGCTGCCGTACGCGAACGCCTCGCCGGCCTGCAGCCGAGCCTGCCGCCCGGCGTGCGGATCGAGGTCTTCTACGACCGCAGCGCGCTGATCGACCGCGCGGTGGGTACCGTGAAGAGCGCGCTGGTCGAGGCGACCGTGCTGGTCGTGCTGCTCCTGTTCGTCTTCCTCGGCGAGGTGCGCGCGGCCATTGTCGTCTCGACGACCCTGCCGCTTGCGGCGCTGTCCACCTTCCTCCTCATGCACGTCTTCGGCATGAGCGCGAACCTCATGAGCCTGGGCGGCCTGGCCATCGCCGTCGGCATGCTCGTCGATGCGGCGGTCGTCGTCGTCGAGAACACCGTCAGCCGCCTGGATCCGTACGCTCCCGACGCCGGCATGCCGCGCCTCCGGCGCATCGCCGCGGCCGTGCGCGAAGTCGCCGTGCCCGTCGCCGCCGGCATCCTGATCATCTGCCTCGTGTTCCTGCCGCTGCTGACCCTCCAGGACCTGGAGGGACGGATGTTCGCACCGGTCGCGCTGACGATCGTATTCGCCCTGGCCGGCTCGCTGCTGCTGTCGATGACCTTCGTGCCGGTGCTGTCGTCGCTGCTGCTGAAGGAAAAGGCGCATGCGGAATCGTGGCTGATGCGCCGGCTCGACCGTGCGTACTCGCCGCTGCTCGACGCCGCCCTGCGGCGCCCGGGACTCGCGCACGCCGGCGCCGGCGTGGCGCTCCTGCTGGGTGCGGCGGCCTACCTCGGCTCCGGCAAGACCTTCATGCCGACGATGGACGAAGGCGACCTGCTGATGCAGGTCGTCAAGCTCCCGTCGGTCGGCCTGAAGCACTCGAGCGAGCTCGATCTCGCCCTGCAGCGCGAGATCCTCGCCCGGGTGCCGGAAGTCGAGCACGCCATCGCGCGAGTCGGCTCGGACGAACTCGGCCTCGATCCGATGGGGTTCAATGAATCGGACCTGTTCCTCCAGCTCAAGCCGAAAGCGCAATGGCGCGTACGCGACAAGGAATGGCTCGCCGGCGAACTGCGCAAGGTTGCCGACGATTTTCCGGGGATCGACATCGGCTTCACGCAGCCCATCGAGATGCGCGTATCGGAAATGCTGACCGGAAGCCGCGGCGACGTCGCCGTCAAGATCTTCGGCCCCGACCTCGCGACGCTCGCCGGACTCGGCACGCGTGTCGCCGACGCGGTCGGCAAGCTGCGCGGCGCGCAGGACGTGATCGCACAGACCGCCGATGGCGTGCAGTTCCTGCGCGTGGCGATCGACGCCCAGGCGGCGGGTCGCGGCGGCTTCGACATCGCCGCCGTGCAGGACGAGCTGCGCGCCCAGCTCGAAGGCCTGCCTGCCGGGCAGGTCATCGAGCCGGGGCGGCGCATCCCGGTCCTGGTCCTCGGCGACGCCGTGCTGCGCGCGGATGCCGACGGCTTCGCGCGCCTCCCGCTCGCCAA
>DBMH01000122.1 GCA_002297645.1 Rhodanobacteraceae bacterium UBA703 | reverse complement strand
CCGCGCCGGCGCCCGCCGTTGCCGAGGCACCGGCCGCGGCCGCTCCGAAGCCCGTCCTCGGCGACTTCGGTTTCGACGCGGCGGGCATGGATCGCGCCGTCGCGCCGGGCGACGACTTCTTCGGATACGCCAACGGCGCGTGGGTGAAGAACACCGAGATCCCGGCCGATCGTTCGAGCTACAACAGCTTCACGACCTTGACCGAGCAGGCGTTGAAGGACACGCGGGCGATCGTCGAGGAGGCCGCGGCGAAGGCGGATGCGACGGGCGATCTCGCGAAGATCGGCGGCTACTACGCCGCGTTCATGGACGAAGCCGGCATCGAGGCGAAGGGGCTCGCGCCGGTGAAGCCGGCACTCGACGCGATCGCCGCGATCAAGGACAAGCCCGCGCTGGCACGTTCCCTCGGCGACTCGCTGCGCGCCGACGTCGACCTGCTCAACGCGACCAACTACTACACGGCCAACCTGTTCGGCCTGTGGGTGACGGCGAACCTGCTCGAGCCGCGCGAATATGCGCCGTACCTGGTGCAGGGCGGCCTCGGCATGCCGGACCGCGATTTCTACCTCGAAGGCGGGCGCATGGCCGAACTGCGCACGCAGTACGCGGCCTACGTCGCCAAGCTGTTCGAACTGGCCGGCGTCGCAGGCGGCGAGGCGAAGGCGAAGCGCATCCTCGCGCTCGAGACGGCGATCGCCCGCGTGCACGCGAGCCAGCTCGAGACCAACGACGTGCAGAAGGGCGCGAACGCCTGGGCGGCGGCCGACTTCGCGAAGCGCGCGCCGGGCCTCGACTGGGCGGCGTTTTTCGAAGCCGCCGGCCTGAAGTCGCAGGCGAACTTCATCGTGTGGCAGCCGAAGGCCGTCAGCGGCATCGCCGCGCTGGTCGGCAAGGAGCCGCTCGATGCGTGGAAGGACTGGCTCGCCTTCCATGCGCTCGACGACGCCGCGCCGTACCTGCCGAAGGCGTTCGCCGATGCGCACTTCGCCTTCCACGGCACCGCGCTGTCCGGTACGCCGCAGCAGCAGGACCGCTGGAAGCGCGGCATCAACGAGGTCAATCACGCGCTCGGCGAGGCGGTCGGCAAGGTCTACGTGGAGCGCCACTTCTCGCCGGAGACGAAGGCACGCGCGGATGCGATGGTGAAGAACGTCATCGCCGCCTTCGGCCGCCGCATCGACGCGCTGGAATGGATGACGCCGCAGACGAAGGCGCGCGCGAAGGCCAAGCTCGAAGGGCTCGAGGTCGGCATGGGCTATCCGGACGCGTGGCGCGACTATTCCGCGCTCGACGTGCGTCGCGACGACGCCGTCGGCAACGTGCAGCGAGCGGGCCGCTTCGAGTACCAGCGCAATCTCGCCAAGCTCGGCAAGCCGGTCGACCGCGGCGAATGGTTCCTGCTGCCGCAGGAGGTCAATGCGCTGAACGTGCCGCTCGAGAACCGCCTGATCTTCCCGGCGGCGATCCTGCACGCGCCGTTCTTCGACGGCGCGGCCGACGACGCGGTCAACTACGGCGCGATCGGCGCGGTGATCGGCCACGAGATCAGCCACAGCTTCGACAACAGCGGCGCGTTGTTCGACGAAACCGGCAAGCTGGCGAACTGGTGGAGCAAGGAGGACCTCGAGCACTTCGAGGCGGCGGGTGCCGCGCTCGCCGCGCAGTTCGACACCTACAAGCCGTTCCCGGACCTCGCCGTCAACGGCAAGCTGACGCTCGGCGAGAACATCGCCGACGTCGCCGGCCTGGCCACCGCGTTCGACGCCTACCATCTGGCGCATGCGGCAGAGGGCGAGGCGATCGACGGCTTCACGCCGGACCAGCGCCTGTTCCTCGGCTGGGCGCAGGCGTGGCGCAGCAAGGCGCGCGAGCCGGCCCTGCGCAACACGATCCTGACCAACGTGCACGCGCCGGGCCAGTACCGCGCGCTGACGGTGCGCAACCTCGACGCGTGGTATCCGGCCTTCGACGTGAAGCCGGGGCAGACGCTGTACCTGGCGCCGGAGCACCGCGTGAAGGTCTGGTAGGCGCATCTGCCCGCGCGGAAGCGGGTCGCGGCAGGCACCCGCCTGCCGTTCCCGCGGCCGCGTCCGGCGTTCGCGCGTGCTCCGGCGCGCTCAGTCGGCCGCGGTACCCAGCCCGGTCCGGAGAGCACCGCTTCCCGCGGGGAGGCGGAGGAAGAGGGATGCCCACCTTTTCCACGATTCCGGGGGAACGATCTCCGTCTCACTCCCTTCCGAACCGGGCGATCGCGTCCAGTTCCGCCCGCGCGCGACGCAGGCTGGCGCCGGTCATGGCGTCGTCCAGCCTGCGTGCGAGGTGCGGCCGGCGCGGATCGTGGGCCCAGCGATGGAATCCGGCCGTCGCCAGCAATCCCGCCCCGCCGACGGCGAGCTGGATCCCGACCACCGACGGTGCCGTGTCGAGGATCGCGCCGCGCGTCAGCACGACCAGCAGCGGCGCGGCGAGGAACCACCACGGCAGCCCGATCAGCAGGCCTCCGACGGCGTAGTCGCGGCGCAGCGTTGCCAGGCGCTGCTGCAGCACGAGCACCGGCTCGGCCGGATCAATGCGTGCGATCCGTGCCTGCATGAAACCGCCGAGCGCGATCAGGCAGATGCAGTAGACGTGCACGACCAGGCCGCAGGCGGTCAGCCACGAAGCGCCGGTCCATCCCGCGCCGGTCCAGAACGGCAGCAGGAGCAGCAGCGCGATCGCGCCGACGAGCATCTGGATCGCCTGGCCCACGGCGAGCGGGCGCAGGTGGCGGCGCGCCCGCGCGCCGTGCCGCCCTTGCAACTCGTGCAACCGCAAGGCGTTCTGCTGTTCTAGCTGGCGGCCGAGTGCCTGCCAAGCGGACTTGAGTTCGTCGAGTTCCCTCGTCTGCTCCATCGTCATGCTCCGAATTCGTTGCGGAGGCGGCCTTTCAGGCGGCCGATCTTGGTGGCGACGTTCGTTTCGCTGAGGCCCAGGATCTCGGCGATCTCGCGCTGGCTGCGCTCGTCGAGATAGAGCAGCATCAACGCGCGATCGAGCGGATCGAGCCGGTCGATGCAGCGGTACAGGAGGCGTACGCCGTCGTCGTTCTCGCGCTGCGCTTCGGCATCGGCAGCCGGTTCCACGTGCAGGTCGTCGAGCGCGAACGCGGGACGCCTGGCCTGGCCGCGCGCGTACGAGATCGCGACATTCAACGCGACGCGGTACAGCCAGGCCGGGAACGGGCGGATCCCGTCGTAGTTCGGGAACGATTTCCATGCCTGGGCACCGATCTCCTGAACGAGGTCGCGCCGATCCTCGACGTCGCGGCAATACAGGTTCGCGACCTTGAACAGGATGCCGCGATGGATTTCCAGCAGGTGCTGGCAGCGCTCGCGCGCGGCATTCCGCGACTTGCCGATCAACACGCCTTCCACCGTATCCGCTCCCGGCTCCGCTGCACGGAACCATGATTCGCGAGGGAGTGCAAAACCTCACACCTGCCGCGGCGGGCCGGGGCGGAGCCGCGTCGCCGCGGGACCGGGCGGCGCATCCCGTGGAGTGGACGCGGGACAGGCGCCGCGATGGCGGAGTATGGTGGGCGAGCCCACCGCACTCGCCCCGCCCGTCGATCCCCGATGTCCGAACTCTCGGCCCAAGTCCTGATGGAGACGCGGACCATGACGATCCGCGACGTCGCCTGCGCCGGCCGCTGCCGGCACAGGAGCGCGGAGGAATGCGTCGGCCGCACGCATCTCGTGTTTCCGTATCGCGGCGTGTACGTGCGCCACGTCGGTCGCGACGACGCGGTCGCCGAGGCGAACCAGGTGCTGTTCTTCAACCAGGGCGAGGGCTATCGCGTCAGCCATCCGGTCGCCGGCGGCGACGCCTGCCTGGTGCTCGCGCTGGACGAGGCGTGGTTGCGCGAGCTCGTGCCGAAGGAGCAGTTCCGTCCCGGCGCGACGGCCGCGTTCCGTCGCCAGCGCCTGCGCATCGATCCGCGCGCGCAGGCGCTGGTCGCCCTGCTGCGCTACGGTCTGGAGCGCGGCGTCGCCGAGACGCTCGAGGCCGAAACGCTGGCACTCACCTTGCTGCGTCGTGCGGTCGGAGAACGCACCGCACATGCCGCCGGAGCGAGCGCGGGGCGGCAGAAGCTCGTCGATCGCGCCAAGCTCGTGCTGAGTTCCGACCTCGCGCGGCGCTGGACCCTCGGCGAGATCGCCGCCGAGGTCGGCGTCTCGCCGGTCTACCTGACCCAGGTGTTCCGCCAGGTCGAGGCGATGCCGCTGTATCGGTACCAGTTGCGCCTGCGCCTCGCGCACGCGCTCGACCGGCTCGGCGAGTGCGACGATCTCACGACCTTGAGCGCGGACCTCGGCTTCTCCAGCCACAGCCACTTCAGCGCCGCGTTCCGCCAGACCTACGGGCGCACGCCGGCGGAGTTCCAGCGCTCGGTGCGCGCGCGCCGAGCGCGGGGCGAAGGCGCCGTCGTCGCACGCAGCACCGGCCGGTAGGGCTCGACGAGCGGCCGGATCGAAGCGCTCCGCCGCGGCCTCATGCGGGGACGCGCGACGCGGCGCCATGAACGGGACGGCTTCTTGCCGACGGCGGCCTCGCCG
>DBMH01000295.1:7557-7774 GCA_002297645.1 Rhodanobacteraceae bacterium UBA703 | reverse complement strand
GGAGGCTGCGCGCGGCGAAGGCGAGCGGCCTCACGCGCGCGCTTCCTCGTCGGCGGCGACGATGCGGCCTTCGCGCAGGTGCAGGCTGCGCGCGCAGCGCGCGGCCAGCTTCGGGTCGTGCGTGACCAGCACCAGGGTCGTGGCGTGCTCGCGGTTGAGCGCGAACAGGAGGTCGCTGACGGCGGCGCCGGTGCGCTGGTCGAGATTGCCGGTCGGC
>DBMH01000295.1:0-7546 GCA_002297645.1 Rhodanobacteraceae bacterium UBA703 | reverse complement strand
GGCGACGCGCTGCTGCTCGCCGCCGGAAAGCTGGTACGGGAAATGATGGCGGCGGCGCTCGAGGCCGACACGCGCGAGCGCCTCGGCGGCGCGTTCGCGCGCGTCCGCGCGGCCTTCGAGGTCGAGCGGCAGCATCACGTTCTCCTCCGCGCTGAGGGCCGGCAGCAGATGGAAGTTCTGGAACACGAAGCCCACGTGGCGTCGGCGCAGGCGCGCGCGGGCTTCCTCGTCGAGTGCGTCGAGGCGCATCCCGGCCAGCGTGATCGAGCCGCCGCTCGGGCGGTCGAGGCCGGCGAGCAGTCCGAGCAGGGTCGTCTTGCCCGAGCCGGAAGCGCCGACGATCGCGAGGCTGTCGCCGCGCGCGACCTCCAGCCCGACACCGTCGAGGATGGTCAGGCGGCCGTCGGGGCCGTCGACGGTTTTGCTAATCTCGGCCGCACTCAAGGCGATGGCGTCTGTGCTCATGTTCCTGCTTCGCTTCCTGTTCGCGTTCTCGATCCTGGCGTCGACCGCCGCCGCGGCGCCCGCGCCGCTGCTCGTGCTCGGCGACTCACTCTCCGCAGCGCACGGCATCGCGCTGCAGGAGGGCTGGGTCGCCCTGCTGGAACGGCGCCTGCAAGCCTCGCCGTCGCCGCGCCAGGTCGTCAACGCGAGCATCAGCGGCGAAACGACCGCCGGCGGCCTGGCGCGATTGCCGGCCTTGCTGGCCGAACACCGCCCGGGCATCGTCGTCGTCGAACTCGGCGCCAACGACGGCCTGCGCGGGTTGCCGCTGGCGGAAGCCCGCGCGAACCTTTCGACGATGCTCGATGCGATCCGCACGGCGAAGGCGAAGGCCGTGCTGGTCGGCATCGAGCTTCCGGTCAACTACGGTCCGCAGTACCGCGACGGACTGAGAGCGATGTATCGGGATCTCGCCGGCGAATTCAACGTGCCATTGGTCCCGTTCCTGCTCGAAGGAGTCGCGCTCGATCCCGGGCTCATGCAGGACGACGGCCTGCACCCGAACGCGAAGGCGCAGCCGATCCTGCTGGAGCACGTGTGGACGGTGCTCGGTCCGGTGGTGGAGGCGGCGCGCTGAACGGGCCGAATGGCCTATGTCCCGCCCTCCCGGAACCGTTAAGCTGCGCGATCCTGCCGCGGTCGAGCGGCGCTCCGGACGAGACGATCCATGCTGCGCAAGACGCTTCTGGCGACGACGATGAACCTGATCCTGGTCGGTGGTTTCGGCATCCTGGCGGACGTTCCCGCGGCACTCGCGAAGGACGGCACGGCGGCGGCGCTGCCGGCCTCCAATCCGTTCGCGACGGAAAGCGCGCTGCCGTTCCACGCGCCGCCGTTCGACAAGATCAAGGACGCGCACTACCAGCCGGCATTCGAGGCGGGCATGCGCGAGCACCTCGCCGAGGTCGCGAAGATCGCGGCGGACAAGGCCGAGCCGACGTTCGCCAACACGATCGAGGCGATGGAGCGCAGCGGCGCGATGCTGTCGCGCGTGGCCCTGGCGTTCAACGCGGTGACCGGCGCCGACACCAACGACACCCTGCAGAAGGTGGAAGTGGCGATCGCGCCGAAGCTCGCCGGGCACCAGGATGCGATCTACCTGGATCCGAAGCTGTTCGCGCGCGTCGGCAAGCTCTACGACGGCCGCGACGCGCTCGGCCTGACCGCCGAGCAGAAGACGCTGGTCGAGCGCTACTACGAGAACTTCGTGCGCGCCGGCGCCAAGCTCGGTGACGCCGACAAGGCGAAGCTGCGCGAGCTGAACAAGGAAGAGTCGACGCTGACGACCGAGTTCGGCAACAAGCTGCTGGCCGCCAACAACGCCGGCGCGCTGGTGCTCGACAAGAAGGAGGAGCTGGCCGGTTTCTCCGATGCCGACGTCGCCGCCGCGGCAGCGGCCGCCAAGGCCGCGAAGAAGGACGGCAAGTTCCTCGTCGCGCTGCAGAACACGACCCAGCAGCCGGCCCAGGTGTCGCTCACCGACCGCAGCGTGCGCGAGCGTCTGTTCAAGGCCTCGACGACGCGCGCCGAGCACGGCGACGCCAACGACACGCGCGCGATCATCCAGCGCCTCGCCGTGCTGCGCGCCGAGCGCGCGAAGCTGCTCGGCTACCCGAACTACGCGGCCTACACGCTGGCCGACCAGATGGCGAAGAAGCCGGAAAACGCGATCAAGCTGATGACCGACATGGTGCCGACGGCGACGGCCAAGGCACGCGGCGAAGCGGCGAAGATGCAGGCGCTGATCGACCAGCAGAAGGGCGGTTTCAAGCTCGCCCCGTGGGACTGGCAGTTCTACGCCGAGCAGGTGCGCAAGGCCGAGTACGACCTCGACGAATCGCAGATCAAGCCGTACTTCGAGATCGACCGCGTGCTGAAGGACGGCGTGTTCTTCGCTGCGAACCAGATGTACGGCCTGACCTTCAAGGAGCGCAAGGACCTTCCGGTCTACCATCCGGACGTGCGCGTGTTCGAGGTGTTCGACGCCGACGGCAAGTCGCTGGCCCTGTTCTACGCCGACTACTGGAAGCGCGAGAGCAAGCGCGGCGGTGCCTGGATGGACAACCTCGTCGGCCAGTCGAAGCTGCTCGGCACCAAGCCGGTCGTCTACAACGTCTGCAACTTCACCAAGCCGGCGGCCGGACAGCCGGGGCTGATCACGCACGACGACGTCAACACGATGTTCCACGAGTTCGGCCATGCGCTGCACGGCATGTTCGCCGACGCCCAGTACCCGACGCTGTCGGGCACCAACGTGCCGCGCGACTTCGTCGAGTTCCCGTCGCAGTTCAACGAGCACTGGGGCCGCGACCCGAAGGTGTTCGCGAACTACGCCAAGCACTACCAGACCGGCGCGCCGATGCCGGCCGAGCTGGTCGAGAAGATCCGCAAGTCGGCCACCTTCGACCAGGGCTTCGCGACGACCGAGTACCTCGCCGCCGCGCTGCTCGACATGGCCTGGCACACGCAGCCGGCCGGCGCGGGCAAGCAGGACGTCGACGCGTTCGAGACCAAGGCGCTCGGCCAGTACAAGGTCGACCTCGACGTGGTGCCGCCGCGCTACCGCACCTCGTACTTCGCGCACGTCTGGGGCGGCGGCTACGCGGCCGGCTACTACGCCTACCTGTGGAGCGAGGTGCTCGATCACGACGCGTTCTACTGGTTCCGCGAGCACGGTGGCATGACGCGCGAGAACGGCCAGCGCTTCCGCGACATGATCCTGTCGCGCGGCAGCACGCAGGACATGGCCGAGATGTATCGCGCCTTCCGCGGCCGCGATCCGGAGGTGGAGCCGCTGCTCGAGCAGCGCGGCCTGAAGGAGGAGAAGAAGGGCGGCTGAGTCCGGCCGGCCTTCCGACCGGAGCGGCGGGGCCTCGGCGCCCGCGCTCCGGCGACTTCCCGGGGGCGAAGGCGTATCCAAGGCTCCGTCTTCGCCGTCCGCGCCGCCGGGGCCTCCGGCGGCGGCACGTTCCTCCCTTCCGATGCCACGCGCCCGGCTTCGACCGGGCCGCGATCCGTACGGCCGTCATGGCCATTTGCAAACCTTCGCCGATTCGGGCGTATTTTCACGCACTCGTCACGCCGTTCGAGACGTAATTTTTCACAAACGTGAACACGTGTATGCGGAGGTATCGTGGACAAGCGTGACAGCCACACCGGCGCGATCCTGCTCGTCGAAGACAGTCGCGGCATTTCGGAGACCGTCGGCGAATTCCTCGAGAGGCGCGGCTACTCGGTCGACTACGCCGCGGACGGCATCAGCGGCCTCCGCCTCGCCACCACGAACAGCTACGACGTCGTCGTACTCGACCTGATGCTGCCGGGCCTGGACGGCCTCTCGCTGTGCCGGCGGCTGCGCCACGAAGAGAAGCGCGCGACGCCGGTGCTGATGCTGACCGCCCGCGACACCGTCGAGGACAAGCTGGTCGGGCTCGATGCCGGCGCCGACGACTACCTCGTCAAGCCGTTCGAGATCCGCGAACTGGAAGCGCGCCTGCGGTCGCTGATCCGGCGCAACCGGCGCCAGGTCAGCGACGAGGTGCTGGCCGTCGGCGACCTCGTGCTGGACACGGCCACCCTGCGCGTCACGCGCGCCGGCAAGGAGCTGCAGCTCGCGCCGATCGGCGTGAAGCTGCTGATGATCCTCATGCGCGAATCGCCGCGCGTGGTCAGCCGGCGCGACATCGAGCGCGAGGTGTGGGGCGACCTGTTGCCGGATTCCGATACGCTGCGCAGCCACCTGTACAATCTGCGCAAGGTCATCGACCGTCCGTTCGCGACCCAGCTGCTGCACACGATCCACAGCTCGGGCTATCGCCTGGCCGACCTCGGCGTCGAGACGGCCCCGGACCGGCGCATGGCCTGAGCGGGCCGTCCTCGCATCGAACGGTGAGGCGGCGGAGGAGATTGGGGATGGTGCGTTTTCCCCGGCATTCGGACGCAATGCGAGGCCAAGCCCCGGCATGTATCGCCCGATAGGCATCCGCCGCAAGATCTGGGCGGTATTCATCCAGCAGATCGCCGCGATCAGCCTCGCCGGGCTGCTCGGCGTGTACGTCTTCGTCAGCCTGCTGGAGAACCTGATCCTGCACGAGCTCGTCACCCGCGAGTCGGCGCAGTTCGTCCAGCGCCTGGCGACCGATCCGGCCGCGCTGCCGCCGCAGGGGCCGTTCGTGCGCAGCTACCTGCTCCCGCCTTCGGCCGCGGCGCAGGAAGCCCCGCCCGGCCTGTCGCACCTGGCGGACGGATACCACGGTCCCGGCGCGAACCGGCCCGCCGTGTCGGTGACCGAGACACCGGCCGGCCGCCTCTACGTCGTCGCCGAGCAGCGCCAGCTGCACGCGCTGGTGTTCTGGATCGGCTTCGGCCTGTTCGGGATGATCCTGGCGACGGTCTACGTCACCGCATGGCTGGCGTACCGCGCCTCGCGGCGCGCCCTGGCGCCGATCGTCGTGCTGGCCGACACGGTGCGCGGCTGGAACCCGACGTCATCGGACGCCGACGCGCTGCTGCCGGAAAACCTGCCCGTGCAGATGGAGGTCGACGACGACGTCGGCAGCCTCGCGCAGGCGCTGCACGGTTTCGCCGTCCGGCTGGACGAGTTCGTCGACCGTGAAAGGAATTTCACGCGCGACGCGAGCCACGAGCTGCGCACGCCGCTGACGGTGATCAAGGTCGGCGCGGAAATGCTGCTCGACGAGGACGATCTTCCGGCCTTCGCCCGCCGCACCATCGGCCGCATCCGGCGCGCGTCGCGCGACATGGAAGCGCTGATCGATTCGTTCCTGATCCTCGCACGCGAGGGCGGCGTCGGCCTGCCGGAAGAGGAATTCACCGTCAACGAGTCGGTGCGCGAGGAGGTCGAGCGCGCACGACCGCTGGTCGACGACAAGCCGGTGACGCTCGGCGTCGACGAGCGGGCGGTGTGCACCTTGCGTACCTCGCCGCGCGCGTTCGGCGTGATGATCGGCAACCTGATCCGCAACGCCTGCCTCTACACCGAGCGCGGCTCGGTCACCGTCACGATCGACCGTTCCTGCGTAGTCGTCGAGGACACCGGCGTCGGCATGAGCGAGGAGGATCTGGCGCACATGTTCGAGTCGTTCTACCGCGCCGGGCGCCCCGGGCAGGCCGACGGGCACGGCATCGGCCTGTCCATCGTCAAGCGGCTGGCCGACCGTTTCGGCTGGGAGATCAGCATCGCCAGCAAGCTCGGCGCCGGCACCACGATCCGCGTCGATTTCCCCGCGCTCGCGCAGGATGCGGAGTGAGCGGTCGGTCGGCTGCGGTGTCCGCAACCGCCCGCGCCCGACGACGCGCCGGCGCGTGGAATCCATCGCCTTCCGCCAATCGCCTCAATGTGAGCGGCCGCCATGTCCCCGCGCCGCGGGAATCTCCCGGCCTGCCGGCGTCCCCTATACTCGACGGCTTCCGTCGGTCGTTCCCTGGAGTGTGCACGTGTCGTCTCGCCTTCTCGCTCTCGCCGGTTCCCTTCTGTTCGCCCTGTCCGCCGAGGCGGCCGTGCCGGTCCTCGTGATCCACGGAGGGGCCGGCGTCGTCAAGGCCGACCTCACGCCGGAGAAGGCCAAGCTCGTGCGCGCCGACCTCGAGCGCGCGCTGGAAGCCGGCTACGCCGTGCTCAAGAGCGGCGGCGACAGCCTCGACGCGGTGACCAAGGCGATCGTCGTGCTGGAGGATTCGCCGCGCTTCAACGCCGGCAAGGGCGCGGTGTTCACGCACGACGGCCACAACGAACTGGACGCTTCGATCATGGACGGCGCCACGCAGCGCGCCGGCGCGGTCGCCGGCCTGCGCCGCATCAGGAACCCGATCCTGCTGGCGCGCGCGGTGATGGAGAAGTCCGAGCACGTGTTCATGGTCGGCGAAGGCGCCGAGGCATTCGCCAAGAGTGTCGGCTTCTCGTTCGTCGATCCGAAGTACTTCTACACCGAGGAGCGCTGGCAGGCGCTGCAGAAGGCGCTGCGCACGGAGCGCGAGCAGCAGGCCGAGCCGGGCAAGACGCCGCACCACGGCACCGTCGGCGCCGTCGCGCTGGATTCGAAGGGCCACCTCGCGGCCGGCACCTCGACCGGCGGCATGACCAACAAGCGCTTCGGCCGCGTCGGCGACTCGCCCATCATCGGCGCGGGCACCTACGCCAATGCCAGTTGCGCCGTCTCGTCGACCGGCTGGGGCGAGTACTACATCCGCGCGGTCGTCGCGCACGACATCTGCGCGCGCGTCGAGTACGCGAAGACGCCGGTCGCGGAGGCGGCGAAGCAGGTCGTCATGGACATCATCCCGAAGCTCGGCGGCGACGGCGGCGTCATCGCGATCGACGCCGAAGGCAACATCGCCACGCCGTACAACACCGACGGCATGTACCGCGGCTGGGTCGACAAGGACGGCAAGGTCCACGTCGCACTGCTGGCCGAGTAACCCGACGCCGGCCGTATCCCGTGGCGATCCGCACCGTCTCCGCCACCCGCTACGTCACCCCGCTGCGCGAAGGCGGGTCGCTGCCGGCCGTGGTGGAAGCTGACGACGACGGTCTCTACGTGCTGAAGTTCCGCGGCGCGGGGCAGGGGCCGAAGGCGCTGGTCGCCGAACTGGTCGCCGGCGAACTCGCGCGCGCGCTCGGCCTGCCGGTGCCGGAGATCGTGTTCGCCGAGCTCGACCGCGACCTCGCGCGCACCGAGCCGGACCCGGAGATCCAGGAACTGATCCGCGCCAGCGCAGGGCTCAACCTGGCGCTCGACTACCTGCCGGGATCGGTCACGTTCGATCCGGTCGCCGACACCATCGACGCCGACCTGGCGTCGGCGATCGTCTGGTTCGACGCGTTCGTCAGCAACGTCGACCGCACACCGCGCAACGCGAACCTGCTGGTCTGGCATCGCCGCCCGTGGCTCATCGACCACGGCGCCGCGCTGTACTTCCACCACGGCTGGGACGGTTCCGCCGAACGTGCCGCCGCGCCGTGCCCGCGCATCGCCGACCACGTGCTGCTGCCGTTCGCCGCGCGCCTGCGGGAGGCCGACGC
>DBMH01000292.1 GCA_002297645.1 Rhodanobacteraceae bacterium UBA703 | reverse complement strand
ACCTCTACTACCGGCTCAACGTGATCGAACTGCGCCTGCCGCCGCTGGCGGAGCGTCGCGAGGACGTGGTGCCGCTCGCGGAGCACTTCCTCGCCGGGCAGGCTCGGTTCGACGAGGGCGCCCGAACCGCGCTCGCGGCGCACACGTGGCCCGGCAACGTGCGCGAACTCAAGAACGCCATCCAGCGCGCCGTCCTTCTGTGCCAGGACGGCGTCATCGGTGCGCGCGATCTCGGACTCGCCGCCGTGCGCAGCGTCAACGGCGGCCGGATCCTGCCCGATGCCGAGCCCGATCGCGAGGCGATCGAATCGGCGCTCAGGAACGCGCGTGGCGTCATCAGCCAGGCGGCGGCGGAACTCGGGCTGTCGCGGCAGGCCCTGTACCGGCGCATGGAGAAGATGGGAATCGGCAGCGGGGAATAGATGTCGCTTGGAGGGGAACGGTCGCATCGCTCCCTCGGCACCGCCTTTCTCCTTCGGTCCCGCCTCGCGCCCGTCCGCGCGCGCCGGTTCACGCGCCCCGGGCGGACGCAGGGATTCATCGCCTGCGCGGTGGCCGTCTCCGCTTGCATGCGAGCGGAGCCCCTGTAGCCTTGTCCCGATTCCCGATTCCCGATTCCCATGCGCCTGCTCTCGCTCGAAGGAAAGCTCGCAGCCGCGCTCACCGCGGCGGTCGTGGCGGCGAGTGCGCTCGCTGCGGCTGCCACGGCATGGCTGGAATCTCCGTGGCTCGGCGCCACGATCGCCGTCCTGGTGCTGGCGCTGCCGGCGCTGGTGTTCGCGCATCTGCTCGCGCGGCCGGTCGCTGACCTGATCCGCGCGTTGTCGGGCAGCGTGACCGCTTTCCGGGACGGCGACTTCAGTTTCTCGATCGGCGCGCAGCGCGGCGACGAGGTGGGCGACCTGGTCGATGCGCACAACGAGCTCGGACGCGTTCTGCGCGAGCAGCGCCAGAACCTGTTCCAGCGCGAGCTGCTGCTGGACACCGTCGTGCAGAACACGCCGACGGCCCTGATCCTGGTCGAGGGCGGCGGCCATGTCGTCTATGCGAACCTCGCGGCGCGCCAGTTGCTGAACGAAGGACGCCCGCTCGGCGGCGAACGTTTCGATGCGGTCATCGCCAGCGCTCCGCCCTCGCTGGCCCAGGCGATTGCCGGTGGCGGAGACGGATTGTTCAGCGTTCCCTTCGAGCATGAGGACGAAACCTTCCACCTGTCGCAGCGCACGTTCAAGCTGCAAGGGAAATCGCATCGGCTCTATCAGCTCAAGCGCCTGACGCGGGAGCTGGCGCGCCAGGAAGTGGCGACCTGGAAAAAGGTCATCCGCGTCATCAGCCACGAGCTGAACAACTCGCTGGCGCCGATCCGATCGCTCTCGCATTCGGGCCGCACGCTGGTGCAGCGCAACGACCATGCGCGACTCGCCATCGTGTTCGACACGATCGAGGAGCGCACGCGCCACCTGGAAGGCTTCATCCAGGGCTATGCGCGTTTCGCCCGGCTGCCGACGCCGCAGCCGGCGGCCGTGGCATGGGCGCCGTTGATCGATGCGCTGGCTCGCCACTATCCCTTCCGTCTGGCCGGGAGCCTGCCGTCGGCGCCCGCGAGTTTCGATCGCGCCCAGGTGGAGCAGGTGCTGATCAACCTGCTCAAGAATGCCCACGAATCCGGCGGCCCGGCGGATGCGATCGAGGTGACGGTGTCGCAGGGCGTGCGCGAGGTGCGCATCGAGGTCAGTGATCGCGGCAGCGGCATGAGCGAGGCGGTCCTGGCGAACGCGCTGCTGCCGTTCTACTCGACCAAGCGCAACGGGTCGGGACTCGGCCTCGCGCTCTCGCGCGAGATCGCCGAGGCCCACGGCGGCCGCGTGCAACTCGCGAATCGCGACGGCGGCGGTCTGACGGTCGCGCTGGTCCTGCCGTCGCCCGCCCACTCCGCCTGATCGCGGCGCGGCGGCAGCCGCAACGCGACTTGCATATACTCGGCGCCTTGAGTCGATGGGGAGTACAACATGGGTTCGAGCGGCATCCTGACGATCGTCGTCTTCGGCGTGATCCTGATCGGCCTGTCCAAGCTCGTGCGCATCGTGCCGCAGGGGTACGAATGGACGGTCGAGCGCTGGGGCAAGTACACGCACACACTGACGCCGGGCTTCCATCTGCTGATCCCGTTCATGCAGAACGTCGGCCGCAAGATGAACATGATGGAGCAGGTGCTCGACGTGCCGTCGCAGGACGTCATCACCAAGGACAACGCGGTCGTCAAGGTCGACGGTATCGTGTTCTTCCAGGTGCTCGACGCGGCCAAGGCGGCCTACGAGGTGGCGAACCTGGAGCTGGCGGTCATCAACCTCGTCATGACCAACATCCGTACCGTACTCGGCGGCCTCGACCTCGACGAGTCGTTGAGCAAGCGCGACCAGATCAACGCCGCGTTGCTGCGCGTGGTCGACGAGGCGACGCACCCCTGGGGCCTCAAGGTCACGCGCATCGAGCTCAAGGACATCCAGCCGCCGCGCGATCTCGTCGATTCGATGGCGCGCCAGATGAAGGCCGAGCGCGAGAAGCGCGCGAACATCCTCGAGGCGGAAGGTTTCAGGCAGGCGGCCATCCTCAAGGCCGAGGGCGAGAAGCAGTCGGCGATCCTCGCGGCCGAAGGCCAGAAGGAAGCCGCGTTCCGAGAAGCCGAAGCGCGCGAGCGCCTGGCCGTGGCCGAGGCGAAGGCGACCGCCGTCGTGTCGCAGGCGATCGCGGCGGGCGACGTCAACGCGCTGAACTACTTCGTCGCCAACAAATACGTCGAGGCGCTGAAGGCGATGGCCGATTCGCCGAACCAGAAGATGCTGATGATGCCGATCGAGGCGAGCGGCATCATCGGTTCGATGGCCGGCATCGCCGAACTGGCGAGGAGTGCGCTCGACAAGCAGGCGGAAACGCGCCCGGCGCCGCGCGGACCGGCCGCGCGCTGAGCTGGATCGGACGACGGGCGGAACCATGGATCCTTTCGTGAGCAACTACGGCTGGTGGCTGCTGGCGCTGGTACTGATCGCGGCGGAGATGATCGCGCCGGGCTATTTCCTCCTGTGGATCGGCATCGCAGCGGGAGTGATGGGACTCGTCACGCTTCTCGTTCCGAACCTGCCCGTGCTGGCGCAGGTCGTGCTGTTCGGCATGTTCGCGGTCGTCGCCTGCCTCGTCTACTGGAAGTTCATCCGCCCGATCGCCGAGCAGCGTGACGACCAGCCGCTGCTGAACCGGCGCGGCCAGCGCATGGTGGGGCGCCGCGTCATCGTGTGCGAGGCGATCGTCAACGGTCGCGGCAAGGTCCGGGTCGGTGACGGCGAATGGCTGGCGGAAGGACCGGATGCGCCGGAAGGCAGCGAAGTGGAAGTCGTCGACGTCGCGGGAACGACATTGCGCGTCGAGCCAAGGCGGGCGTGACGCCGGTCCTTCTCGAGTACCAGGCGGACGACTACGTTTCCGCCCTCGGTCTGCACGCCACGTGGTCGCTGCGGCGATGGCTCGTTCACGTCGCGCTGGCTTTCGTCGCGGCCGTTGTGTTGTTCGTGTCGTTTCCGGGCTGGCCGGCGATCCTCGCGGGAGGCGTGCTCGGTGGCGCCGTCGGCTCGCTCGTCTGCTACGGGCTGTCGCGGACCTTCTACCTTCCGTGGAAGGCGCGGCGCATGTTCGCGCAGCAGAAGTCGCTGCACGACGGCTACGAGTTGACCTGGGACGAGGACGGGCTCTCGATTCGCGGACGGAGAGGGCAGGGGGCGACTCCGTGGAGCGAGTACCTCAGGAAGAAGGAGAACGAGCGCCTCGTGCTGCTCTACCAGTCGGATGTCCTGTTCCAGATGCTGCCCAAGCGCGCCTTCGGCGGCGAATCGTCGCGGTCGATCCGGCCGTACCTGGATCGCATCCGGAGCTGACGGTCCGCCGGTTCGCGCGTCGGCGGCGAATGCGAGTCGGATTTCCGCATCGGCGGAGCGATGGAAGCAAAGACATCCGTCGCCCTTCCCGCGATAATGCGCGCCCGTTTCCGCAGGCGCATTCCGACATGACGCAGAAGACGATCCTCAACGAAGCCCATCGCGCGCTCGGCGCGAAGATGGTGGATTTCGGCGGCTGGGACATGCCGCTGAACTACGGCTCGCAGATCGAGGAGCATCATGCGGTGCGCCGCGACGCCGGCATGTTCGATGTCTCGCACATGACCGTGGTCGACCTGCGCGGCGCTCGTACGCGGGAGTTCCTGCGCCGTCTGCTCGCCAACAACATCGACAAGCTGAAGACGTCCGGCAAGGCGCTGTACTCCTGCATGCTCAACGAACAGGGCGGCGTGATCGACGACCTGATCGTCTATTTCCTGTCCGAGGATTTCTTCCGGGTCGTGGTGAACGCGGCGACGCGCGACAAGGATCTCGCGTGGATCGAGCGCCAGGCCGCGTCGTTCGGCGTGGAGGTCCGCGAGCGTCCGGAACTCGCGATGATCGCGGTGCAGGGGCCGAATGCGCGGGCGAAGGTGCTGGACCTGCTGCCGGCGGAAAGCCGGGCCAGGGCCGAGAAGCTCGGCAAGTTCGCCGCGATCGAGGGCGAGGGGCCCGACGCGATGACGCTCTTCATCGCGCGCACCGGTTACACCGGCGAAGACGGTTTCGAGATCGTCGTGCCGGAGGCGCAGGCCGTCGGCCTGTGGAATCGCTTGAAGGAGGCCGGTGTCGCACCGGCCGGTCTCGGTGCCCGCGACACCCTGCGCCTCGAGGCCGGCATGAATCTCTACGGCCAGGACATGGACGAAACGGTGACGCCATGGGAGGCGAATCTCGGCTGGACCGTTTCGCTCGACGAAGGGCGTGATTTCATCGGCCGCTCCGTGCTCGAGCAGCAGAAGGCGGCCGGCGATCACGGCGTCATGGTCGGCATCGTGATGGACGAGAAGGGCGTTCTGCGCCATGGCCAGCGCGTGGTCACCGCGAACGGCGACGGCGAGATCCTGTCCGGCAGCTTCTCCCCGACGCTCGGCAAGTCGATCGCGTTCGCGCGCGTGCCCGCCGGGACGACGGGCGACTTGCAGGTGGACATCCGCGGCAAGCTGGTGCCGGTGCGCATCGTGAAGTACCCGTTCGTCAGGGACGGCAAGGCCATCGAAGGCATCTGAACATTTCCGTCGCACCGTTCGTGCGGCGTTGTAGAATCCGCGCCGAACGGCGCTCCCCGAACCCAAGGACCTGAGCCATGCAAGAGATTCCCGGCGATCTGAAATTCATGAAGTCCCACGAGTGGGCGCGCGTCGAAGACAAGGGCACCGTCACCTGCGGCATTTCCGATCACGCGCAGGGGCTGCTCGGCGATCTCGTCTATGTCGAGCTGCCGAGCGTCGGCGATACGGTGAAGGCCGGCAACGCCGTCGCCGTGGTCGAATCGGTGAAAGCCGCTTCCGACGTCTATGCGCCGGTTTCCGGCGAGATCGTCGCGGTCAACGAATCCCTTCCGGACAAGCCGGAAACGATCAACGAGGACGCCTTCGGCGAAGGCTGGCTGTTCGTGATCAAGCCGGACAACCTTGCCGAGGAGCAGGCCGAACTGCTCGATCCGGACGCCTACGCCGAATTGATCGAGAACGAAGATCACTGATCCGCTTCGACACGATGTCGGAAGAGAAGCGCACTTCGGTGCGCTTTTTTTTTGCGCGTCGCTACGTACTTCACGGTCGCACAGGACGGCGAAGCGTCGAAGGTCGGTGCCATGCGCTCGATTCCGACGTGGTGTCGGCAGACGTCGAAGCGGCGAGCCTCGAGCCTTTCCTCGACGTCGGCGTGCAAGAAATCTTTTCGTCCGTTCACTTGCCGTTGCCGAGCGGCGACGGCTCGCCGGGCGGGCGTCGAGGCTCCCGTCGCGTCGTCGGCGTCGATGCGGTGCGTCGTGCGTGTCGTGCGCGTACGGCGTGGCGTGTACGACGCAAAACCCCTCAATTCAGCGGGTTTCCTGCTTTCTTTCGGATATTTCGATCGAAAATAAATAGACGTCTATACGTCTTAATGTCGATTCTCCGGTGGCCGTTCGCGGGGCGTCGAAAGCGCTCGGGGAAGGGTGTTTCGAGCGGCTCGGCGGTGTGTGGGAACTGCTTGTTTCCTCTGAGAAATTTGTTGACACGCGCAAACGACAGTAATAGCTTCTGCGCCGGCGTGACAAACGAATAAAGGAATCATGACTGCAGCGCGCTTCATCGACCCATATATTGAGCACGGCACGAAAGCCGGGGCGGTGAAGAAGATCACGGTGTCGGTTCCCTTTCACATCTTGAAGCTTCTGTCCGACGAGCGGACCCGGCGTCAGGTTTCGAATCTGCGCCACGCCACCAACAGCGATCTGCTGTGCGAAGCATTCCTACACGCTTTTACTGGGCAACCACTGCCAACTGACGAGGAGCTAAGACGCGATATGGCTATGAAGAAAGCTGCTGCGAAGAAGAAACCCGCCGCCAAGAAGGCTGTTGCCAAGAAGGCTACGGTCAAGAAGGCTGCCGTGAAGAAGACCACGGCGAAGGCGAAGACCGCCACCGCCCGCAAGACCGCCGCCGCGAAGAAGCCGGCTGCGAAGAAGGTCGTCAAGAAGGTTGCTGCCAAGAAGGCCACGGTCAAGAAGGCCGCTGCCAAGAAGAAGGCCTGAGTCCAGGCCTTTTCGTCGTCGTCGCGATGAAGCGTCGACGACCGCCGCGGCCTCGATCCGAGATTGGACGGAGGCCGACGGCAATCGAGCGAAATGCATCACGTGGTACCAGCACACCGTGCTGTGCTGTCCAAAATTCCTCTCCCTGCGGTTGCCCAGCGCAGGGAGAGTATTTGGAAGCCTTCCCCCCTTTCTCGCCTCGCCTCTCCGCCGTCCGCAACGACGTGACGGGATCTTCCCGCGAACGTGGAATCCGCGTCGACGACGGCGGCGCATCTTCCGCGAAGCGCGTCCTCAGTCGTTCCGGGTGAGGCGGCGCCGAGCCGACTGCACCATCGACAGGCCGAGTGGCGAGCGCAGCAGTACGGTCGAGAGGCTCATGGCGAGCCGCCCCAGGCTTGCGCCGGCTCGCCACGGAATCAGGCCGGTCACGAAGCCGGCTCCCAGTCCACCACCCAGCAGCCACGCGAGACGATGGCGCCGGACGTGCTCGCGCAGCGCGAATGTGCGTGACTGCCAGCGCAGTTGTTCGCGCTCCAGTTTTTTTTCCGCCCGCTGGACGGCGCGTCGGCATTCACGGCGACTCATGCCGGGGCTCCTTCATCTCCTCGATCAGGCGCCGCGTACGCGGCATCGTGAGATCGTTCCAGCAGCGCCGCATCGTCAGGAGCACCCATGCGATGCCCGCGACGTTCATCAGCGCGACGCCGCCGATGCCGTAGAAGAGATTGCCGGTCAGCTCGTAAAGGCCCGCAGCGATGGCGGCACTGGTGAACAGCCAGGCGCCGACGCCGAGGAAGATCAGCAGCAACGTCAGCCAGACCAGGGCGACCGCGCTGCTGCGCGCGAGACGAAGCTCGGCACGCAGCAGCGCGAGTGCGGCTTCCGCGACGCGGATCGTTTGTTCCAGCGCTGCGCCGGCCTCCGCGAACAGGCCCTCCCGCGAAGGGCGAGGCGGCCGATCCGTCGGCGTGTCCGTCGGCGTGTCGGATGTCTCCATCAGCGGCTGCGGAACAGGCGCGAAAGAACGACGCCGGCGGCGAACGCGACGCCGAACGCGGCGAGCGGATGTTCGCGGATCTGCTCCGCCGCCGCGGAACCGAACTTCTTCGCCCCGTCGACGAAGCGTTCGCCGGCATCCTGCAGGTCGTCCTCCAACTGGGCACCGTTCGCACGCAGCTTCTCCTTCAGCCGGTGCAGTTCGCCGCGGAGGCTCTCCATGCTTTCCTTCGCGGCTTCCGCCGTCTCGGTGCCTGCTTCATCCAGCTTCTGTTTGACTTCGCGTACGCTCGCCATGACGGATTCCTCTCGTGCGGTCGGGATGGATCTTTCGATGTCCGCGCCATCCATCGCGGATGTCCCGTCAGCTTAAGGACGAATGACTGAACGGTTCCCCGAAACGGGGCGGGGCCGCCGGAATAGGGTGATTCCGTGAACTGCGTTATATTTCCCCGGCGAATCTGTGCGCCATGCAGCGTATCCACAGACGCAAGACCCAGGGGGAAAGCATGTCGGGAGTGAGCAGCAAGCAGCGTGTTTCATTCGTGAACGGGCGAATGGGAAACATCGGCGGCAGTCGGCAGCACGGGGCGGTTTCGGCCGTACAGCTCGTACTGCTGCTGATCCTGGCGGCCGTAATCGCGGCCGCAGCCTGGTGGTTCGTCAATCGCAGCGGTTCGTCCCTGATCGCCCCGGCGGGCGGCCCGGCATCGGCGGAAGCCGAGAGCGGCGGCGAAGAAGCCAGCCTGCCGACTTCGGAACTGAGCGTCGACCAGCTCTACAAGGCAGCGCGCAGCGCGATGAGCGCGAATCGCATGGTGGCTCCGCCCGGAAACAATGCGCTGGAGTTCTATCTGGCGATCATGGCGCGTCGACCCAATGATTCGACCGCACTGGATGCGGTGCGCGAGCTGTTCCCGTTCGCGACGGGCGGCGCGGAAGACCAGATCAACCAGGGCAACTACGACGAGGCGAACCGCATCATCGACCTGCTCTCCAAGGCCGATTCGAGCAACTACAGCCTGACGATCCTGCGCAGCAAGCTGGATGCGAAGCGCCGGCAGGCCGAGCGCGAGCAGTTGCAGGCACAGCAGCAGGCTGCTGCTGCGTCGGCACGCACCCAGACGGCGGGAACGACACC
>DBMH01000230.1:457-15156 GCA_002297645.1 Rhodanobacteraceae bacterium UBA703 | reverse complement strand
GCCCGCCGAATGGCGGGCTCGTTGCGCTTCGATGATCGGTGAGATCGATCCGGGCTCCGTGACGAAGAACCCGAATCGCCCGCGAGCTATTCGAATCCGTTGCGGAAGATCACTCCCGAAAGCGGCGTGCCGGACACGCGCTCGGGTACAGCCGCATACCCTGCCTCGCCGTTGCCGAGCTGCCCCGATTGATTGCTGCCCCAGCATTTGGCGGAGCCGTCCCGCAGGACCGCACAGGTACTTCTTTCCACCACGACGATCTGCACCACATCATTACCGAGCCCCACCGGCTCGACCGGCATCGTCCGGTCGACGAAGCTGGCGTCACCGAGCTGGCCGGATTCGTTCCATCCCCAGCAGCGGACGGCGCCATCCACTCGCAGTACGCAGGCGTGATTCATCGCCAGGGAGACGCTGCGCACGCCGAATTCCAGACCCGGCACGACCGCCGGTAGCGCCACCTGGGTACCGTCGGACATCCGCCCCCAACACTTCACGGCGCCGGTGTCGATGACGGCACAGGTCCGGGCGAAACCGACGGAAACCGATATCACACTGCCGCCGAGACCGACGACAGTGATCGGCAGTGCCGAGGAGTCGGTCGTTCCGTCCCCCAACTGCCCGAAATGATTCGCCCCCCAGCACTGGAGCGTACCCGGAGACTGGATCGCACAGGCATGGAAATATCCCATCGACACCTCCGTCAGGCCCGACAGGCCGTTGGGATAGTCGGGTAGCCATACGCGAGATCCACCGGCAAGACCCAGCTGCCCATCGGTGTTTACGCCCCAACATTTGGCACGGCCGCTGGAAAGGATCGCGCACGTGGCCCCCGTCCTCGACGACAAGGACACCATGTCCGCCGAATCCCGGACGAGTGTCGGAACGACCTTCGGGTCAGACCCACCGTTGCCCAACTCGGCCTGACTTCCACTGCCCCAGCAGTAGGCACCACGTTGCCCCGAGGCATCCGCCGCCACGGAACACGTGATGGACGATCCCGCGGAAACGTCCTCGTGGGCGAACACCCCCTCGACCGGTGCCGGCAGCATGTGTGCCAGGGTCGTCCCATCCCCCAACTGCCCGATGAAATTGTTCCCCCAGCACTGCATACCGCCCGACACCGTCACTGCACAGGCATGCATCGAGCCAAGCGCCATCTTCGTTACCGGCTCGCCGCCCTGGATGCGCACCTCGACCGGCACGGAGCGCACGCTCGGACGACCATGACCCAACTGACCAAGGAGTCCTCCTCCCCAACATCGGACCTCATCCGAAGGCAGCAGAGCACAGGCATGTCCCACGCCTGTCGCGATTTCGACCACATGGCCTACAGCCAGGTCGGCAACCGACGTCGGCACGGTGCGCGCGACGAGCGCACCGTCTCCGATTTCGCCACGGTCCCCCTCACCCCAACACGCAGCGGCAGCCGTAGCGGTGTGTATGCAGCGATGCTGGTATCCGACGCCGACCGAAGACGCGGCCCCGGCAGGCAGCACATCGACAGGGACGGTGCTGTATGCATCCAAATCGCCGCCACCGAGATAGTAACCCCAGCACTTGAGCGCGCCCGTCTGCAGAACTGCGCAGGCGCCGTACGAGTTGATCGACACGTTCACGACACCGCTTTCCAAGCCGATGACCGGTGTAGGCACGAGCACATCCATCTCGGTCCCGATGCCGAGCTGGCCCGACTCGTTGCGCCCCCAGCACTTGAGCGCTCCACCGGAAAGGATCGCGCACGTGCTGAAGTCCCCTCCGGCGATGGCGACGACCCCACTATCGAGACCGGATACCGTTACCGGGATCGACGATGCCGTCGTATCGCCGGTGCCGAGCTGGCCGTAGTCGTTCGCACCCCAGCATTTCGCCTCCCCCGACTGCGTCACGGCACAGCCGTGACGACGACCGCCCGTGATCGCCGCAACGCCCGAAGACAACCCGATCACGTCGACCGCGACACCTGTTTCATTCGTATTGCCGTTGCCGAGCTGACCGAATTGATTGAGTCCCCAGCATTGCGCCCCGCTCGCGGAAGTGATCACGCAATTGTGGTTCCAACCGGCTGCAATGGCGGTCGGCCGCACCGACAATGCCGTTACGCGAACCGGACCGTCGCGATCGATTTGCGTGCCGTCACCGAGTTGCCGATACGTATTGGAACCCCAGCAATAGGTGTTCCCATCGTCGGCGATGACGCAGGTATGACTTCCACCGGCCGCCAGCTTGGCCGCCATCGCCATGGGCACCGAAAAAAAGCCGCACAGCAACGTCGCCAACACTGCGAATTGCCATGCGCCCCATGCCGAGCGCCCATTCCGGAACGCCTTCCCCTTGATGCAACCGTCCATTCCCCACTCCTTTCCACTTCCGCAAACCTGGCTCCGTTTCCGAAACCCATGCCAACCGGCATTCATACCAAAAAATGAGCAGTGAAGCTCGATTGACGCAGGACATCCAACGGCCGTGCACCACCCAACCTTCCGCGATCGCCTCGTGACGGACCACGTCCTTCCTTCCGCTGCTCCGCTCCACCCTCGCTCGTCCTTCCTCCCTCCTTCTCATTGCACGCAAAGTCCGATTCGCGCCCAGATGCCGGGACAATCGGATGCCGCCTGTCCGTGCCGCTCTCGCGCCATGCCGGCGATGCTCCCAACCGTCCTGGTGGGACGCTCGACTCGATCCAGACAAGGCGCAGCGCACTCGTTCGCGCTGCGCGATGCGTCGGCAAGAATCACGCCATTCCCCCGGTGCCTCCGGACATCTCCCCATCCCGCACCGCGGGTACAATGGCGCCATGCCCGACCCTACCCCCCTGACCAACCAGCTCCTGATCGCCATGCCCAGCCTGCGCGACCCGAACTTCGCGCGCGGCGTGACCTTCCTGTGCCAGCACGGCGAGGACGGCGCGATGGGGCTGATGATCAATCGCCTGTCGGAATACCGACTCGGCGACGTGCTGGCGCAGATGGACATGCGCTCCGAGATTCCCGAAGTGGTCGACGCGCCCGTGCTGATCGGCGGCCCGGTGCAGCCTGAACGCGGCTTCGTGCTGCACACGCCGAACGGCGACTGGGAATCCTCGTTCCGCATTTCCGACCACGTCAGCGTGACGACCTCGCGCGACATCCTCGCCGCGATCGCGGCCGGGCAAGGACCGCGTCACGCGGTCGTCGCGCTCGGCTATTCCGGCTGGAGCCCGGGCCAGCTCGAGCAGGAACTCGTCGAGAACCACTGGCTGACCGCACCGGCGTCCGAGCAGGTGCTGTTCGAGACGCCGCTGGACCAGCGCTGGGAAGCCGCCGCCCATCTCGTCGGCGTGAACCTGTTCCAGATGGCCAGCTATGCCGGCCACGCCTGAGGGCACCGATTCCGTCCCTGCGACCGGCACCCTCCTCGCATTCGACGTCGGCACGCGCCTGATCGGCCTTGCCATCGGCAACCGCCTCACCGGCAGCGCGCGCGCGCTGGCGACGGTCCCGAACGGCGACTGGCCGCGCATCGACGCGCTGGTCCGCGAATGGCAGCCGGAACGGTTCATCGTCGGCCTGCCGCTGGCACTCGACGGCGGCGAGCAGCCGATGAGCCGCATCGCGCGCGAATTCGCGCGTGCGCTCGAACGACGCTATGCGCGCGCGGTCGACCTCGTCGACGAGCGCCACACCTCGCGCGAGGCTTCACGCCGTTTCGCCGAACGACGCGCCGGCGGCACGGCGAAGCGCAAGCACGCCGAGGACATCGACGCGGTGGCGGCCGAGATCATCCTCGAGCACTGGTTCTCGAGCCCCGCGGGCCGCCCGTCTTCCGATCCTTCCTGAATACCTCCGCATGACCACGCCCGATCGCACGCGCCACCTGCTGACCCTCGAGAACCTCGGTCGCGAACGCATCCTCGCCCTGCTCGACCGCGCCGCGGAACTGCGCGCGTCGTGGCGCGCCGGAACGCTGCCGCCGCTGCTGGCCGGACGTACCGTCGTGAACCTGTTCTTCGAGAACTCGACGCGCACGCGCACGAGCTTCGAGCTCGCCGCGCGCCGACTCGGTGCGCTGGTCGTGAACTTCGACATCGCCAGTTCCTCGACCAGCAAGGGCGAGACTCTGGAGGACACGCTGGCGACGCTGGAGGCGATGGACGCCGACGCCTTCGTCGTTCGCCACAAGGAGAACGGCACGCCGGCGCGCCTTGCCGCGCACGCGCGTCGCGCGAGCGTGCTGAACGCCGGCGACGGCAACCACGCGCATCCGACGCAGGGACTGCTCGACCTCCTGACGATCCGCGACCGCAAGGATCGCATCGACGGCCTCACCGTGACGATCTGCGGCGACATCCGGCATTCGCGCGTCGCGCGCTCGGACGTGCACGGCCTCGCCGCGCTCGGTGCCGGCGAGATCCGTTTGTGCGGACCCGGCGCGTTGCTTCCGGATGCGCAGGACTTTCCGCAATGCCGCGTGACGGACGATTTCGACGCGGCGGTCGAAGGCGCCGACGTCGTCGTCATGCTGCGCCTGCAGAAGGAACGCATGGAGAACCTTGCCGGCTTCGACGAAGCCACGTATTTCGCGCGCTACGGACTGGATGCGACGCGTCTCGCCCGGGCACGGCCCGACGCAATGGTCATGCATCCCGGCCCGATGAATCGCGGCATCGAGATCGCGTCCGACGTCGCCGACGGTGCGCGCTCGGCCGTGCTCGAGCAGGTGGCCAACGGCGTGTTCGTACGCATGGCCGTGCTGGACGTGCTCACGCGGGGCTGATGCCGCCCGGCGACCGGATCCCGCGCAGCATCGCGAAAAATGACGCGATCGCACGTCGTCCGGTGATCTGATTCGATCGACGGCCACACCGACGGCCGCCAGAATGTCGGTTCATCCATCGGGAAACGCACCATGCGCAGACACGCAAGGACAGGACTCATCGCCATCACCGCCGCGCTGGCCGTCGCCGCCTGCGGCAAGAAGGCGGACAACGACGCACCGATCGCCTTCGTGCCGGCCGATACGCCGTACGTGTTCGCCGCATTGGAGCCGGTGCCGGAAGCGACGGCCAAGCACCTCGCCGCGCAGGCGCAGGCGATGTGGTCGACCGTGTTCCCGGTGATCGAGCAGTCGTTCGCGGAGATTTCGAAGAAGACGGAGAGCGAGGAATCGCCGGAGATCAAGGCGGCCGCCGACAAGGGGTTGCGGATATTCAAGGCCGTGCTCGACGAAATGCGCGACCGCGACACGCCGGAGAAGTGGCGTGAAGTCGGCCTCGGCACGCAGGTGCGTTCGGCCATCTACGGCGTCGGGCCGCTGCCAGTCGTCCGTACCGAGATCCTCGACGGCGACGCGCTGCGCGCGATGATCGCGCGCATCGAGCAGAAGGCCGGTGCGCAGATGGACACCGCGCGCCTCGGCGATCAGGACGTGTGGACGTTCGGCAACGAGCACGTGCTCGGCCTGATGGCGATAGAAGGCAAGCATCTCGTCCTCACCGTCGTGCCGCCGAAGGCCGACGACGCGCTGAAGCGTCGCGTGCTCGGTCTCGATCGCCCGGCCAAGAGTCTCGCCGACACCGATGCGCTGGCCAGCTTCAACAAGCAGCGTGGCTACCTGCCCTATGCAAGCGGCTGGATCGACACGCGCCGCCTGTTCGCGGCATTGGTCGACGACCCGGCGATCGCCCAGTTCGCCGAAGCCTCCGGCAAGCCGGACTCGAAGCTCGACGCGACCTGCCGCAGCGAGTTCGACGCCCTGCTCGCCAAGGCGCCGCTGCTCGCGGCCGGCTATACGAAGTTCGACACCGCGCAAGCGTCGATGCACATGCGCCTCGACCTCGATCCGACGCTGGCGAAGGCGCTGGCGGCGGTGCCGGAGGCGCTGCCCGGCAACCGCTCGAACGACGCCTTGATCGAGATCGCGTTCTCGCTGCCTCTGCTGCGCGGCCGCGACTTCCTCGTCGCGCAAGCCGACGCGGTCGCGAAGTCGCCGTTCCAGTGCAAGGAACTGGCCAAGCTGAACGAGTCGCTGGCGGAATCGAAGACCAAGCTCGACCAGACCATCCCGCCGCCGCTGTCCGACCTGCTCGGCCTGCGCGTCACGGTCGACAAGGTGACGCTGCCCAGCCCGGACGGTAGCCAGAAGCTCGACGTCGCCGCACGTGTCCTGGTCGGCAGCAACAATCCGACCTTCCTCGCCAGCCTCGCGCAGATGTCCGTGCCGCAGTTGCAGAAGACTCCGCTCACGCCGGACGGCAAGGCCGTCACGATCCCGTCCGACGTCGTGCCGGGCGGCTATCTCGACGGCTACGAGATCCATGCCGCGATGGGTGCGAAGACGCTCGGCATCTCGGTCGGCAAGGACGAAGCGGCGAAGCTCGAAGCAGCCGTGAGCGCCAGTGGCGGCGCCGGCCACACCGTCGAGACCCAGGTCAGCGGCGCGTTCTACAAGCTCATCGGCGACGCCATCGGCCAGTACGGCGACCTGCTGCCGGAAGAGCAGCGCGCCACGCTGGACCTCAACAGCAAGCTCTACGCGATGTACGCGCAGTGGTTCAAGCGCATCAGCGCGACCGTGAGCTTCGGCAACGAGGGCATCGACCTCGTGCAGGACGTGGAATACGCCAAGCCCTGAGCACCACGTTTCGCGCCCGACCCGACCCCTGCGGTGCATGGCATCGCAGGGGTTTTGTTTTTGTACGCGCCGCCGGAAGCACCGATTCGATGGGTGTCGGCCGCGAGACGTCGGGCGACACGGATTCCCGCGTTCGCGGGAATGACGGTGGAATGGGGACAGGGCGGCCACTGCGCGGTGACGGCAATCGGCAAGCGACTCAGGCGAATGACAGCGACCGCCTTCATCGCCTTCGGCGGAGGCCGATCCAACCGGTGCATCCGCGAAATCCCGAACGACATGGATTCCCGCGTTCGCGGGAACGCCGCCGATATTACGGACAGGTTGGAAGGCGATACGGCGCCCGCGCGGAATGGCCGCTGGAAGGCGGGCGCCCGCCTTCGCTCAGGTCTCGATCAGCTCGACACCATCGAGCCCCTGGCTGAGCGTGTGCGCATCGCCGCCTTGGGCGAGCTTGATGCGCAGGCGCACCTCGTTGGCCGAGTCGGCGTGGCGCAACGCATCCTCGTAGCTGATCTCGCCGGCCTGGTACAGCTCGAACAGGCTCTGGTCGAAGGTGCGCATGCCGAGGTTGGTCGACTCCTTCATCACGTCCTTGAGCTTGTGGATCTCGCCCTGGCGGATGTAATCCTGCACCAGCGGCGTGCCGAGCATGACCTCCATCGCCACCCGGCGCGCCTTGCCGTCCGGCGTCGGGATGAGCTGCTGCGCGACGACGCCCTTGAGGTTCAGCGACAGGTCCATGAACAACTGCTGGCGCCGGTCCTCGCTGAAGAAATGGATGATGCGGTCCATCGCCTGGTTCGCATTGTTCGCATGCAGCGTGCACAGGCACAGGTGGCCGGTTTCGGAGAAGTTGATCGCGTGCTCCATCGTCTCGCGCGTGCGCACCTCGCCGATCAGGATGACGTCCGGCGCCTGGCGCAGCGTGTTCTTCAGCGCGTTCTCCCAGCTGTCGGTGTCGATGCCGACCTCGCGCTGCGTGATGATGCAGCCGGCGTGCTCGTGCACGTACTCGATCGGGTCCTCGATCGTGATGATGTGGCCGGTCGAGTTCTGGTTGCGGTAGCCGACCATCGCCGCCAGCGAGGTCGATTTGCCGGTGCCGGTCGCGCCGACGAAGATGATGATGCCGCGCTTGGTCATCGCCAGCGACTTGATCACCGACGGCAGGCTCAGTTCCTCGATCGTCGGGATCTTCGTCTCGATCCGGCGCAGCACCATGCCGACGCTGTTGCGCTGGTAGAAGCACGACACGCGGAAGCGGCCCACGCCGGTCACCGAGATCGCGAACTGGCACTCGTGGGTCTTCTCGAACTCCTCGCGCTGCGAGGGCGTCATCACGTTCAGCACCATGTCGCGCGACTGCTGCGCCGTCAGCGCGTTCTGCGTGATCGGCACGATGCGTCCATGGATCTTCATCGACGGCGCGACTCCGGCCGTGATGAAGAGGTCCGACGCCTTCTTGTGCGACATCAGCTTCAGGTACGAGGTGAAGTCGAAGCTGCTCATCTGCTTTTCCCCTGGGTCGGCCGGCGCCGGAACCGCGTCATTTTACACCCCGCTCCCGCCGCCCCGGTGCGACGGGCCGCACAGGCGACACTCAGGCTTCGGCGTCGCGACGATAGCGGCTGCGCAGGCGCAGGAACGGCAGTTCGACGAAACGGTAGGTCAGCGCCGAGAGCGCCAGCGTCGTCGGCAACGCCACCAGCAGCGTGCCGAACAGCGCGTCGGCGACCGCGTCACCGGTCGGCGCGGGCACGAGATCGAGCCGGACCATCGTGTGGATCACGACGAAATGGGTCAGGTAGATCGAATAGGAGATCACGCCGACGGCGGCGAGGGCCCGCGAGACGCGGCCCTCCGCCCGGTCGGCGCAGGCCACGTAGCCGACGACGAAGGCGGTCCACAACGCACCTTCCACGGTCGGCCAGACCGCCTTCCACCACGCCATCAGCGGCCAGCCGCCGGCCGCGTTGAATCCCCACAGCGCGGCGACGATCGCCAGCAGGGCCGCACCCGCCAGCAGGGCGCCCCGGCGCGGCGCCGGCGGATGCGCGTGGAAGAACCACGCCGCCCACATGCCGAGGAGGAACTGGTCGAGGCGGCCGAGGAGCGTCATGTAGCTGAAGTCGCGGGCATTGCCACCGGCGAACACGGCGAACCCGCGGAATACCAGCAGCACGGCGAGCAGTCCGAGCAGCGGCCGCGTCCACGCCGGCTTCAGCACGGCGACCAGCAGCGGGAACAGCACGTAGAACTGCCATTCGATCGCGATCGTCCACAACAGGCTCGTGAACGGCGGGGCGACCAGCGCTCCGGGCAGGTTGGCGAAGCCCGACACGGTCTGCAGCAGCGCGGGCCACTCGAACCGCGGCGCCGCCGCCACGCCGGCCGCCACCAGCAGCAGGAACAGCGGATAAGTGCGCAGCAGCCGGTTGCGCAGGAACCGCCCGTAGTCGACACCGGTCTCGAGCGCGCCGCGCGTCAGGATGAATCCGCTCAGCACCATGAACAGCGCGACCGCCGTGTGGCCTTCGGCCAGCGCTGCCAGCAGCGGATTGCCGGGTTGCAGCCAGTGGTCGATCCCGAAGTCGCGATGGAACCGCGCGTGGTACGAGAGCAGGTGCAGGCCGTGATAGAACAGGATCAGCAGCGCCGCGTACGCGCGCAGGTGATCGACGGCCGGCATGTAGCGGATGTTGACGCTGCGCACGCGCGCCTCGGGCTATGGGTCGCGGCGGACTATAGCCGCTCGCGGGACCGCGGGATCAGGCGTGCTTGCGGAAGTAGACCCATCCCGCGACGAGCAGGATCAGCGCCGGCACCAGGTTGGCCAGCGCCGGATGCAGGTTGTAGACCGCGCCGAGGCTGACGATCGCGCGCTGCAGGAAGTAGAAGCCGAGCGCGAGCACGATGCCGAGGAACAGGCGCTTGGACAAGCCTCCGCTGCGCAGGGCGCCGAACGCGAAGGGCACCGCGCAGAAGGCCAGCGCGAGCACGTTCAGCGGGTAGAACACGCGTGCCCAGTACGCGCTGCGGTAGGTCGAGGCGTCCTGGCGGTTGCCATCGAGGTAGGCGATGTTGCGGCCGAGGTCGCCGAGGGTCATGTACTGCGGCTGGATGATGCTGAGCGCGAGCAGACGCGGATCGAGGCCCGACTTCCAGCTCGCCTCGGCCGTTTCCTCGCTGCGCGCGCTGTCCGGCCCGAACTCGGTGCGGCGCACCTGGCGCAGGGTCCAGTCGTCCTGCACGTGGATCGCCGTGCCGGCGACAGACAGCGAGCGCAGGCGGCCGTCCGATTCGAACTCGAACACGCGCACGCCGTCGAGGTCGACCTCGTTCGATCCGGCCCGCGTGCGACCGCGGCGCGCACTGATGACCGTGTCGCCGTCGCGCGCCCACAACGCGCCCCCCTTCGCGAGCGCGACGTCCTTCGACTTCGCACCGAGCTGCAGTGCCTGCGCCCTGCGTTCGCCCCACGGCCCGACGGTCTCGCCGAGCACGGCGGTGAACAGCGTCAGCAGGCCGAGGCCGAGCGCGACCGACGCGCAGATGCGCAGCTTCGACAGACCCGCCGCGCGCAGTGCGGTCAGTTCGCCGGTATTGGCGAGGCCGCCGAGACCGAGCAGGCCGCCGATCAGCGCCGCGTACCCGAACATCTCGTAGAAACGCCGCGGCACGGTCAACAGCACGTAGCTGGCGGCCTTCGCCAGCGTGTACTGGCCCTGGCCGACGTCGTTGAGTTCGGAAATGAAGATGCGGAACGCATCCAGTGCGACGATCGTGCACCAGGTCATGCCGACCGTGGCCAGCACGGCCATCGCGACGAGACGATCGACCCGCTTGAACAGCACCATCACGCCGCCCTCTTCGCATTGCGCGGAGCGCGCAGGCGCTGCCCGCTCCAGATCAGCCAGCCTGCCAGCGCCAGCGCGGGTAGATAGACCCACCACAGGCCGAAGCCCGGTGCGAGCTTGCCGGCGCCGATCCAGGCACGCCCGAGCAGCAGCGCGTTGTAGTAGACGAGCCAGACCAGCAACGCCACCAGCAGGCGCGCATAGCGCGGCTCGCGCGGGCTCGATTTCGCCAGCGGCAGCGCCAGCAGGGTCAGCACCAGCGCCGACAGCGGCGCGGCGAGGCGCCAGTGCAGTTCGGCGCGCATGACCGGATCGTCCTCCCCGGCCAGCAGCGTGGCGGTCGGCGCGGCGCGCTTGGCGGTGAGCTCGTTCGCGTCGCTCTCGCCGTCGGGCAGCTTGATGTCGTTGCGCGCGAAGCGCATCAGCCGGTAGTCGTCCTCGCCGAGCCTGCCCTCGACGCGGAAGCCGTCCTGCAGCGCGATGTAACGCCCGACACCGTCGGCGTCGTGGTAGAGGTAGCCATGCGTCGCCGTGATGATGTCGATGCGCGTCTTGCCGGACTCTTTGTCCGGTCGCTCGTTCTCGATGAACATGCGCTTGAACTGCGTGCCGTCGGCGGACATCTCGCCGACGTAGATGACGCCGTTGCGTCCCGGCAGGTCGACGAATCGGCCCGGCTCGAGTCCCGCCACGATCAGCGAGCGGCTGGCCTCCTGCATCAGGTTCTGGGCGAGACGGTCGGCCGCGGGCGCGAGCCAGAACGACAGCACGCCGAGCGCAGCCATCGCCGGCACCGCGAACCAGAGCAGCGGGCGGATCAGGCCGCCGACATCGAGCCCCGAGGACTGCAGCACGGCCATCTCGCTGTCGCGCCACAGGCGGCCGTAGGCGAGCAGGACGCCGAGCAGGATCGCCAGCGGCAGCAGGATCGTCAGCGCGCCGACGCTGCGCAGGCCGATCAGGGTGAACAGCAGGTCGGCCGGGATGCGTCCGCGGGCGACCTTGGCGAGCAGGTCGGCGACCGCGCCGCCGACCATCACCAGCAGCAGGATCACGCTGGCCGCGAGCACGCTGGTGGCCACCTCGCGCAGGAGATAGCGGTCGATGATGCGCAAGCGCAACCACTCCGCTGCGCGCAGGGCGGCCGGGCTTTGCCTTAGAATGGATGGCTTCGCGTGCGTGTCGGTCATGCGGCGGGCGGGCATCGAGCGGATCGTGCCGGGCGGGTCACCCCGTACCGGCCAGCCGGCAAGTGTACCCCGCGCGGCCTGCCCATCATGCACGAGCCGACTGAGCGGCACGTAAAGCCGCCGCGGCGCGAAAGGTGGCGCGGCTCGCCGCGACTGTGTTTCTTGCTTCGTGCCCGCAGGAGCGGGACGAATGCGTTGCCGACCCGCAGGCCGGCCGCTGGATGCGGCGCACCGATCGCGGCAGGATGCCCGGCTTTGCGACATCACCCCGTGGAACCCGAAATGACCTTGAAGTTCAGCACCACCGCCGACGCTCCCGAAACCGCCGCCACGCCCTGCCTCGTCGTCGGCCTGTACGACGACCGCACGCTGGACGGCGCGGCCGCGCGCGTCGACGGCAAGTCCGGCGGCGCGATCCAGCGCCTGATCGACGGCGGCGACGCGACCGGCAAGCCGGGCGGCACGACGCTGCTCTTCGGACCTGCCGGCATCGCCGCGGCGCGGGTGCTCGTGGTCGGCCTCGGCGATCGCCGCAAGTTCGACGCCGCGGCGTTCCATCGCGCCGCGAACGACGCCGGCCGCGCGCTGAAAGGGTTGCCGATCGAGAGCGCGGTTTCCTTCCTGACCGAACTCGAGGTCCCCGGCCGCGACCTCGACTGGAAGCTGCGCACCGCCGCGCTCGCCGCCGATGCGCAGGCCTACCGCTACACCGCCACCTTCAAGCCGAAGGATGCCCCGAAGACGCCGCAGCTCGCCGCGATCGCGTTCGCCGCCGCGGATCCGACCGCGAGGGACGACGGCGACCGCGCGCTGACCGAGGCCGCCGCGATCGCCAGCGGTGTCCGCTTCGCCAAGGAGCTCGGCAACCTGCCGCCGAACATCTGCAACCCAGGCTACCTCGCCGCGCAGGCCAGGCGCCTCGCCGACGAGCATGCCGGCGTCACGGTCGAGGTGCTCGAGCGCGAGGACATGGCCAAGCTCGGCATGGGCTCGCTGCTCGGCGTCGCACAGGGCTCGGCGAACCCGCCCAAGCTCATCGTGCTGCAGTGGAACGGCGGCGGCGACGCCCGGCCGTACGCGTTCGTCGGCAAGGGCATCACGTTCGACACCGGCGGCATCTCGATCAAGCCGGGGGCCGGCATGGAGGAGATGAAGTTCGACATGTGCGGCGCGGCCGGCGTGCTCGGCGCCTTCCTTTCCGCGGTCGAGCTGAAGCTGCCGATCAATCTCGTCTGCATCGTGCCGGCGGTCGAGAACATGCCGGACGGCAACTCGTACCGGCCGAGCGACGTGCTGACGAGCATGTCGGGCCTCACCATCGAGGTGCTGAACACCGATGCCGAAGGCCGCCTGATCCTCTGCGATGCGCTGACCTACGCGCAGAAGTTCGACCCGCAGGTCATCGTCGACGCGGCCACGCTGACCGGCGCCTGCGTCGTCGCGCTCGGCAAGCATGCTTCCGGGCTGATGACCAAGGACGACGAACTCGCCGAGCAGTTGCTCGCGGCCGGCACCGCCACGCACGACCGCGCCTGGCGCCTGCCGCTGTGGGACGACTACCAGAGCCAGCTCGACTCCGGTTTCGCCGACGTCGCCAACATCGGCGGCAAGTACGCCGGCGCGATCACCGCCGGCTGCTTCCTCGCGCGCTTCGTCAACGGCCGCCGCTGGGCGCACCTGGACGTCGCCGGCACCGCCTGGGACGAGGGCCGCAAGGGCCTCGCGACCGGCCGCCCGGTGCCGCTGCTGGTGCAGTACCTGATCGACCGCTGCGCGTGAACACGCCCGCTCCCGACCTGCGCGCCCGCAAGCAGTCGACGCTGATCGCACTGGTCGGTGCTTCGGTTGCGCTCGGCATCGTCGACATCGCGCTCGACCTGCCGTCGGCGCAGGAAGGGGTGCGCCTCGGCGTGACCCTGCTCGGCAACGTCGCGCTGCTGCTGATCGGCTTCCACTGGCTGCGCCTCGACGCGCTCGAACTCGACATCCGCCGCCCGATGTGGCTCAACGTCTGCATCGTGGCGCTCGCGGCGGTGTTCGTGCCGTACTACCTCTACAAGACGCGCCCGCCGGAACGGCGGCTGGCTTCGATCGGCCGCTTCTTCCTGCTGATCCTCGCGTGCATGTTCGCGACCGCCCTCGGCGCTTCGCTGATGATGCAGATCTCCGGCACCCCGCCGCCGCCGACCCTGTGACATGCCGCGCGCCGACTTCTACCTGATCGACAAGCCACGCTTCCGCGACGATCCGCTGCTGCTCGTGTGCGAACTCGCCAAGCGCGCGTTCGCGAGCGAGCAGCCGACGCTGATCCTCGCGCGCTCGCAGGACCAGGCCGAGGCGCTGGACGAGAAGCTTTGGGAATTCGACGAGCACGCGTTCATCCCGCACCAGCTCGCCGGCGACGACGACGATGCGATCACCGCCGTGCTGATCGTGCCGCCGGGCGTGCCCACCGCCGACCGCCCGCTCGTCATCAACCTGCGCGACGACTGCGCGCCGGGACTGTTCGAGCGCGTGCTCGAGGTCGTGCCGGCCGACGACGACCAGCGCACCGGCTCGCGCGAGCGCTGGAAGACCTACAAGGCGGCGGGATTCGAGGTCGCCAAGCACGACATGTAGCGAAAGGTCTCACGGCTTCGCCGCAGGCGGTGCGACGAAGCGCAGGCCGACGCCCGGTTCGGTGACGATCCACCGTGGCGCGGCGGCGGCATCGCCGAGCTTGTTCCGCAGCTTGCCGACGAGGATCCGCAGATAGTGCGTGTCCTGCTCGTGGCTGCGTCCCCACAGTTCGCGCAGCAGCTGCGGCTGCGTCACGACGCGGCCGGCGTGCCGCACCAGCAAGGCCAGCAGCGCGTATTCCTTGCGCGCCAGCACCACCGGCACGCCGTCGAGAACGACCTCGCGGCGCGCGAGGTCGACCCGCAGGCGGCCGTCGTCGAACACCGGAAGGCTTTCCGCCGGCGCCGCGTGCGCCCGCAGCAGCGCGCGCACGCGCGCCATCAGTTCCTGCACGCCGAACGGCTTGGTGACGTAGTCG
>DBMH01000230.1:0-372 GCA_002297645.1 Rhodanobacteraceae bacterium UBA703 | reverse complement strand
GTCGGGCAGGCCCAGGTCGAGGATGACCAGGTCCGGCGCGTGCATCGCCAGCTCGGCCAGGCCGCCGGCGCCGGAGTCGGCGAGAGCCACGGCGTAGCCCTGCGCGCGCAGGCTGATGTCGAGGAAACGGCGGATCTGCGGCTCGTCGTCGACGACCAGCACGCGCGCCGGCGGTGCCGAGACGCCGTCGCTCGAAGCGCCGCTCATCGGCACGCCGCGCGGCGATCGCATCCGCCGTGCATGGAAGGAAGGCGGCTCATGGGGACCTCGAAAGACCGCGAGGTTCCCGCGGCACGGGGACGTGCCGCCCGCGATCACGCATGCAAGTGCTTGATCGCGTAGCCGCGTGCGGACCTGCGCCGGACGCGGCGA
>DBMH01000130.1 GCA_002297645.1 Rhodanobacteraceae bacterium UBA703 | reverse complement strand
CGGGCCAGGCCGCCGCGGGCGGGGCTACACCGGCCGATGGCGGAGCCGCCGGCCAAGCGTCGCAGCCCGCATGGGCCAGACGCCTTCATCGCCGCCAGCAGATCGCGCACGCCGCGACGGTCGCCGCGCACACGCTGCGCAGCGGCGATGGCGGCAGTTCGAGCGCGGGCCCGAGCCTGCGCGATTCCGATACGTGAGGAGGACCGACCATGCGATTCAAGCGACCGTGGGTGCGCTACGCCCTTTCGCCGCCGCCGGCCACGCCGTACCAGGCCGCGGCCCAGGCGTGGGACGAGCGCCTCGGTTCGGCGCGCGTGCAGGCGAGGAACTGGCGACTGATGGCGTTCGGCTGCCTCGCGCTCGCGCTGCTGATGGCGGGCGGGCTGGTGTGGCGTTCGGCGCAGTCCATCGTCACGCCCTACGTGGTGGAGGTGGACTCGCGCGGGCAGGTACGCGCGGTGGGCGAGGCGGCGACGCCGTACCGCCCCGACGATGCGCAGATCGCCTACCACCTGGCGCACTTCATCACGCTGGTTCGCTCGCTGTCGGTCGACCCGGTCGTCGTGCGGCAGGACTGGCTCGAGGCGTACGACTACACCACCGACAAGGGCGCCGCCGTGCTCAACGACTACGCCCGGGTGAACGACCCGTTCGCGCGCATCGGCAAGGAGTCGGTGACGGTGCAGATCGGGAGCGTCGTACGCGCGAGCGACGCGTCGTTCAACGTGCGCTGGACCGAGCAGCGTTTCGTCAACGGCGCGCCGGCCGGCATCGAGCGCTGGACTGCGGTGCTCTCCATCGTCCTGCAGACCCCGCGCACCGAGCAGCGCCTGCGCAGGAACCCGCTCGGCATCTACGTCAACGGCCTGTCGTGGAGCCGCGAACTGGACGTGTCCGGAGGAGCCAAGCCATGAATGCCTACTTTCGCCGTTGCCTTTCCACGCTGGCCCTCGCGGCCCTCGCGGGCTGCGCCACGCACGGCAAGCCGCCGCCGGTGATCTCGCTCGACGAGCCGGTGCAGGCGCAGCCGTTGCGGGAGCCGCCGAAGCCGATCGAGGTCGTGGCCGTGCCCAAGGTGCTGCCGATGCCGGCGCAGTTGAAGCCCCTGCCGGAAACGGGTGAGGCCAAGCCCGTGCCGGAGCCGGCCGACGAGACCGTGCGCGTCTCGCGCGCGAATGCCGAGGCGCGTGTCGCGCCCACGCGGGAAGGGTTCGTCAACGCGATCCAGGTGTGGCCCTTCACCGACGGCGCGCTGTACCAGGTCTATGCGGCCGTGGGCCGCGTGACCGTGATCGCGCTCCAGCCCGGTGAGGAACTGGTGACGGTGGCCGCCGGCGACACCGTGCGCTGGATCGTGGGCGACACCTCCAGCGGCACCGGCGCCGAGCTGCGCGTAAACGTGCTGGTCAAGCCGATCCGCTCGGACCTCCGGACTAACCTCGTCATCACCACGAACCGGCGCACCTACCTGCTGGAGCTGGCCTCGACGGAGAAGACGTGGATGGCGTCGGTGTCCTGGGAGTACCCGCGCGACCGGATGCTGGCCTTAGAGCGCCAGGCGCAAGCGGCCAGCGCCGCCGCGCCGGTCGACTCCGGGCTCGCGCTGGAGAGCCTGCGTTTCCGCTATGCGATCAGCGGCAGCCATCCGCCGTGGGCGCCGCTGCGCGCGTTCGACGACGGCGCGAAGGTCTACATCCAGTTTCCGCCGGGCATCGCGCAGGGCGAGCTGCCGCCGCTGTTCGTGATCGGGCCGGACGGCGGCGGGCAACTCGTCAATTACCGCTTCCGCCCGCCGTACTACATCGTGGATCGCCTGTTCGGCGCGGCCGAACTGCGGCTGGGCGGCGACAAGGGCGACGTGGTGCGGATCGAGCGCACGGACGGCATGCCGAGGAGCCGGCCATGAGCCAAGACGACACGCCCGATCTCGCCAAGCCGCCCGTGGGCAAGGTGGCACCCGAGGCGGTGGCGCTGCGCACCCAGCCGCGTCCGGTCACGCGGCTGAACCGGCGCACGCTCGCCGTCCTCGCCGGCGGTCTGTCGATCGCCGTGCTCGGTGCCGCGATCTGGTCGCTGCAACCCAGGCGGCGCGCGGCCAGCGAACCGGTCGAGCTCTACAACGTCGATCGCGTCTCGAAGTCCGAACGGCTGGATGGCCTGCCGTCGGACTACTCCAAGCTGCCGCCGAAGGTACCGGAGTTGGGGCCGCCACTGCCGGGCGATCTCGGCCCGGCCATCGTGAACTCGCGCCAGCCGGTGACGGCGGCGTATTCGTCGCCAGGCCGCGATCCCGAGGACAGCTTGAGCAAGGAAGCCGACGCGGCGGCGGCTTCCCCGGTGTTCTTCCGCTCGGGGGGCCAGGACCACGCTGGCGCTTCGGTGGCGCAGGCGGCGCCCGGCGTGCCAGCGGGCAGCAGTGCGATGGCGGCGTTCGATACGCTCGACGCCGGGACGGCCTCGAAGGCGGCCCAGCCTGCGGACCCGACGGCGACGCAGAACCGGCAGGACCAGAAGGAGGCGTTCCTGAAAGGCGGCTCTACCGAAACCCGCAATGCCGGCGACCTGCAGATGCCGATCTCGCCGTACCAGGTGATGGCCGGTACCGTGATCGCGGGCGCGCTGGTGACCGGCATCCAGTCCGACCTGCCGGGCGACGTGGTCGCCACCGTGACCGAGCCGGTCTACGACACGGCGACGGGCCGGTTCCTGCTGATCCCGCAGGGCTCGCGACTCCTCGGTCGCTACAACAGCCAGGTGAGCTACGGGCAGAGCCGCGTGCAGGTGGTGTGGAACCGCATCGTCCTGCCCGACACGTCGTCGCTCACGCTCGACAACCTCGCCGGCACCGATCCGGCCGGCTACGCCGGCCTTGAGGACGGCGTTGACTGGCATTGGAAGCGCGTCGTCGCCGGCGCGGCGCTGACGACGCTGCTCGGCATCGGCGCCGAACTGGCTGCGCCGAAAAACCGTCAGGAAGGGAGCCGCGTCATCGTTGCCGGGCGCGACAGCCTGCAGGACGGCGTGAACCAGGTCGGGCAGGAGCTGACCCGGCGCAACCTCAACATCCAGCCGACCTTGACCGAGCGGCCGGGGCTGCCGGTGCGCGTCCTGGTCAACCGGGATCTCGTGCTGCGGCCGTACCAGCCGCTGTTCCTCGACCAGGGAGCGAGCCGATGAGCATGCCGAAGAAGCTGCGCCTGGGGCCGCTGCCCGACACGCAGACCACCAAGCTGACCTTCGTGTGCCCTGCGAACCTCAAGCTCGATCTCGACCGCTACGCCGCGCTGCATGCGCAGGCCTATGGCGAGGCGGTCGACGCTGTGACGTTGATCCCGCACATGCTGGAGGCGTTCATGGCGGCGGATCGGGGGTTCAGGAAAGGGGACTGCGGCAGGGCTCGTATGCCGAAGCCAAGTTAACGATCCATGTTTCCGAGATCCGCTCGAACGCGCAGCCCCGAGCTGCGCGTTCTTCGTTCTGAGCGTTGCACATCGCGGCCATGAACCACGCCCAGTGGGTTGGTTAGTCACCCGCCACCCGTGGGGAAGCGCTGCACCGTCGTGCCCAAGGCTGGGCCATCCCCCACCATGCACATCACCGCAACTTCGGAGCAATGGGGCCAGGGCCCCTGGGTCGGCGCATATTCCGCCTGAACTGAGCAAGTGTCCTAGACTGCAATGTATCGGTGTTTCAGCGTAAGAGGGGGAGGGATGGACGCAGCAATTGGGGCGGCAATCATCGGCGGAGGGGCAGTCATAGTCGCTGCGATACTTCCGCTATTGAGAAAGCACAATGGAAAGAAGGTAGAGACAAAGGATTTGCCTGTGCCGTCGAACGCCACTGTGGAGGGTGAGGGGGTGGCTGTGGCTGTGGCTGTGGGTGGCTCAGGGAATGTCATCAATGTTCATGCAAAAAGTACAGATAAGCCGGCGAGGCTGGAAATAGTCGATGTAGAAATTCTAGACCCCGAGAATGGATTTCCATTCGCAGATATTAAGGTTAGAAATGTAGGGGATGAGCCAGTCTACATTAAAAAAATACTATTGGAGATTACCCATTGCTTTATTCCAAGGGAATACAGGAGTATTCATCATTCAATGCAACCTATTACTTGGGAGTATGACCTTCTTCTGAGTGGGGGTTGTGAATTGATTGAGAAATCAGTGTCGCAAGTGGTAAAGCCAAAGGATACGGATCGTTTTGCCATCAGGATCGCGCAAAAGGTGAGTCCTCCGGATCTTCCGATTCTGGTGAGGTTTAACCTTTCGTTGTTGTATGACGGAGAAAAGGACTCAAAATATGAACCGGCGCTAATTGCTTTGGTGCCAAGTACACTAGAGGTGTACGGGTCATATACATCTGAATGCGATGAAGGGCTGCGCATCTGGAATATAGAAGAAATAAACAAGTTCTCCACCCTTCCTGGCAAGGTCAGTGAGGCTGCGAGAGAACAGTTCGATGCAGTTTCTGATGCCCAATAGCTGTTGAGGCCGGATCGGTTTCTAGCACCTTATGTCGGCGCGTTGAGGGTAGGGTGTGGCGCCGGAAGCCGTGGCGTACGCCAGCAAAGTACGCCAACACATGCTGCGCTGTGCGCTAGTTTTCGGCCTGATTTCCTGGGGGAAATCTGGGGCAATTTCATCGCCAAATCATGCCAATTCACGCCAAAGTCATGTTTTGGCTAATGTCGGCGTAGATTCTTCAAGTCCATGTAATGCAAGGAAAAATCGAACCTTTCCGCGATTTGGCTTCCGTCCCTTGCGGCACAAGCGGCGTGTGGAGCGGTTGTATCGGGAGGAGCGGCTGCAGGTGCGTCGGCGCAAGCGGAAGAAGGTGCCGGTGAGCGAGCGCCAACCACTGTGTCGTCCATCGGCGCCCAACGAGGTGTGGTCGATGGATTTCGTGTTCGATCGCACTGCCGACGCTCGCGTCCTCAAGTGCCTGACCATCGTCGACGACGCCACCCATGAATCGGTGGGCATCGAGGTCGAACGAGCCCTCTCCGGGATCGGCGTGACGCGCGTGCTGGACCGCCTGGGGCTCATTCGCGGCTTGCCCAAGACGATCCGCACCGACAACGGCAAGGAGTTCTGCGGGAAGGCGATGATCGCTTGGGTGCACGAGCGCGGTGTGCAGCTGCGCCTGATCGAACCAGGCAAACCGAACCAGAACGCCTACATCGAATCATTCAAAGGCCGCCTGCGCGACGAATGCCTCAACGAGCACTGGTTTCCCAGCCTGCTGCACGCCCGCACCGATATCGAACGCTGGCGGCGGGAATACAACGAGGAGCGACCGAAGAAGGCGCTGGGCGGGCTGACACCAGCCGCCTACGCGAAGCAGTTAAAGTAACTCCGGACTCTAAACCGACCCGCTACTCAAGGCGGGGGGACGTCGGCAGGTGGACATGAGCTCCCGAGGATAGGACATGCGATTGAGCAAGTAGTAGCCAGTTGCTTCCCGGATGCCTAACGGCCGGAGGAATGATGAAGCGCAGTGATCTGTACGAGAAGGTCTGGTCGGTGCCGATGACACGACTGGCGGCCGAACTCGGGATATCGGATGTCGGCTTGGCAAAGGCTTGTCGCCGGCACTCCATCCCGGTTCCGCCGCGCGGTCACTGGGCCAAACTCAAGGCAGGGCAGCATCCGCAAAGAATTCCCCTGCCAGCGCCAGAACTGGATGTCGCAGTACAGCTCGCGACCCGTGATCCGGAGGAAGTTGCGCGGCAGAGGGTAGAGGAAGAGCGGCGCAATGCAGTGCTGCGGGAGCGGGCCACCTTGGTTCAGGACCTGCCGCCGCTTGCGTTTGCCACGGACCTCGAGCGGGCGCACCCGCTGGTGAAGGCCACACAGCGGTATTGCGACCAGCTTCCCAGGCTGATCGAGACGTGGAAGCACAGAGGATGGCATTCCGGCAAACCTGGTGAGCCCCCACCGACGGAACAGCATGGACGCTACAGCCTGGTCCGGAAGGGATGCCTCGACATCAATGCCGCGTTGGAGTCGATGGATTGGATCCTGCGCTTCCATGCCACTGTGCTGGGTGGACTGACTGCGGGCGCCATGAAGATTGTCCGGCGCGAAGGGGAGGCCGCTGCGCACGCCGGCCAATCCCCTACCGCTCCCGTTGTCGAGATGCACTTCAAGGGAGAGGTACTTGCCATCAGGTTCTCGGAAGGCCACCGGCGCGTCCGGCTTTCCCCCAAGGAGTTTGCTGCACGAAGGAAAGAAAGATCCTGGGCAAGCGAGTACGAAATGAGGCCATCGGGGAATTTCACGTTCACCATCTCCGGTACGGAGCGCGGGGCAAGCAGGGAGTGGAAGGGGACCAGCGAGAAGCTGCAAGGTCAGGTCGACGAGATCGTGCGCACTGCCTTCCAACTGGCATGCCTGCAACCACAATTGCGCCGGGAGTGGAAGGCGAGGGAGATGGAGAGGCAGGAAGCGGCGGCGCTCGAGGCGCGGAAGCAGGAGCAGAGGGAAGCCAGGGCCGAGCAGTTGAAGCAGGCCTTCCTCGTGATGGATGCAGATGCTCGCGTCAGCCAGTTGCAAGCCTTCCTGGATCGGATGGAAGAAAGGGCGTCAGGTCTCCGGGAGCCCTTGAACGAGCGGGCGGTCGTCTGGGTGCGCGTCGTGCGGGAGGAATTGTCTCGCCGCAATCCGGCGGACGAACTCCTGGAGCGCTGCCTGACAGTCCCGTCATGGAGGACATGGCCACCTGCGTGGTGGCCGGAAGAACTGGATCCAGGGAATGATTCGAGCGATGACTGACGAAGGGGCGCTCACGCTGCCCAGTCCACATCATTGCTTCGCTCCCCAGCCACTAGCAATGCCCGGTGTGCCTCGCATGAATGATGACGATTTGACCCCAGGCCACTCGTCGTCCGCCCCCTTAGATTCTGCAGGTCCAGGTTGCCTGCTGGTGGTCGCATGCGGTGCGGCAGTCCTGACGTCGCGGCAACGTCGTTGATGACGAGCTGGGATCGGTCGATCGGTCGTCCTTCAAGGTGCTGCTGGCCGAGGGTGATACGGGAGGACTTCATGCTGCCGCCGTACTCCGTCGCGTGCGGTGCCCTTACCACGTTCTCCCCAGCACGCATTCTGCCGCTTGAGGCGACCGTTGTGCCCATATCGGTCCTTGACCGGCCCTGGACCGATGTCGAGGCTGGGGTGCTTCGGTGCGCGACCGCACCTTCCTGATACGAGAGGTGTCCCATGGCCCGAGAGGCAGCGTGCAATCCTTCCGCGTCGATGGTCGGGGCGTCTCCGGTGCCATGCCCATTGTCCGGCACCGGATACCTGCGACTGCACCAGATCATTGGCCGGCCGGCGCGCAATGGCCAGCCAGCCATTGCCGCGCTCGTCCCGGTCTCGCGCTCCACGTGGTGGGCGGGCGTGAAGTCCGGTCGCTACCCGCAGCCGACGCGGGCCCTCGGCAAGCGGATTACCGCGTGGCGTGTCGAGGACATTCGCAGGCTTCTCGACGTCGACCAGCCGGCCAACGAGCCGTGACGGATAGGCCCGTCTCAATACGCGTGCGACACGGGCACTCGCGCCGCCTCGCGTGCGTCCACGCGCAGGGGATTCAGGCTTTGGCCGAGCGTCTCGGAGCCTTCGATGGCGCCAGTCCGCCCCGTGACTCTGGCTGCCTGACACGCTGCGGGCGCCCAATCTCCGTCGCCTTCGCAGCCGCCTGCGGGCCGGCGGCCTGCTTGCGGCGCTCGTCCAGGTAGTCCGCCCAGGTCTGCATGACCTTGCGGCGCTGGTCGTCGAAGGTGGTGCGGTCGTAGGCCTTCTGCACGTCTCCGCGCTTGGCGTGGGCGAGTTGGGCCTCAAGCACGTCGATGTCCACGCCCAGGCGTTCGCGCGCCATCGTGCGCAGCGTGCCGCGGAAGCCGTGCGTGGCGTGCTTGCCCTGGAAGCCCATGTCCCGCAGCGCCTTGCTGAGCGCGTCGCGGTGCAGATGAGGCGTTGTCTGCTTCGCTGGCGAGGGGAACACGTAGAGACGGCGCACCGGCAGCGCCGCCCGGCGAGCCCGCAGCATGGCAACCGCTTGGCGCGGTAGCGGTACGATGTGGTCGTGCCGTATCTTCATCAACGATCCTGGGATATGCCATTCCGCGCCGTCGAGGTCGATGTGCGCCCACTGTGCGGAGGCGATGATCGCTGGCCGCAGTGCCGTCCAGGAGGCGAACAAAAGCGCATCGCGCGTCGTGGGCGAACGATAGCCTTCGATGGCCCAAAGCAGCGGGCCGAGTTCGTCGGGGCGGGTGATCGCCGCGATGTGGTTCTTCTCGTAGGCCGGAATGACACCGCGCAGCGACAGCACCTTGCCGTCGTCGCGCAGGCCTTCCTTGATGGCGTAGTCGACGATGCCGTTGAGGTACTGCCGCCCCTTGGCGGCGAGGTTGGGGGCACGCGCGGCGATGTCGCGCAGGACCTTGGTGCAGTCCTTGGTCGTCAGCGTCGTGATCGACGCGTGCCGGAGCGCCGGGATGAGATCGCCCTCGACCACGAGCTTCATCTTGCGGTAGGTCTCGTTGCCGACCGTTCCGTGCTTGAACGCCAGCCAGGCTCGGGCGACAAGGGGGAACAGGCCGTCGCGCTCGCGCAGTTTCGCTTCGGCCTGTTCACGTTTGCGCCGGGTGGGGTCGACGCCGTCGTAGAGGAGCAGCCGGGCGTCGTCGCGCTTGTGGCGAGCGAGGGCGAGGGGAATCAGCGGCCACGGCCCCAAGCTCATCATTTGCGGCTTGCCGGTGTAGCGATAGCGCAGGCGCCAGTGCTTGCGTCCGTTCGGATGCACTTCGATGCACAAACCCTCGGCATCCGAAACGCGATAGACTTTCGCCTTCGGTTTCAACGACTTGATGGCAATTTCCGTGAGCATCGCAACCCGAGGTTCGGCTTTCGGAAGATACTCACAAACGTACTCACATCGGAGGGCGGTTGCAAGCGATCTTCCCCGGATCGCGTTGGACACGAATACCAACAAAAAACCCCGCCAGAGCGGGGTTTCTTGAACTTCCTCGGACGCCTTCGGCTATCCTTGGATCATGTAAATGGTGCCCAGGAGAGGACTCGAACCTCCACGGTTTTACCCGCTAGTACCTGAAACTAGTGCGTCTACCAATTCCGCCACCTGGGCCTTCCCGGAAGGCTCTGCGTCAACCGGGGCGCGAAAGATACTGGCGTCTTCGCGGGCTGTCAACGAATTCCGCTTACAATTCTTCCTTCGCATCGAAAGCGGTGCGACCGAAGTGAAGGAACGACCTTGAAACGCAAGAAGACGACGACCTCCCGCAGCGATGCCGGGCGCACCAAACGCGGCCCCGGACAGCGCGTCGGCAGCAACAACAAGAAGAAGGCGCTGCCGGGCTGGCTTCCGTCGCCTCCGCCTCCGGTGAAGCCGGCAGCAAAGCCGGAGCGGCGCGGCAAGGCAGCGGGACCGGTGCTCCACGATCCCTATGCCGAGCGCGAGGCGCGCCGCTACGAGCGCCCGATCGCGAGCCGCGAGGCGATCATCGCGCTGCTGGAGGAGCGCGGCGAGCTGATGACGGTCGAAGCGCTCGCCCGCTCGCTGCACCTGACCCTGCCGCAGGACTTCGAGGCGCTGACGCGCCGCCTCGCGGCGATGCTGCGCGACGGCCAGCTGATCCAGAACCGCCGCGGCGGCTACGGCGTCGCCAGCAAGCTCGACCTGATCCGCGGCAGCGTGATCGCGAACGCCGAAGGCTACGGATTCCTGCGCCCGGACGAGGGCGGCGAGGACCTCTACCTGTCGCCCGCCGAGATGCGCAAGGTGCTGCACGGCGACCGCGTGCTGGCGAGCGTGGTCGGCGTCGACCGGCGCGGGCGCCGGCAGGGCTCCATCGTCGAAGTGCTGGATCGCCGCTCGCCGCGACTGGTCGGGCGCGTGATCGAGGAGAACGGCCTGGTGCTCGTCACGCCGGACGACCGCCGCCTGCACCAGGACATCCTGATCACGCCGGGCAGGGAACGCGGCGCGCGTTCCGGACAGATCGTCGTCGTCGAGATCACCGACCAGCCGACCGTCCAGCGCGGACCGATGGGACGCATCCTCGCCGTGCTCGGCGAGCGCCTGACGCCGTCGCTGGTCGTCGAGATGGCGATCGCGAGCCACGACCTGCCGCACGAGTGGCCGGCCACTGTGCTGCGGGACGCCGCGGACGTGGAGCCGGAGGTCTCGGCCGCCGAGATCAAGGGGCGCGTCGACCTGCGCTCGACACCGCTGGTCACGATCGACGGCGAGGACGCGAAGGACTTCGACGACGCGGTCTACGCCGAACCGAATGCCGATGGCTTCCGCCTGATCGTCGCGATCGCCGACGTTTCCCACTACGTGAGGCCAGGTTCGCCGCTGGACGAGGAAGCCTACAACCGCGCGACGTCGGTGTACTTCCCCGGTTTCGTCGTGCCGATGCTGCCGGAGACGCTGTCGAACGGCATCTGCTCGCTGAATCCTAAGGTCGATCGCCTGTGCATGGTCTGCGAGATGCAGGTCGACGGCACCGGCGAGGTCGTGCGCTCGAAATTCTACTCGGCCGTGATGCGGTCGCATGCGCGCCTGACCTACGACAAGGTCTGGCGCGCGATCGGACTCAAGGATGCCGACGCGCGTCGCGAGCTCGCCGACGTCCTGCCGCAACTCAAGCACCTGCACCAGCTCTACAAGCTGTTCGCGAAGGCGCGCCAGCGCCGCGGCGCGATCGACTTCGAGAGCCGCGAGGTCGCATTCCGCCTCGGCGCCAAGGGCGAGGTCGTGCAGCTCGGCGCCTACGAGCGCAACGACGCGCACAAGCTGATCGAGGAATGCATGATCGCGGCGAACGTCGAGGCCGCGAAGTACCTGCAGAAGAAGCGCATTCCGGCACCGTACCGCGTGCACGCGCCGCCACCGGCGTCGAAGTACGAGGACCTGCTCGAGTTCCTGCGCGAGTTCAAGCTGACGATGCCGCCGATCGACCAGGTCACACCGGGCGACTTCTCGGCCCTGCTGAAGAAGGTGCGCAAGCGCCCCGATGCGAGCCTGATCGAGTCGGTGCTGCTGCGTTCGCAGAGCCTCGCCGTGTATCAGGCGGCCGACCCGGGACACTTCGGGCTCGGGCTGGAGTCGTACACGCATTTCACTTCGCCGATCCGCCGCTATCCGGACCTGCTCGTGCATCGCGCGATCCGCTACGCGCTCGGCGGCGGCAAGCCGTCCGCCTACGAATACAGTCCGAGCCAGATGGAAAGCCTCTGCCTGCATTGCTCGAACAACGAGCGCCGTGCGGACGAGGCCGAGCGCGACGTCGACGAGCGCTACAAGTGCGCGTGGATGGAGAAGCACATCGGCGGGGAGTTCGAGGGCATCGTGTCCGGCGTCGCGTCGTTCGGCTTGTTCGTGGAACTGACCGAATCGAAGATCACCGGCCTGGTGCATATCAGCCAGTTGCCGAACGACTATTACCACTTCGACGCCACGCGGCGCCTGATCGCCGGCGAACGCCGCGGACTGAAGTTCCGCCTCGGCGACGCGGTGCGCGTGCAGGTGCTGCGCGCGAGCCTGGAGGACCGCAAGATCGACTTCCGGCTGGTGCCGGCGAAGTGATGCCCCGGTCGCTCCGGCGTTCCCACGAATCCCCCATCCCGAGCCCCCGACCCCGGCATCCATGAGCAACGAACTCCTGATCGGCATCCACGCGGTCGAAGCCGCGCTGAACCACGACGTCGGCAACCTCGTCGAGCTGTACATCGAAAGCGGCAGCCACAACACGCGTCTCAAGGAGCTCGGCGAACGCGCACGCGAGCTCGGCGTGAAACCGCATGCGCGCGACCGCGCCGCGCTCGATCGCATGACCGGCGGCGCGCGCCACCAGGGCGTCGTCGCGCGCTACAACGCACCGCCGCCGCTGGCCGAATCCGCCTTGCCGGAGCTGGCGGAGAAGGCCGGGCGCGACGCACTGTTCCTCGTTCTCGACGGCGTCACCGACCCGCACAACTTCGGTGCCTGCCTGCGCAGTGCCGAGGCGGCCGGGGTCACGGCCGTGATCGTGCCGAAGGACCGTGCGGTCGGCGTCACGCCGACGGTGCGTCGTGCCTCGGCCGGCGCGGCCGACCGCGTTCCCATCGTGTCCGCGACGAATCTCGCGCGCGCGTTGAAGGCGTTGAAGGACGCCGGCGTGTGGATGGCCGGTCTCGCCGGCGACGCGACGCAGTCGCTCTACGACGTCGATCTCGACGGCCCGGTGGCGCTCGTGCTCGGCAGCGAAGGCGAGGGCATGCGCCGGCTGACGCGCGAGAACTGCGACTTCATCGCGAAGATCCCGATGCGTGGCGACGTCGAGAGCCTGAACGTCTCGGTCTCGACGGGCATCGTGCTGTTCGAGGCCTTGCGCCAGCGCGGCGCCAAGGCCTGAGACGCGTCATCGAGACGAGAGGCGAATCCCTCGCGGAGGAGAACGTCGGGAGGAATCCAAGCGGATCTTCCCTGCGTCTTCGCGGCTCTGCGAAAGAGGTCCTTGCGGCCACGGATTCCGGGGCCGCAAGGACGATGGCTTGCTTCGTCGGATGGGGCGGCGGCTCCGCCTAGCGCGGATCGTCGATCGGCAGGATCGCGGAGGTCGCGTCGCCCTTGCGGCGCGACTGGCCGATGTGCGAGCCGTGCACGAGGAAGTAGACGTTCTCGGCGATGTTGGTGGCGTGGTCGCCGATGCGCTCGATGTTCTTCGCCATGAACAGCAGATGCGTGCATTCGGTGATGTTGCGCGGATCCTCCATCATGTAGGTCAGGAGTTCGCGGAACAGGCCCGTGTACTGCTCGTCGAGTTCCTCGTCGTGCGTCCAGGCCTCCAGTGCGCGATCGGCGTCGTTGTCGCGGTAGGCCGCGAGGACTTCACGCACGAGGTTCTCGGCCAGGCGCGCGAGGCGCGGCAGCGCGTAGGAAAGCTGCACCGGCGCGCTCTGGTTGAGCACGATCGAACGCTTCGCCACGTTCGCGGCGTAGTCGCCGATGCGTTCGATGTCGGCGGCGATGCGCAGCGCGGCCAGGATCTCGCGCAGGTCGCGCGCCATCGGCTGGCGCAGCGCGAGCAGGCGCACGACGTCGTGGCTGACCTCGTGCTCGAGCGTGTCGATCGCCGCGTCCGACTGCACCACCTTGAGCGCGGCGTCGCTGTCGCGTTCGAGTACGGCGTCGATCGCGGCGTTGAGCTGCGTCAGCGCGATCTCGCCCATGCGCTGGATCTCGCCGGTCAGGCGCTTGAGTTCCTCGTCGTAGCTCTTGACGATGTGATCGCCGGGATGGGGGGCTGTGTTCATGCGCGATGTCTCGATGGGGCGGGCGATAGTCTCTTGCCGTCGCTACCGCGTTCGCGGGAACGGCGAGCGATGGGCGTGCGCGTTTCGATTATCCGAACCGACCGGTGATGTAGTCCTCGGTCTGCTTCTTCGAGGGCTTCGTGAATAGCATCTCGGTGGCGCCGAATTCGACCAGCTCGCCCAGGTACATGAAAGCGGTGTAGTCCGAGCAGCGCGCGGCCTGCTGCATGTTGTGGGTCACGATGGCGATCGTGTAGTGGTCCTTCAGCTCGGAGATGAGCTGCTCGATCTTGCCGGTCGCGATCGGGTCGAGCGCCGAGGTCGGCTCGTCGAGCAGGATCACCTCCGGACGCAGCGCGATGGCCCGCGCGATGCAGAGGCGCTGCTGCTGGCCGCCGGAGAGGCCGAGCGCGCTCTGCTTGAGCTTGTCCTTGACCTCGCCCCACAGCGCGCCCTGCGTCAGCGCGAGCTCCACGCGGGCGTCGAGTTCGCTTCTGGGCAGCTTCTCGTAGTGGCGGATCGCATAGGCGATGTTGTCGTAGATCGACATCGGGAACGGCACGGGTTTCTGGAACACCATGCCGACCTTCGCGCGCAGGCGGTTCAGCGGGTACTTCGGGTCGAGGATGTTCTCGCCGTCGAGCAGCACCTCGCCCTTCGCCTCCAGCTTCGGATAGATCGAGTAGATGCGATTGAAGATGCGCAACAACGTCGACTTGCCGCAACCGGACGGGCCGATCAGCGCCGTCACGCGCTTCTCGGCGATGTCGAAGTCGACGCCCTTCAGCGCGTGGAAGCCGTTGTAGAAGAAGTCGAGGTTGCGCGCCGACATCTTCGGCCGCGCGGCCGGATGGACGGCGACGGCTGCGGCGGAAGCGCCGGTGGACGACACGGAGAAGTGGGCGTCAGTCATGGGAGACCTTGTTTCGGATCAGGATCGTGCGCGACAGCACGCTGAGCAGCAGGACGAACACGGTGACGACGAAGGCGCCGGCCCAGGCCAGGCTCTGCCAGGATTCGTACGGGCTCATCGCGTACTGGAACATCACCACCGGCACGCTCGCCATCGGCTGGGTGACGTCGGTGCTCCAGTACTGGTTGTTGAGCGCGGTGAACAGCAACGGGGCGGTTTCGCCGCTGATGCGCGCGAGCGCCAGCAGCACGCCGGTGACGATGCCGGGGAGGGCGGAGCGGTACAGCACCTGCACGGTGACCTTCCATTGCGGCACGCCCAGCGACAATGCCGCCTCGCGCATCTGGCTCGGCACCAGTTGCAGCATCTCGTCGGTCGTGCGCACCACCACCGGCAGCACGATCAGCGACAGCGCCAGCGCGCCGGCGAGCGCGGAGAAGTGGCCCATCTGGCGCACGACCAGCGTGTAGATGAACAGGCCGAGCACGATCGAAGGTGCGGAGAGCAGGATGTCGTTGACGAAGCGGATCACTTCGCCGAGCGGCTTCTTGCGCGCGAACTCCGACAGGTAGGTGCCGGCGGCGATACCGATCACGGTGCCGATCAGGATCGCCATCAGGTTCATCAGCAGGCTGCCGAACAGCGCATTGGCGAGGCCGCCCTCGGCGCCCGGCGGCGGCGTCATCTGCGTGAACAGGCTGGGCTTGATCGCGGCGATGCCGTGGCGCAGCGTGGTCCACAGGATCCACACGAGCCAGAACAGGCCGAACACCGCGCAGGCACCCGAGGCGAGCAGGTTGAAGCCGTTGATCAGGCGGCGCTTGCGGTACAGGCGGTCGGCGACCGCGCGGGAACCGGTGTCGCTGGACGTCGTCATTTGGCTCCCTCCTGCCGCGACAGGCGGCGCAGCATGAGCTTGGCCGCGGCGAGCACGATGAATGTCACGATGAACAGCACGAAGCCGATGGCGATCAGCGACGAGCGGTAGAGGTCGGAGTCGGCCTCGGCGAATTCGTTGGCGATCGTCGCGGCGATCGAGTTGCCCGGCTCCAGCAGCGAGGCGGCCAGGCGATGCGTGTTGCCGAGCACGAAGGTCACGGCCATCGTCTCGCCGAGTGCGCGGCCGAGGCCGAGGAAGATGCCGCCGATCACCCCCGAGCGGGTGTACGGCAGCACGATGTCCCACACCACTTCCCAGGTCGTCGAACCGAGCGCGTAGGCCGATTCCTTCAGGCGCGTCGGCACCGTCAGGAACACTTCGCGCATGACCGAGGAGATGAACGGGATGACCATGATCGCGAGCACGATGCCCGCGGTCAGCATGCCGATACCCAGCGGCGGGCCGCTGAACAGCGAACCGATCAGCGGCAGCGGACCGAGATGGTCGTTGAGCCAGGGCACGACGTACTCGCCCATGATCGGCACGAACACGAACAGGCCCCACATGCCGTAGATGATCGACGGGATGCCGGCGAGCAGTTCGATCGCGGCGGAGACCGGCCCGCGCAGCCAGTTCGGCGCGACCTCGGTCAGGAACAGGGCGATGCCGAAGCTGACCGGCACCGCGATCAGCATCGCGATCGCCGCGGTGACGAGGGTGCCGTAGATCGGTACCAGCGCACCGAACTTGTGGTTGACCGGATCCCAGTCGGTCGACGTGAGGAAGCCGGGACCGAAGGTCGCGAACGCCTCGCGGCCGCCCCACAGCATGGAGAAGGCCGTGCCGGCGAGTGCGCACAGCACGATGAACGCGGCCGCGGCCACGAACCAGCGGAAGGCGCCGTCGGCGCGGGCGTCACTGCCCGCGCGGCGCCCGGCATCGACGACGGAAGCGGGAATTGCGGTGGTCGGAGAAGCGGCCATCAGGCGATCCTTGGCTTGAACCGATGCGAGGGCGCGCGCATCGGATGATGCGCGCGCCGGTGTCGCGGATGTCGCTGCGGATCAGAGCTGGATCTGCGCCTGCCAGTAGGCTTCGATCTGCTCGGTCAGGGCCTTCGGCAGCGGCACGTAGTCGAGTTCCTCGGCCTGCTTGCCGCCGTTGTCGTAGGCCCACTTGAAGAAGTCGAGGGCGGCCTTGGTGCCGGCACTGTTCTTCGGCTGCTTGTAGACGAGGATGAAGTTCGTCGCCGTGATCGGCCAGGAGTTCTCGCCCGGCGCGTTCGTGATGACGAGGTGGAAGTCCTGCGCGTTCTTCCAGTCCGCGCTGGCCGCGGCGGCCTGGAAGCTCGCCAGGCTCGGCTGCACGAACTGGCCGGCCGAGTTCTGCAGCGAGGCGTAGGTCATCTTGTTCTGCAGCGCATAGGCCAGCTCGACGTAGCCGACCGAACCCTTGATCTGCTTGACGTAGGCGGCGACGCCTTCGTTGCCCTTGCCGCCGACGCCGACCGGCCACGACACGGACGTGCCTTCACCGACCTTCGACTTCCACTCCGGCGAGACCTTCGAGAGGTAGTTGACGAAGTTGAAGGTCGTACCCGAACCATCGGAGCGGTGGACGATCGTGATGTTCTGGTCCGGCAGCGTCACGCCGGAGTTGATCTGCGCGATCGCCGGATCGTTCCACTTGGTGATCTTGCCCTGGTAGATGTCGGCCAGCAGCGGGCCGGTGAACTTCAGCTTGCCGGCGTCGATGCCTTCGACGTTGACGACCGGCACGACGCCGCCGATGACGGACGGGAACTGCGCCAGCCCCGCGTCCTTCAGCTCGTCCGGCGACAGCGGCTTGTCCGAGGAACCGAACACGACCGTGCCGGCCTTGATCTGGGCGATGCCGCCACCCGAGCCGATCGACTGGTAGTTGATCTTGTTGCCGGTCGCGTTGTTGTAGCTGTCCGACCACTTCGAGAGGATCGGATAGATGAACGTGGCACCGGCGCCGGTGATGTCGGCGGCCTGCGCGGAGGCGGCCCCGAGGACGGTCGCCAGACCAACGGCGACGAAGCGGGTCTTGATCGTGGTGAGCACGCGGAGACTCCTAAGTGGAAAGGCAGGACGGCACGATGCCGACGCCGCGCTTTTTAGGCCCGCGAGATTGCGAAACGATGAGAGTTTTATTTCAGTAATGTGTCAGGCGCCTTGCCCATTCGGACGGATCGACCGGATAGGTCTTTCACATCAATGACATGGAAAAGCGCCTGCATGCTGCAATATGACGACAGCCGTGCGTTTCAGTCGCCGCTGATCATGTCCGGCCCCTTGCCGGCGGTCTTTTCGTACAGGCCCTTGCCGACGCGCCGGTACTGCGTGAAGCCGTGCTTGGCGACGTGGCTTTCGCGCAGGACGTGGGCCTGGCCGGCCACGACCTGCGGCACGCCGATCACGCGGCGCACCGGCGCGCCGCAGTCCGGGCAGGCGGACACGGGCGCATCGGACAACTTCTGCAGGCGCTCGAAACCGGCACGGCAGGTGGTGCAGGTCTGGTCGGTGCTCGCGGCGTATTCGTAGATCGGCATGAGGCAAAGATGCGCCCGCGGCGACGCGCGATCAAGCGTCCAGGCCGCCGAGGCTGTGGCGGAAGCTCTCGTCCATCTGCCGCCAGCGATTGACCACGCCGCAGAACAGCTCGGCCGTGCGCTCGGCGTCGTAGACGGCCGAATGCGCGGCCTGCGCGTCCCAGCGCTGGCCGGAGGCTTCCACGGCGCGACTCAGTACGGTCTGGCCGTAGGCGAGCCCGGCCAGCGTCACCGTGTCGAAGCAGCTGAACGGATGGAACGGGCTGCGCTTGTGGTTGGTGCGCCGGATCGCGGCGTTGAGGAAGCCGAGGTCGAACGCGGCGTTGTGGCCGACGAGGATCGCGCGCTGGCAGTCGGTCTGCCGCATCGCCTCGCGCACCGGCTTGAAGATGTGCTCCAGCGCCTGCCGTTCGGGCAGGGCGAAGCGGAACGGATGGTCGGGATCGATGCCGGTGACTTCGAGCGAGCGCGGATCGATCTCGGATCCCGCGAACGCCTCGACGTGCGTCGACACGGTCGGCTCCGGCCTCAGCACGCCTTCGGCGTCCATGTGGACGATCACTGCGGCGATTTCGAGCAGGGCATGGCGTTCGCAGTCGAAACCACCGGTTTCGACGTCGATGACCACGGGAAGGAAACCACGGAAGCGCTGCGAGAGGCGCGCGGCCGGAGGGGAAATGGACATTCCGCGAGCATAGCAAGGAGACGCCGCGATGCGTCGTGCGACGACGCGGTCTGCGACGATGTGAACAATTCAAACCGCTTGCCGGAACCCTGGGCAGCAGCGCCGGCGACCGGCTTGCGGCGGCGGATGCGCGCGGAGTAGTGTCCGTGCCGCCCGGATCGCCGGGACACGTGAGGAACCGAACGATGCGCTGGCAAAAAGGTCGTGCAAGCGACAACGTGGTCGAGGACACCGGCGGAGGGGGCGGCGGCCCGCGCTTCGGCGGCGGTCGCGGCCTCGGACTCGGCGGCATCGTGCTGGTCGTGATCGTCAGCCTGCTGTTCGGCAAGAATCCCGGCGAGATCCTGCAACTGCTCGGTGGCATGGGCGGTGGGGACGGCGGCCAGGGGGCCTCGCAGGAGGTGGCTCCTGCCGGCAACGACGAGCAGACGCTGTTCGTGAAGAAGATACTCGGCTCGACCGAGGACGTCTGGGGCCAGATGTTCCAGGCCAGCGGCAAGCAGTATCCGGCGCCTCGCCTCGTGCTGTTCCGCGGCGGCGTCGATTCGGCCTGCGGCTCGGCCTCGTCCGCGATGGGACCGTTCTATTGCCCGGGTGACCGGCAGGTCTATCTCGACCTCAGCTTCTTCCAGGAAATGCAGGACCGCTTCCAGGCCGCCGGCGACTTCGCGCGCGCCTACGTCATCGCGCACGAGGTCGGGCACCACATCCAGAACCTCATCGGCGTGATGCAGCAGGTCGACCAGCAGGCGCGCCGGGGCGTGCCGATGGAGGGGGCGACCGGCCTGTCGGTGCGGCAGGAACTGCAGGCCGACTGTTTCGCCGGTGTCTGGGCGAACCACGCCCAGCGCCAGCTCGACTGGCTCGATCCCGGCGACGTCGAAGCCGCCTTGAACGCGGCCAACCAGATCGGCGACGACGCCTTGCAGAAGCGTTCGCGCGGCTACGCCGTGCCGGATTCGTTCACGCACGGCAGTTCGGCCGAGCGCGTGCGCTGGTTCCGCCAGGGGCTGTCGAGCGGCGACATCAACCGTTGCGATACGTTCTCGGCGTCGCAGCTCTAGTCCGGAGCCGGGCAGGGCTGCCTATTCTCGCCAGCAGGCAAAAAAGCAGCCTTTTGGTTGCGTTATCGCGAAATCCGGAGTACGGTCGCAATACGCAACCAGGAGATTGCCCATGAACGACCGCATCGAGAAGCACATCGAGCTGAAAGCACCGGTCGCGCGCGTCTGGCGCGCGCTGACCGACCACCGGGAATTCGGAGAGTGGTTCCGGGTCCGGCTGGACGGCCCCTTCGTTGCAGGGCAGGAATCCCGCGGGCGGATTACCTATCCCGGCTACGAACACGTCGCCTGGCGCGCCGTCGTGCGCGAGATGGTCGAAGAGCGGCGATTCTCCTTCACCTGGCACCCGTATGCGGTGGATCCCGGCGTGGACTACGACGACGAACCGCCGACCCTGGTCGAATTCCGCCTCGAACCGCGCGGTGACGGCACGCTCCTGACAGTCGTCGAATCCGGCTTCGAGCGCCTGCCGGCGCACCGCCGCGACGAGGCGTTCCGCATGAACGACGGCGGCTGGGCGGAGCAGATGCGCAACATCCGGCAGCATGTCGAATAGCCTCGCGGACGGCGCGCAGCGCATCGCCAGCGCCGCGACGATGTTCGCGGCGCTCGGCGATCCGACGCGGCTCGCCATCGTGGAAAAGCTCGGCGACGGCCGGCAGCATTCGATCACCGAGCTCGGCCAGGACAGTGCCTACACGCGGCAGGCGATCAGCAAGCATCTGCGCGTGCTCGAAGACGCCGGCGTGGCCTGCCGCCGCCGCCAAGGGCGCGAGACCCTCTACGCGCTCAATCCCGATGCCATCGCCGGCCTGCGGGATCACCTGGAGGCGGTATCGCGGCAATGGGACGACGCGCTCGCCCGCCTGAAGTCCCTCGTCGAGAGCTGACGGCGGGAGCCGGGGGCAAGGCCCCGCCGCTCCGGCATCATCGCGCCGGCGGCGTGCGCACCGGGATCGGCACGCTGCACAGGTCGATCTTGCCGGCCGGCACGTGGTACCAGTCGTCGCGACGATTGCGCCGCGATTCGACCAGTGCGGCGAAGGTCGGCGTGTCGGTACGCAGCACTTCGAGCGGCGTGCGCGCGGATTCCGGCACGTCGGACGCGAGTCGCACGGTCTTGATCGCCGTGCGCTGCTCCGGCTTTTCGTAGAAACCCATCGGGCCACCGCCGCGAGGCAGCGACGCCAGAAGATCCATGCCCTGCACGACGCGCCCGACGATCGCGACGTTGCGGTCGAGCTGTCGCGGCGCGTGGCCGATCACCACGTAGAGTTCGGTACCTCCACCGCTTTCCGGCGCGTTGTCGCGGCCGGCGCCGACCATGCCGTAGCAGTGCGCCAGCCAGGTCTTGCTGGCTCTCGCGTCACGCGCCGCCGGGAAGCCCTCGGAAAAGCCGACTTCCGGCGCATAGACGTCGCCGTCCGGCAGTGTCGTGAACGACAGGTCCTTCGACGTCGCGCGTTCGAACTCGGGGGCCAGCGTGCGGCTGGCCTTGCCGAGCGGGCGCGCCTTGTCCTTGTCTTCCGCTTCCGGATCGCCCCATTGCACGACGAAGCCGTCCTGCGCGCGCACGAACGCGAGGCCGTCGAAGTAGTGCTCGCGCGCCATCGTGCGGAGGTTCTCCGCGTGCAGCGGCGCAAAGGCGGGCGCGAGTTCGATCACCACGCGGCCTGCGGCCAGGTCGAGATACAGCGTGTCTTGCGGATCGAGCGATCGCCAGTCGGACGGTTTCGATGCCTCGAGAACCTGCTGCATGGTCCGCGGTTTCGATTCGGCGTGCGTGATGGCGGACAGGACGAGCGACAGGGCGCCGGCGGCGAGGGCGCAACGGACTGCGGCGGATGTCCGGCTCAGCGGATTCATGGAGACCCCTCGACGGCGACGGTAGCGGCAGACTGTAACCGATCGCGCGAGCAGCCGGCCGCGACGGACGGCGCTTCCGATTGCGCTAGCATCCGGCGAACGGAAGGGGAGTGGCATGCGTCTACGATGGTTCGTCCTGCTGGTCGTCGCTCTGGGTGTCCTGCCGGCGTGCGAGAAGAAGGGCGTACGCGTCGCGCAGCCGGAAGAGGCGGTGGCCGGCGAGCAGGCCAAGGCCGGTGCGTTTCTCGCGTACGAGCACGCGATCCGCATCGCCCTTGGCGAGCACGATGCGATCCCGGTACGGATCGCGGCGGTGCGCGATGCCTGCGCCGACGAACGTTTCGGCGCGTGCAGCCTGCTCTCCCTGGAACAGGATTCCGGCCGCTATCCGGATGGCAGGATCGTCGTGCGGATCGTGCCGGCCGGCGTCGAACCGCTGGTCAGGCTCGCGGCGGAAGGCGGCGCGATCCGTTCGCGCAAGACCAGCGCCGAAGATCTCGCCCAAGCCGTCGCGGACAATGCGAAACAGCGCGAGCTGCTGGCGCAGCAGCGCGCGACATTCGAAGAGCTGCAGATGCGCAAGGATCTGGCGGTCGCCGACCGCCTGGCGCTGGCGCGCGAACTGACGGCGCTGGACGTCCAGCTCGACACCGCGGAGCAGGAGTCCGCGCAGCAGCGGCGGCGCATCGAGACGAACCGCCTGACGATCGACTTCACTGCGCCGTCGCCGGACTCCGGGAATTCGCGCATCGGCAACGTGCTGCGCAACCTGGGGGACTCCTTCGGCGAAGGCGTGGCCGACGCCATCGAATACGTCGGCTACCTTCTGCCGTTCCTCGCGCTCGGTTTTCCGCTGCTGCTGCTTCTGCGCTGGCTGTGGCGGCGTGCCACGCGGCCACGCGGCTCGCGTTCGTAGGAAGGCCGGACGGCAGCGCGCGCGTCGAAAGAGGCCCTCTCGCGCCGCGACCGCCGCCGGACCGGCAGCGGGGATAGAGACGCCCCGTGCCGACGCCCGTCGCGGACGGCTGCCGTATCATGGGCCGGCCATTCCGCGGAGGGAGAGGTGTCATGATCGACAGAATGATCGAGCGGTACCGCGACGTGCTGATCCTCGTCGCGCGCGTGTTGCTGACCGTGCTGTTCGTGCTCTCGGGATTCGGAAAACTGACCGACTACGCCGGCACCGTGGGCTACATGGCCCACGTCGGCGCCCCGCTGCCGTCGGTGGCGGCGGTGGTGGCCATCGTGATGGAGCTGCTGGTGGGGGCGGCCTTGCTGGTGGGCCTGCGCGTCCGGCCGCTGGCGCTCCTGCTGATGCTGTTCGTCGCGGGGACTGCCTTGCTCGGCCATCCGTTCTGGTCGATGGAGGGCGCCGAGCGCGGCCTCAACCAGGTTCAGTTCCTCAAGAACCTGTCGATCATGGGCGGATTGCTGCTGCTGGCGGTCGCCGGACCCGGCCGCTATTCGCTGGACCGGACCTGAGGGGGCGCGTCGCGCGCGCTGCTGCGCGCGCGCCGGCGTCCTCACGCGGCGTGGAAGCGACGGATGAAGTCCCGCACATCCGGGTACACGACGTTGCGCCAGCGACGGCCACTGAAGATGCCGTAGTGGCCGGCACCCTCGACTTCGATGTGCTGGCGTCGTTCCGCCGCGATGCCGGAGCACAGGTCGTGCGCGGCTTTGGTCTGGCCGAGGCCGGAAATGTCGTCGAGCTGGCCTTCGATCGTCAGCAGCGCCGTGCGCGAGATCGCCTTCGGCGCGACGCGCTCGCCGCCCACGACCCAGGTGCCGCGCGGTAGCGAGAACTCCTGGAACACGGTGCGGATGGTGTCGAGATAGAACTCGGCCGGCAGGTCGAGCACGGCGTTGTATTCGTCGTAGAAGCGGCGATGCGCGGCGGCGTCGTCGAGGTCGCCGCGCAGGAGGTTCATGTAATAGTCCCAGTGCGCCGAGAAGTGGCGGCTCGGATTCATCGCGACGAAGCCGGCGTGCTGCAGGAAACCCGGATAGACCTTGCGGCCCTTGCCCGGGTAGTTCGGCGGCACGTCGAAGACCACGCTGGTCTCGAACCACGAGAACGGCTTGGTCGTGGCGAGGTCGTTGACCTGGGTCGGATGCCTGCGGGCGTCGATCGGGCCGCCCATCATCGTCATCGTCAGCGGCGTCGTCTCGCCGGCCGCGGCCATCAGCGAGATCGCGCCGAGCACCGGCACGGTCGGCTGGCACACCGACATCACGTGCAGCTTCTCGGCGCCGAGGTGCTGGATGAAGCGGCGCACGTAGGCGACGTAGTCGTCCAGCCCGAACGCGCCCTGGTCCACCGGGATCATGCGCGCGTCGATCCAGTCCGTGATGCAGACGTCGTGATCGCGCAGCAGGGTGCGCACGGTGTCGCGCAGCAGGGTGGCGTGATGCCCGGACAGCGGCGCGACGACGAGAACCGTCGGATCCTCGCGCAGCTTCTTCAGGGCGGCGGGGTCGTCGCTGGTGCGCTTGAAGTGCAGCAGGCGGCAGAACGGCAGTTCGACCAGCCGCTCCTCGATGACGGCTGCCTCGCGGCCGTGCGCCTCGACCTCGGTGATGCCGAAGGCCGGCTTCTCGTAGTCCTTGCCGAGCCGGTAGAACAGCTCGTAGCCGGCGGCGAGGCGGTCAACGCCCGGCAGCTTGGACAGCCAGTTCTCCGGTGCGGTGAGCGCATTCGCGGCCGCGCCCGACCACGTCACCCAGGGGTTGAGCAGGGCGCGGTTGACTTCATGCAGGTGGTACAGCATCCACGAGTTCCTGTTGCACTGCGACAGGCGATTCTAGGGCATGGCGGCCGCTTGCGGGATAGGCGGGAAGTTGGCCATTGGTCCAGGGTCTGTCATCCATCCCTGAGCCGGCCGCGCCGGAGCCGGTTTGTTCGCAGGACGAGGAAGAGTGAAGGAGTGGATGTCGATCCACGACTGAACGATGACGAAGTCATGCAGACAAACCGGCCCGGCCCTCCAGGTTGCTCCGCAGAAGCCGCCATGCGGCAGCACGCCGCTTGAACAGGCAGCCAGCCTGTCGCTGCGCGTCGCACTTCCACCTGACGACTTCTGTGGAGCAACGTGACCGGCTCAGGGATGGATGACAGACCCTAGGTATCGCCGCGTCAACCGCCGTCGAAGCCGTCGCGGAAGATCCGGTCGCCTTGCGGCAGCGGCCAGACATAGGCGCCGCGCGAACGGGTGAAGATCGCCAGCGTGGTCGCGCCGCGGTCGATCACGAGGTCCCAGATCATCGCCGACGGCAACCCGGCGTCGAAACGGTTCCAGACCGGTGCGGCGGCTTCGATGTCGTCGGTGTAGTACAGGCCCCAGTCGGTGCCGGCGAACGCCTGCGAGGGCCGGTTGGGATTGATCAGCAGGGCATTGACCGGAATGTTCGGCAGATTGCCGCTGCGGTCGCTCCAGGCGAAGCCGGCGCAGTTCGCCGCGCACTCGACCCGGTAGACGTGCCCCGGCGTCGCCGGTGTGTTCTGGTCGAAACCGGCGAGCGCCGCATACGCGACCAGCGGCCGTGCCGGATCGACCGTCACGTCCATCACCGGACGGTTCGGGAGCACGGCATTGCCGCCGGTGAGGTCGATCCAGGCCGCCGACTCCGCCGTTCCCGCCCCGAGCCCGAAGCCGGCCCAGACGTTGCCGTCGTTGGTGCCCACGACCGCACGCGTGGGATCGGAGTAGGCGTAGCGCACCTTGTTGATGATCGACAGGTCGTAGAAGTCCTCCGGCAGGTTCTTGGTCAGGTCCGGGCTGTTCACGTACCAGGACGTGTTCGGCAGGCCGCCGCTGAGCGACTCCCAGACACGATACGTGCCGGCGAGCATGCGTTGGCATCCGCTCGACGGCGGGCAGGTGGCGGCATCGCCGAACTTGTAGAGGTCGAGATGCATCAGGAAGCCGGTGCGGTCGCCTTGCCACAGCTCGTAGGTCTTCTCGTCGAAGGGCGAGACCATCTGGTCCGGTTCGACGCCGGGGCCGGTCGTGCTGGCCATCACGTAGCCGCCGTTGGCGGCGTAGTACCAGCGCTGGCCCAGCACGGGCTCGATCTTGTTGTAGGTGCCGTCGCCGCCGAATCGCAGCGTCCAGACAGAAGGCCCCGGAGCGGCTCCGCCGCCCCAGGTATGCGTGGCGCCTCCCTGGTCCTGCGCGCCGCCGACGACGGCCCGCGACGTCGTGGCCGGGTCGTTGAAACGCGCGCTGATGTCGCCGGAATAGAACTCGATCGTGCTGGTGCCCTGGTTCATCGCGACGAAGTGCGGCTGCGGCGCCAGCGCGTCCGCGCTGTAGTAGATGCCGCCGTCGTTGCCGACCAGCAGCCGGTTCGGGTCGCCGCCGACGAAAGCGCGCGCATGGTTGTCGACGTGCACGTTGCCCGGCTGTCCCGGCGCGATCTCGCCGTAGCCGCAGGTCAGGTTCCGGAACGTGTCGCCGCCGTTGGTCGAGCGCCAGACGTCGGTCGAGCTGAGGAAGAGCGTCTGCGCCGAGGACGGGCTGACCAGCAGGCCGGCATTGTAGTCCTCGAACATGTAGCCGGCGCCGTACGGGTCCTCGACGCAGCCGTCGGCGAAATCCGCCGGCGGTTCGGCGACGTTGGTCCAGCTCCCGCCGCCGTCGGTCGAGCGCCACACGCCGAGGCGCATCGCCTGCACGTAGATCGTCTGCGGATCGTTCGGCGCGAGGGCGATGTCCAGACGGCGAAGCTTGTTGCCGCCGGCCTGCGTGAACGGGATTCCGCTGCCGGTCCCGGCCGGCCAGCCATTGTCCGGGCGCGAGACCAGCGTCCACGAGGCCGGGCAGCCGCTAGCAGGCATCGACGCGCGATAGAGGCCGTTGGCACCGTTCTCGGTCAGGTCGTAGCGCACGCCGGAGTAGCGGCCGATCGAGCCGACCGCGGCGATGAGGTCGGTGCCCGTGCCGGTGTCGATCGCCACGAGGCTGGTCACGTCCTGGCGCTGCGTCGAATGCGCATTGGTGTAGCAGGGGCCGGTCCAGTTCGCGCCGCCGTCCTGGCTGACGTAGAGCCCCTGGTTGGTGCCGACCGCGATCCGGGAGGACTGGCGGCGATCGACCACGACCGAACTGATCGCCCGGTACTGCGGGAACTCGCCCGCCGGCTGGTCGTAGACCGGGTTGAACACGTCCTCGCCGAGCACCTCCCAGGTCTCGCCGCCGTCCGCGCTCTTCAGCAGGCCGCCGGCGCCGAACGTGAAGGGACGGTTGCGGCGGAAATCGCCGGTGCCGGCGTAGATCACGTCGGGATCGTTCGGATCGAGCGTCAGCCAGCCGATCGCGATGTTCGCGAGCGCCGGCGAATCGGTCTTCGGCGCCCAGGTCGTGGCGGCGCTGCAGCAGTTCGTCGTCTTCCAGACGCCGCCGCCGTCGGAGCCGAACCAGGCGACGTCGTGCCGGGTGGGATGCGTGACGATCGTGTTCACGCGGCCGCCGACGAGGCCGAAGTGGTAGATGTCGCCGGCATCCAGCGTCGCCGGGCCGAGCGAAGTGACCCGGCCGGGATCCAGCACGCCGGTCGGCGCGGCATCGGCACGCGATCCGGAACCCGGTCGTCCCCGCCCGAGGCGCTCGTGCTGGCGCAGCGCATCGACGTACCAGCGCGAGCTGAAATGCCCGGTCGGGTAGGTCGCGCGCCAGTTCCAGTAGCCGCTTCCGGCCGCAGCCGGAGACAGCACGACCCGCTTCTTGCCGCCGGTCGCCGCAGGCGAATCCGGAGAAGAGCGCTGCCACAGGACCACCGCGGCGCCCAGGGCGAACCCGATCGACAGGACGCCGACCATCACTACCTTCGTCATGCGTGCATCTCCCCCGACTGTGCGAACATCGAATGTCGCGCCGCGTTCCCGGTGCCGACGCGAGGCAATCCCCCCAGTCGGTTTCCGTGCCCCGTTTCGTGCGGGGATGGTAGGACGACGGTTTTCGTAATTCAAACGCGAGGTGATGCGTCGAGGCGACGCGTCCGCAAGCAGGAGGGGCAATGGCGACACGATGGTGGATCTGGATGGCGGCGGCGTCGATGGGCACGGCCGTCGCGCAGGATGGCAGCGGATATGCGATTCCGGCTCCGGTCGACGTGGCGTATCCGGGCACGTTGCGCCTGGAGGTCGATGCGACCGACATCGGTCGCCGCATCTTCCGCGTGCGCGAGGAGATACCGGTCGGTCCCGGTCCGCTGACGCTGCTGTATCCGCAATGGGTTCCCGGCGGTCATGCGCCGCGCGGCCCGCTCGACAAGCTGGCCGGCCTCGTGATCCGCGCCAACGGCCGGCCGATCGCGTGGAAGCGCGATCCGGTGCAGGTCTACGCTTTCCACGTCGACGTGCCGGACGGCGCGTCCACGCTGTCGGTCGAGTTCGATTTCCTCTCGCCGCAGGACCCGGCGCAGGGCCGTGTCGTCATGACGCCGGAGATGCTCAACCTGCAGTGGAACACCGTGGCCCTGTATCCGGCCGGCCACTATTCCAGCCGCATCACCGTGGCGCCGAGCGTGAAGCTGCCGCAGGGCTGGCAGTTCGGGACCGCGCTCGAACGCAGCGAGGGCGTCGGCAACGGCACGGGCGCGGACGGCAGGGTCGCGTTCAAGCCGGTCAGCTTCGAGGTGCTGGTGGATTCGCCGATGTTCGCCGGACTCCACTACAGGCGCATCGACCTCGGCGGTTCTCCGGCGCCCGTGCACCTCAACGTCTTCGCCGACGAAGCGAAGAATCTCGATGCCAAGCCGGAGCAGATCGAGGCGCACAAGCGCCTCGTCCAGCAGGCCGGCAAGCTGTTCGCCTCGCAGCACTACGACCGCTACGAATTCCTGTTCGGGCTGACCGGCCGGCTCGGCGGCATCGGTCTCGAGCACCAGCGGTCGAGCGAGAACACGCGCACGCCGGGCTACTTCACCGAATGGGACAAGAACGCGTTCGGGCGCGATCTGCTCGCGCACGAATACACGCACTCGTGGAACGGCAAGTTCCGCCGTCCGGCCGACCTCGCCACGCCGAACTTCAACGTGCCGATGCAAGGCTCGCTGCTCTGGGTCTACGAGGGCCAGACGCAGTACTGGGGCAACGTGCTCGCCGCGCGCTCGGGACTGGTGACGCCGGAACAGGCGCGCGACAACCTCGCCCTGGTCGCGTCCACCTACGCCGACGACCGCCCGGGTTTCGCCTGGCGCAACATCCAGGACACGACCAACGACCCCGTCATCGCCAATCGGCGCCCGCTGCCGTACCGCAACTACCAGATGAGCGAGGAGTACTACCGCGCCGGCCAGCTGGTCTGGCTGGCGGTGGACGCGAAGCTGCGCGAGCTGACGCGCGACAAGCGCTCGCTCGACGATTTCGCGCGTGCGTTCTTCGGCGTCGACGACGGCACCTGGAACGTCAAGCCCTACGTCTTCGAAGACGTCGTCGCCGCGCTGAACGGCGTCGCTCCCTACGAGTGGGCGAAGTTCCTGCGCGAGCGCGTGGACGCCGACGCGCCGCCGCTCGACGGCCTCACTGCATCCGGCTGGAAGCTCGTCTACACGGACAAGCCGAGCGAGTTCCAGAAGCAGGCCGAGGCAGGCCGCAAGTCGATCGGCCTGTCGACCTCGATCGGCCTCACGGTCGGCACGAACGGCGCGATTGCGGACGTGTTGTGGGACAGCCCGGCGTTCAAGGCAGGCATCGCACCGAACGGCAGCCTGGTCGCCGTCAACGGACGCGAGTTCACGCCGGAGCGCCTGAAGGACGGCGTCGCCGCGACGAAGGACGGCAGGCCGCTCGAACTGCTGGTCAAGAGCGGCGACGAATACCGCACGATGCGCCTCGACTACGCCGGCGGCCTGCGCTATCCGCATCTCGAGCGTATCGTCGGCATGCCGGATCGCCTCGGCGCGATCCTTTCGCCGAGGAAATGACGGCCGTGACCGCACCGATCCACGTCGGCCTGCAGCAGGCGCGCAACCTGCACCTCTCGGCGCAGGGGATGCTCGCGCGCCCGCGCCGGCGCGCCCGCAGGGCCGACGTGCTCGGTGCGATCGCGCGCATGCGCGTGCTGCAGATCGACACGATCCACGTCGTCGCGCGCAGTCCGTACCTGGTGCTGTTTTCACGCCTCGGCAGCTACGCGACGCGATGGCTGGACGACCTGCTCGCCGAAGGCGCGATCTTCGAATGCTGGGCGCACGAGGCCTGCTTCGCGCCCTCCGTCGACTACGCCCTGCATCGGCACCACATGCAGGGGCGCGACGGGCACTGGTCGATGAAGCACGCACGGCGCATGCACCGCGAACAGGCCGAGGCGATGGAGTCGCTGCTGGCCCTCGTGCGCGAGCGCGGCCCGGTGCGCGCCGCCGACTTCGAGCGCAGCGACGGCGCCGGAAGCGGCGGCTGGTGGGGTTGGAAAAGCGAGAAACGCTGGCTCGAAGCCTTGTTCGCGCTCGGCGAACTGATGATCGCCCGGCGCGAGAACTTCCAGCGCGTCTACGACCTGCGCGAGCGCGTGCTCGAAGCCGCCCGCGCGAACGGCCATCCCGCTCGCGAGGAGGCGGTGGCCGACGAGCGCCTGCAGCGCGAATTCGCGCTCGGAGCGGTGAAGGCCCTCGGCGTCGCGCAGGCGCGCTGGATCAACGACTACTTCCGCAGCGGGCGCAAGCTCAAGGACGCGGACCTGGACGGCTTCGTCGATTCCGGCGACCTGCTGCGCATCGAGGTCGCCGGCTGGGGCGCGCCGGCCTACGTGCATCGGGATCACCGCGAAGCGCTGGCGCAGGCCGCGGCCGGCCGTCTGCGCGCGACGCACACGAGCCTGCTGTCGCCTTTCGATCCGGTCGTATGGGACCGCGAACGCGCCGCGACGCTGTTCGGCTTCGACTACCGCATCGAGTGCTACACGCCGGCGCCGAAGCGGCGCTGGGGCTATTACGTGCTGCCGATCCTGCATCGCGGGCGCCTGGTCGGCCGACTGGATGCGAAGGCGCATCGCGCCGACGGCCTGTTCGAAGTGAAGGCGCTGTATCTCGAGGAGGGTGTCGCGGCGGATGAGGCATTGGCGTCCGCGCTGGCCGCGGCGATCCGGCAATGCGCCGACTGGCACGCCACCCCCGAAGTGACGATCGGACGCAGCGAACCGAAGGGGTTCCGGCGAATCCTGCAGGCCGCCCTCAGCACCGGATAGCGCCGGCGCCGCCGTCGCGTCCGCCTTCGCTCCCGGTACGGACATACCCATTGCCGCGATGCCGTCGCCTGCGCCAGACTGCGCGGGACCGACGGAGACGCGTGCGTGGAAGGCGACCTGCTGGCGATCTCGATGCGACTTGCGGCCTCCGTGCTCGTCGGCGGCCTGATCGGCCTCAATCGCGATCTGCACCACAAGCCGGCCGGCGTGCGCACGCATGCCCTGGTCAGCCTCGGCACGGCCCTGATGATCGTCGTGATCCTGCCGCCGTCCGCCGACGAGTCGCATCGCTACGATGCGGTCAGTCGCATCGTGCAGGGCGTGCTGACGGGTATCGGGTTCCTCGGCGCCGGCGTGATCCTGCGCAGTCCGGACAAGCAGCACATCAGGGGCCTGACCACCGCGGCGACGATCTGGGTCACGGCCCTGCTCGGCGTGGCCTGTGGCCTGGGCGCCTGGATTCCGCTGGGCATCGCCTTCGTCCTCGGCGCGGTCGTGCTGCTGTTCGGTGGCCGCGTCGAGCGCGCCCTCCATCGTCGCTGGTCGACGCCGGACGATGAATCGCCGCCGAGCTCTTCGACTTGACGCACGGGCTCGACGGCGAAGTGCGAAGCGGGCGGCGACGGTATCGTTGCCTGCCGCTCGCCGTGTTGGCGTGCCTGTCGTGCGCGATCGCGAAAGAACCGTCGAAGGCCGGCACGGGATACCGTTCGCTGCGCATTCCGGCGCAGGCGCACGCCGGCGCGGCGGCGCCCATGGATGCGACGTTCGAATTCAGCTGCTCGATCGGGAAGGGCGGGGCGCTGCAAGTCGCCGTGATCCTGCCGAAGGCGGAATCCGTCGGAGAATTCCCGCTCGACGAGTTCGAGGGGCCGGGCGGTATCGGCGAGCGGAAAACACTGGCGCGCTGGTCGGTGCCGGAGCCGACGGCGGCCGAATACGCCGGTCCGATTTCCGGTTGGTACGGCGTCGACGGCGACGGTTTCCTGTTCGCGAGTTCGCACGAATCCCGTGCGGTATCCGATCTCGCGCGGCTGCTGCAGCGCTGGCTGGACGCCGGTGGCCCACCACTGGTGCTAGCCGTCACCGCTCCGAACGGCGACGCGAGACTCGAAGCGAAAGCCGAGCCCGGCGAGCGCCT
>DBMH01000285.1 GCA_002297645.1 Rhodanobacteraceae bacterium UBA703 | reverse complement strand
GTGCCGCGCCCGTGCGGCGGATCGGTGACGTCGAGCGCCGCGCCGTGGCGCGCGGCGATCTCGCTGGCGATGGACAGGCCCAGCCCGCAGCCGTCTCCGCCGCTGCCGGCGCCGCGGTAGAAGCGTTCGAGCACCAGCTCCCGTTCTCCCGCGGCGATGCCGGGGCCGTCGTCGTCGACGCAGAGCACGAGCGGCTCGCGGCGCAGCACGAGCGTCACGACCGCACCCGCCGCGGCGTAGTTGAGCGCGTTGTCGAGCAGGTTCGCGATCAGCTCGCGCAGCAGCGGACCGTTGCCGTGCACGATCACGGCGTCGTCGGGGCCGTCGTAGCCGAGATCGGAGCCGAGCGCGAGCGCACGATCGGCGTGCGCCTCGATCTCCTCGCGCGCGATCTCGGCCAGGTCCACCTCGCGCATGCTGAGGGCGCCCTGTGCGGCGGCCTCCGAGCGGCTCAGGGTGAGGATCTGGTGGGTCAGGTGACGCAGTCGCCTGACCGCGACCACCACGTGCGCAAGTGCCTCGCGGTGGTCGGCCGGATCGGTCTCGCGCAGCGCGCGCTCGGTCTGGACCTGCAGCGCCGCCAGCGGCGTGCGCATCTGGTGCGCGGCGTTCGCGACCAGGCGCTGCTGCGCCTGCTGCGCGTCGGCCAGGCGTTCGATGAGGTCGTTCAGTGCGGCGCCGAGCGGTCGTATCTCCAGTGGGCTGCGCTGCAGCTCGGTGATGGGGCGCAGGCGCTTGGGGTCGTAGTGCGCCAGCCGCCGGGTGGCGGTGTCGAGCACGCGCATGCCGGACGCGACTGCATGCCAGACCAGCATCGCCGCGAGCAGGAGCACGGCGATCTGCAGCGGCACGCTCGCGACCAGCAGCTGGCGGGCGAGCAGACCGCGCTTGCGGCCGGTCTCCGCGACCTGGACGGTGACGACGTCGTCCACGCCGCCCGGTACGTCGGCTTCGATGGCGACGATGCGCACGGATTCGCCGCCGATGACGCCGTCGTGGTAGAGGCCATGTTCGCCGCGCGGTTCGGCCGGCGGAGGCGGGAACACGGCGTCGCCGTAGAGCCGCCCCTGGCGCCGCGAGACGACCTCGGAGTAGATGCGGTCGGTGCTGTCCCATTCGAACAGGCGCACCGTCTTCGACGGCAGCTCGATGCGCGCCTTGCCGTCCTCGAAGCTGAGCAGCGTCGCCAGCGACATCGCCGAGTCCCACAGCCAGCGGTCGTAGACGCGCTCGGCGTAGTGCCGTGCGAGAGCGTACGCGGCGACGGCGCTCGCCAGCAGCAAGCCGAGCAGCGGCAGCCACAGGCGCAGCAGCAGGTCGCGGCGCAGGCTGACGTCGGTTCGCTCAGTCATCGCGTCCGGTTTCCAGGCGGTAGCCGAGTCCGCGCAGCATGCGTACGACGACGCCGGCCGAGGCCGTCTCCAGCTTGCGCCGCAGGCGGCTGACGTGGACCTCGATGACGGACAGGTTCGCGTCCGCTTCCCAGGTGTAGATCGCGTCGAACAACTGCTGCTTGCCGACGACGCGTCCGGCGCGGCGCAGGAGCAGTTCGAGGATCGCGAGTTCGCGCGCGGTCAGGTCGATCGATTCACCGCCGACGCTGGCGCAGCGCGTCGCCGTGTCGAACTGCAGGCGGCCGAACGCGAGCTGGGTCGAACTCGGCTGGCCGCGGCGCAGCAGGGCGCGGATGCGCGCCTCGAGTTCGCCCAGCGCGAAGGGTTTGGCCAGGTAGTCGTCGGCGCCGCCGTCGAGGCCCCGTATGCGCTCGTGCACGTCGTCGCGCGCGGTCAGGATCAGAACCGGCGCGGCGAGTCCGCGCTCGCGCAGCTGCCGCAGCAGGTCCTGGCCATCGACGTCGGGCAGGCCGAGGTCGAGCACGATCAGGTCGTAGGGATGGTCGTGCAGGGCCGCGTCCGCGAGGCGGCCGCTGGCGAGGCGGTCGACCGCGTGGCCCGCATTCGTGAGTGCCGCGCCGACGGCGTCGGCGATCGCGGCTTCGTCTTCAATGACCAGTACGCGCACGCGGGCATCTTAGCAGGCGATCGGGGAACCTCCGTCGCCGCGATCCGCCTCCGCCGGGCGTCTTGCGCCGGGACGATCCGATGCCACACTGGCCGCCTCGATGCCTCCGGAGCCCGCCGTGACCGATACGAACCTCGCCGAATATCTCGTGCTGTCGCGCGGACAGTGGGACGCGGACAAGTCGCCCGAGGAGATCCAGCGCGCCATCGACGCGTTCTACGAGTGGCACGACCGCCTCGTCGCGGAAGGGCGCATGCGCAGCGGCCAGCGCCTGACGCGCGATGTCCGGCGCGTGTCGCGTGCCGGCATCGTCGACGGGCCGTTCGCGGAAGCGAAGGAAGTCGTCGGCGGCTACTGGTTCTTCCTCGCCGAGAGCCTCGACGCGGCGGCGCGGCTCGCCGCGCAGAATCCTTGCCTCGCCTGCGGCCTGAGCCTGGAAGTGCGTCCGGTCGAGCCGGAGCGCGCGAGCGCCTGGCGGGCCGGCAACGAGAACGATTTGCCGGGTGGCTGAACGTCCTTTACGCCCAATCTTATTGAGACCTATTCTCATTTGCGATAGAGTCCGCGGCCTGGGCGTGCGGGCGGCGATTCGTCGGTGTCGGCACATGGCAGGGTGACGGTGCGGGGGCGCGGCTTGCGCCACCCGGCAGAGGGCGGCATGGCGGAAGCAGCGCGCATCGCGCGGAGTCCGGATCCGAAGCGGCGCGCGTACTGGCTGAAGACGCTGCACCAGTGGCACTGGATCAGTTCGGCGGTATGCCTCGTCGCGCTGCTGCTGTTCAGCGCGACCGGCTTCACGCTGAACCATGCGCGGCAGATCGAGGGCCGTCCCGTCGTCACCACGCGCGAGGCGCAGTTGCCGGCGGAGACGCTGGCCGGCATTCCGTCGCCGGCGGCCAAGGAGGCGCCGCTGCCGTCCGCGCTGCGCGACTGGGTGCGGCGGGAAGTCGGTGTCGACGTCGGCACGCGTGCTGCGGAGTGGTCCGACGGCGAGGCCTACGTGTCGATGCCTCGCCCCGGCGGCGACGCCTGGCTCAGCATCGATCTCGACAGCGGCAAGGTGCAGTACGAAAGGACGGATCGTGGCTGGATCTCGTACTTCAACGATCTCCACAAGGGCCGCAATGCCGGCACGCTGTGGAGCTGGTTCATCGACCTGTTCGCGCTGGCGAGCCTCGTGTTCGCGCTGTCCGGCCTGTGCCTGCTCTGGCTGCACGGCCGCCAGCGTCCGCTGACCTGGCCGGTCGTCGCGCTCGGCCTGCTGCTGCCGCTGCTGGTCGCCTTGTTGTTCATCCACTAGCGGTTCGGGCAACCGCGCGGCACAGGAACGTGCCGCCGCGCCGGTACGCGAAGGCCCGGCGCGAAAGCGGCGAGAACCGTTTCCTCGCTGGCCGCGACGGGATGCGCGGCCCGGCGAATCAACCCACTGAGAGGTTCCGCATGCGTGTTCCCGCCCTCATCGCCTGTCTCGCGCTCGCCGCGCCGTCCGCGTTCGCGGCGACGGTCCAGCTCGGCATCGAGATTCCACGCATGGACGTATCCGAGTACCACCGGCCCTACGTCGCCGTCTGGATCGAGCGCGAGGATCGCAGCGTCGCCGCGAACCTCGCCGTCTGGTACCAGAACAAGGACGGCAAGGACGCACAGTCCGGAAAGTCCGAGCCCGGCACGAAATGGCTGGCCGACCTGCGCCAGTGGTGGCGCCGCAGCGGCCGCGAGCAGACGTTGCCGATCGACGGCGTCAGCGGCGCGACGCGCCCGGCCGGCCAGCACCAGCTGACTTTCTCCGATGACAAGGCGCCGCTGGCCGGACTCGCCGCGGGCAAGTACCGGCTCGTCGTCGAGGCCGCGCGCGAAGTCGGCGGCCACGAGCTCGTCGGCATCGCGTTCGAGTGGCCGCCGCAGGCGCCGCAGCACCTGTCCGCGCAGGGCGAGCACGAGCTCGGCGCGATCCGTTTCGACCTGAATCCGTGAAGAGGAGCTCCTCCATGAAAGCGACGATGAAATGGAGCGCGTTCGCGCTCGCCGCCTGCCTGCCGATGCTGGCCTCCGCGCACAAGGCGTTCCTGGTGCCGTCGACGACGGTGCTGTCGGAAGGCAGCGACGCCTGGGTGACCTTCGACGCCGCGGCCTCGAACGACCTGTTCAACTTCAACCACCGGCCGCTGCCGCTGGACAACCTCGTCGTCACGGGTCCGGACGGCGCGAAGCTTTCGCCGCAGAACGTCGCCAGGGGCGAGTTGCGCAGCAGCTTCGACCTGCATCTCGAGAAGCCCGGTACCTACCGGGTCGCGCTCGCCAACAGCGGGCTCTTCGCGAACTACGTCGATGCCAAGGGCGAGAAGAAGCGCTGGCGCGGCACGGCCGAGAAGCTCGGCGAGATTCCGGCCGACGCGAAGAACGTCGAGATCGCGCAGTCCGATTCCAGCAACGTCAGCTTCGTCACGCTCGGCAAGCCGAGCGACGGCGTGCTGAAGCCCATGGGCAACGGACTCGAACTGGTGCCGGTCACGCACCCGAACGACCTCTACGCGGGCGAGGCGGCGAAATTCCGTTTCCTGCTCGACGGCAAGCCGGCGAAGGACCTCAAGGTCACCGTGCTCGCCGGCGGCACGCGCTACCGCAGCAGGCAGGACGAGATGGCGCTGACGACGGACGCGAACGGCGAGTTCTCGATCACGTGGCCGGCGCCGGGCATGTACTGGCTGAACGCCGCGCTCGAGGCGCAGAAGCCGACGGTGGCGAAGGCGAAGGAGCGCCGCCTCGGCTATACGGCGACGTTCGAAGTGCTGCCGCAGTAGTGGCGACGGCATGATCGCCAGGCACGGCAGGAGGGCGACGAAGCGGTCTCCCGGAGGGGTGAGGCGCGCAGGACGGGGCGGATTTCTTCCCTTGCGCCCCTGCGTCTCCGCGAGACGATTTCTCTCTTCAGGCATTCCCCTGCTGTTCCTGGCCGTCGTGTCGCTCGCGGGCTGCGCCGCGCCGCAGGTGACGACGCTGCGCGGACCCACGATGGGCACGACCTGGACCGTCAAGCTCGTCGTGCCGCGCGGTGCCGACGCCGGCGACCTCGAGCGCGGCATCCAGCGCGAGGTCGACCGTGTCGTCGCGCAGATGAGCACCTACGAACCGGACTCCGACCTCAGCCGCTTCAACCGCGCCCCGGGCGGGACCTGGCAGGACCTGCCGCCGGAATTCTTCGACGTGCTCGAACATGCGCTGGCGCTCGCCCGCGACAGCGGCGGCGCCTACGATCCGACGGTCGGTCCGCTGGTCAACCTGTGGGGTTTCGGTCCCGGCAAGCGCGAGCATCGGGTGCCGCCCGCGGCGGACATCGACGCGGCACGCGCGCGGCTCGGCTGGGACCGCATCCGGCTCGATCGCGAACACCGGCGCGCATTGCAGCCGGGCGGCGTCTACGTCGACCTGTCGGCGATCGCCAAGGGCTTCGGCACCGACCAGGTCGCGCGCTATCTCGAGCGCAGCGGCGTCGCCGACTACCTCGTCGACATCAGCGGCGAACTGCGCGCCCGCGGCGCGCGGCCGCGGGGCGAACCGTGGACGGTCGCGATCGAGAAACCCGGCGCGGCGCCGGGCGCCGCCGAACGTGCGGACCAGCTCTGGCGCGTGCTCGCATTGAAGGACCGCTCGATCGCGACCTCCGGCGACTACCGCCACTTTTTCGAGGATGCGGGGCGCAGCTATTCCCACCACATCGACCCGCGCACCGGCCGGCCGGTCGACCATCGCATCGCCTCGGTGACGACGGTCGCCGGCGACTGCATGCAGGCCGACGCGATGGGTACGACGATCATGGTGCTGGGCCCCGAGGCGGGGCTCGCGTTCGCGCAGGCGCGCGGACTCGCCGTGCTGGTCCTGCTGCACGACGGCGATCGCCTCGTCGAGCGCATGACGCCGGCGTTCGCCGCGCTGCTGTCCGAATCCGCGCTGCCGATGCCGTCCGGATGACGCACGATTCCGCTTCCGGATCTTGGCGCGGCGCCGTCGTGCCGCTGGCCGTCGTCTGCCTGCTGGCATTCGCCCTGCTGCGCCTGCAGGGCGGCTGGCCCGAATGGCAGGATCCGGGCTTCGTGCGCGGCATCGCGGCGGCATCGGCGGTGCTCGCCTACGTGGGCCTTTGCTGCGGTTTCTGGTGGCGGCATCGCGCGCGGAACGCGCCGACGGCGGAGGCCGCGGACGACGATGCGCTGCTGATCGTCTGGGCCAGCCAGACCGGGTTCGCCGAACAGCTCGCCGCGCAGACGGCGGACTCGCTGCGTACCGCCGGCGTGTCCGTGCATCGGATGCCGCTGGCGCGGCTCGACGCGGAGACCCTCGCGCGGACCTCGCGCGCCCTGTTCGTCGTCAGCACGACCGGCGAGGGCGACGCGCCCGACGGCGCCGCCGTCTTCGTGCGCGACCTGCTCGACCGGCCGGTGGCCGCGAGCGGCCTGCACTACGGCGTACTCGCGCTCGGCGACCGCGAGTACCACCAGTTCTGCGCCTTCGGCCATCGGCTCGACGCCTGGCTGCGCGGCAACGGCGCCCGGCCGTGGTTCGACCTCGTCGAGGTGGACGACGGGGATGCGGGCGCCTTGCGCCACTGGCAGCACGAGATCGGCGTGGTGGCTGGATGCGGCGACCTGCCGGACTGGCAGCCGCCGCGCTACGAGGCCTGGACGCTGGCCGAGCGCCGGTTGGTGAATCCCGGCAGCGTCGGAGGAAGCTGCTTCCATCTGGTGCTGCATCCCCCGCGGGGCGTGCGGCCGCAGTGGCGTGCTGGCGACATCGCCGAGATTGGTCCCCGGCACGCGCCGGAAGCGGTCGCCACGTGGCTGTTCGAGACCGGGCTGGAAGGCATGTCGACGGTCCGCACGGACGAAGGGGCCGCATCGTTGCGCGACGTGCTCGCGCGCAGCCGCTTGCCGCAGGTCGCAGAGGTCGCGGGGCTGGATGCGCAGGCCGTCGCCGCCCAGCTCGTGCCGCTGCCGCATCGGGAGTATTCGATCGCCTCGATTCCGGACGACGGCGCGATCCATCTGCTGGTGCGCCAGTTCCGCCATGCCGACGGCCGCTTCGGGCTCGGTTCCGGCTGGCTCGGCATGCACGCGCGCCTCGGCGATACGATCGCGCTGCGCATCCGCACGAACTCGAATTTCCACGTGCCGGCACCGGTGCGGCCGTTGATCCTGATCGGCAACGGCACCGGCATCGCCGGCCTGCGCGCGCTGCTGAAGGAGCGCGTCGCGGCAGGTGCGCAGCGCAACTGGCTGCTCTTCGGCGAGCGCAACCGTGCCTGCGACTACCACTATCGCGACGAGATCGAGACCTGGCAGTCGCAAGGCTTCCTCGCGAGGGTCGACCTGGCGTTCTCGCGCGACCCGTCGGAAGGCCTGTACGTGCAGCACCGGCTCGCGGCTGCCGCGGAGGCGTTGCGCGACTGGGTGCGGCGCGATGCCGCGATTTACGTGTGCGGCAGCCTCGAAGGCATGGCGCCGGCGGTCGATGCGGTACTGGCCGACGCCCTCGGCGGCGAGGCCGTGCAAGCGCTGGTGGAACAGGGGCGCTATCGCCGCGACGTGTATTGATGGTGCGGAACGAGAGCGTTCTTCAGTCGAGCAATTTATTGCGAATCATTCGCATTTGCAGTAGATTTCACGTCCCGCCCAAGCCGACGCCAGGGCATCCCGCTTTCCATTTTTCCAGGGAAACCCTCGATGTCCCGTAGCCGCTACATCGCAGCGCGTGCGCTGCGTCCGAAACAGGCCGCCTTCACCGCCCTCGGCATGGCCTTCGCCTACGGCGCCGTTCCGGCGCTGGCCGAGGAAGCCGCTCCGGCCGATGCGCCGGACGCGCCCGATCCCGTTTCCGACCAGTTGGAAACCGTGAAGGTGCGCGGGCACGGCGTCGAGCAGCCGGCTTCGTCGAAGTTCACCGCGCCGCTGCTCGACACGCCGCGCGCCGTGACCGTGGTGCCGCAGGCACTGATCAACGACATGGGCGCGACCGACCTGATCGACGCGCTGCGCGTCGTGCCGGGCATCACCTTCGGCGCCGGCGAGGGCGGCAATCCGCAGGGCGATCGCCCGTACCTGCGCGGCTACGACGCGCAGAACTCTCTGTTCGTCGACGGCGTGCGCGACGTCGGCGCGCAGACGCGCGAAACCTTCAACATCGAGCAGATCGACGTCGTGAAGGGACCGGACTCGGTCTACAGCGGCCGCTCGAACGGCGGCGGCAGCATCAACCTCGTCAGCAAGAGCGCGGTCGCCGGCAATTTCACGACGCTCGGCCTCGATCTCGGCAGCGCCGACTACAAGCGCGCGACGATCGACGCGAACCGCACGATCGGCGACAACGTCGCCCTGCGACTGAACCTCATGGGCCACGACGCCGGTGTCGCCGGGCGCGACGAGCTCTTCACGCGCCGCTTCGGCTTCGCGCCGTCGGTGACGTTCGGCCTGAACTCGCCGACCTCGGCGACGATCGGTTTCTATCACCTCAACACCACCGAGTTGCCGGATGCCGGCATTCCGTACCACTACGGCTTCTCGAACCTTCCGGCCGGCGTGCGCACGGTGCGCCCGGACGACGGCGGCGACCGCAGCCACTTCTACGGCCTCGTCGACCGCGACTTCCGCAAGACCGACGTGAACATCGGCACCGTGCAGCTGCGCCACGACTTCGGCAACGGCTGGACGGCGCGCAACACGACGCGCTACGGCCGCTCGCGCCAGGACTACATCCTGAGCCAGCCCGACGACAGCCAGGGCAACGTGGCGAAGGGCATGGTCTGGCGCCGTCTGAACACGCGCGCCGGCAACACCGTGTCGGCGATCAACCAGACCGACCTGTCCGGTTCGTTCGACCTCGCGTCGCTGCGCCACGACATCAACGTCGGGCTCGAGCTTGCGAACGAAAAGGCCGTGCGCGACAGCTACTCGGTCCCGTACCCGAACGCCGCGACCGCCTGCGGGAAGTACGGCATCGGCGCCCCGTCGTACTGGAACTGCACCAGCCTCGCGAATCCGGATCCGCGCGATCCGTGGCAGCCCGGCACCATCGCCGCCGACGGCAGCTTCGTTCCCGGGCGCATCACGCGTGCGAACGCGCCGATCCGCACGACGTCGACCACGCAGGCGCTGTACGCGTTCGATACGATCCACTTCGGCGAGCAGTGGCTGCTGAACCTCGGCGCGCGCTACGACCGCTTCTCGACCAAGGCGCCGCTGACATGGTGTCCCGGCCAGACGAATCTGGCCTGCCCGAGCGGCTACACGGGCGAGCGCATCACCTCCACGCACCGCAACCGCAACAGCGACTGGTCGTGGCAGGCCGGCCTCGTCTGGAAGCCGGTCGAGCAGGGCAGCGTGTACTTCTCCTACGCGACCTCGGTGACGCCGCCCGGCAGCTTCATCGGCGAAGGCAGCGACGGCAACCCGATCAGTGCGCTCGACCTCCAGCCCGAGCACAGCCGCAACATCGAGCTGGGCGTCAAATGGAACCTGCTCGGCGACCGCTTCACGCTGAACGCCGACGTGTTCGAGACGCGCAAGACCGACGCGCGCCAGCTCGGCGCCGACGGCTGGTACGCCAACATCGGCGAGACGCGCGTGCGCGGCGCGGAGGTCTCGATCTCCGGCAATCTCACCGACACCTGGACCGTGTTCGGCGGCTATGCCTTCATGAAGGGCGAACTCGTCGACGGCGGCTTCACCGCCGGCAAGCCGAATCCGCTCAACGGCACGCGGCTCGCCAACACGCCGAAGAACAGCCTGAGCCTGTGGACGACGTGGCAGGCGACGTCGAGCGTCAGCCTCGGCGGTGGCGCGTTCTACGTCGACGACGTGGTGGGCAGCTATCGCGTCAGCGCATCGGACGGCGGCATCACCGAATACGGCGTTCCGTCGTACTGGCGCTTCGACGCGATGGCGAGCTGGGCCTACAGCGAGAAGCTGAACTTCCGCCTCAACCTGCAGAACCTGACCGACGAGACGTACTACACCAAGGCCTATCCGGCGCACTTCGCCGTGATGGCGCCGGGGCGCTCGGCGATCGTGTCCGCTTCCCTGAAGTTCTGATCGCGAGGAGCCGCGGTGCTGCTGCACATCGAAAACGTTCTCGATGCCGGGCAGGTCGCCCATGCCCGGCAGAGGCTGGACGGAGCGGACTGGGCCGACGGGCGCGTCACCGCCGGCTATCAGTCGGCGCGCGCGAAGAACAACGGGCAACTGGCAGAGTCCGATCCGCTCGCGCGCGAGCTCGGCGCGCTGGTGCTCGACGCGCTGGGCCGCCATCCGATGTTCTTCGCCGGCGCGCTGCCGCGGCGGATCTATCCGCCGCTGTTCAACCGCTACGCCGGCGGGCAGTCGTTCGGCTTCCACGTCGACAACGCGATCCGCTACGACCGCTCGCTCGGCGAGGCGCAACCGGTGCGCACCGATCTGTCGGCCACACTGTTCCTCAGCGCGCCGGAGGAGTACGACGGCGGCGAGCTCGTCGTCGAGGACACCTACGGCGAGCATCGCGTGAAGCTGCCGGCCGGCGACCTCGTGCTGTACCCGGGAACCAGCCTGCATCGCGTGGAGCCGGTCGTGCGCGGCGCACGCGTGGCGTCGTTCTTCTGGATCCAGAGCTTCGTGCGCTCGCCGACGCAGCGGCGCACGCTGTTCGAGCTCGACCTGGCGATCCAGCAGATCACGGGCAGGGTGCCCGACGCGCCGGAGCTGGTCACGCTGACCGGCGTGTACCACAACCTTTTGCGCGAGTGGTCGGATGCCTGACGCCGGTACCGTTCCGGCGTTCGATCGCGACGCGTTCATCGCGGCGGTACGAAGCGATCCCGTGCGGGCGCTCGGGCGCGTGCGCGAAGCGGCGCGCGCCGGCGAGGTGCAGGCGCAGATGCTCTACGCGCAGATGCTGTGCGAGGGACGCGGCGTCCCCTGCGATCCCATAGAGGGACTGCATTGGCACGTGCTGGCCGCCAACTCCGGCCACGCGTTCGCGATGAACATGGTCGGCCGGTGCCACGAGCTCGGCGTCGGCACGTCGGCGAATGCCGAACTGGCCGCGGCCTGGTACCGCAAGGCCGCGGACGGCGGCTCGCTCTGGGGCATGTACAACTACGCCAACCTGCTCGCGACCGGCCGCGGCGTCGCGCGCGACACCGCATGTGCGCTGGCGTGGTACCGGCGCGCGGCGGAGCAGGGGCACGCGAAATCCATGAACCTCGTCGGCCGCCACTACGAGGAGGGCTGGGAGGTCGAGCGTGACACGCGCATCGCCGCCGACTGGTATCGCCGCTCGGCCGAGGGCGGCGACTTCCGCGGCCAGATCAGCCATGCCGCCGTGCTGACGCAGCAGGGCGACGTCGACGGTGCCGTGCAGTGGTTGCGCCGCGCCGCCGAAACGGCACGACCGGACTTGTTGCGCCGCGTCGCGGCGGATCTCGCCGGGTCGCCGCACGCGGCGCTGCGTGACACGTCGGCCCACCTGCTGCATCGCGCAGCCGAGCGCGAATCCGCCGCGGTACGGGAGGGATCCGACATTCTCGGCTCCGCAGAAGAAGATCCGGTCGGAGACGCCGCTCGAGCCTGAGACGCTGCCGGCACGCACGCCCTCGCAGGGAGGCGCGTGCGGGAAGGTCAGGCTTCGCCGAGCGCCACGAACTTCACCAGGACCAGCTCGCCGGCGCCGTCGAGCGCGACGCGGCCGGCGTCGGCGGCGTCGCGGAAGTCCAGGTGCAGCGAGTCGCCGGCTTCCGCCCGCAGGGAGCGGTCGCCGCGTCGCGCTTCGACATGGCCGGCGAGCACGTGCACCAGCCATTCGGTGCCGGCTTCGGCGAACACGAGCATCGAACCGGCCAGCGGCCGCGCGACGACCTCGGCGCGCACCGCGTCACGCTGCGCCATGACGTTGAAGTCGCGCGTAGGACCGCCGATGAGGCGGCATTCGATCGCGGACTCGCCGGCGAAGTGGACGCGCTCGAAGCGCTGCGTCAGGCGGCAGGTGGCGGTGTTGCCGACGTCCAGCTCGATGCCTTCGCCGTCGAGGAGGATGAGGTCGCGCTCGATGCCGGGAAACGACGAGAACGGCCCGTCGCTCTCGATCTCGGCGATGCTGGCGCGCCAGCGGAAATCCTCGCCGCCGGCAGGGTCGCGTGCGATTTCGGTGGTCCAGCCGCCGTCGTTCTTCCAGCGTACGCGGCGGCTCTCGCCGGCGGGGATCAGGCGCATCATGCCGGCTCGGACGGGTGGTAGAGGTAGACGAGGGTGGCGTTGCCGAGGAAGTCGATCGTCGTCGCCTGGCGTCCGCCGAGGCGGCGTGCGATGCGCTCGGAGGCGGAATTCTCGATGCGGATCAGGCTGACCACGCGCTGCACGCCGACCGGCCCGAACGCGAAGTCGAGCGCGGCGCGCGCCGCCTCCGTCGCGTAGCCCTGGTGCTGGTGCTGCGGCATCAGCATCCAGCCGAGCTCGAGGTCCGGCCAGCCTTCGGGGTGGTGCAGGCCGACACGGCCGACGAATTCCCCGCTGTCCTTCCGCTCGACCGCCCACATGCCGTAGCCGCGCAGCGCCCAGTGGCCGAGCAGCATCGCCATCGAACGCCACGCGTTCATGCGGTCGAGCGGATGGCCGTCGCCGACGAAACGCGTGCTGGCGGGATCGCCGAGCATCGAGGCGTAGGCTTCGAAATGACGGTTGCCGAACGCGGTCAGGCGCAGGCGATCGGTTTCGAGCGTGGGAATGTCGATCATGAACGGAATTCTCCGGTCCTGCGGCTCTCAGGCCATCAGCGCCGCGAGGGCGAGGGTCGAGGCGCGCAGGCTGTCGGACCAGCTGTAGCCGATGATGCGTTCGCCGCTGGAGGCGTCGCGGAAATCTTCTTCCTGACCGGGGGCGAGCAGATGCCGGTAGTCGACCGTGATCTCGGTTCCGGCCGCGAGGTCGGCCGCCGCGAACACGAAGCCGAGGTGCCACAGGCCGGTCGGCAGGAAGGCGTGGTTGATGTAGCACTCGTCCGGCCACTCGGGCGAGACGGTGTAGCGGTCCTCGAACCAGCGCACGGTGGCCGGCAGCAGGCTGGCCGCGTCGGGGTGCGAGAGGATGCCGTCGAAGGAATGCACGCCCGGAATCGCGTCCGGCGCGACGATCACGCGGGCACGCGCGACCGGCTCGTCGAGGAACAAGCCTTTCCCTGCGCCCGTGATGGAGGACGGGCCGATGTGATAGCGAGGGAGGATCATGCGCAGACCGCCGTTCGGCGGGCCGCGAGTCTAGCATGCGTCGACGCGACCGCTCCGGCTGCGGCGGCTTGCCGCAGTCTCGGGAGGCGTCGGGATCCCGCGCCGAGAGGGGACTAGCGTGGTGCGGCCGGGCTCTCCGGGCGCTTCGGCGGCGCCGGGGCGTTCTCCGGCTCGATCACGACGACAGTCTCGCGGTTCGCGGCGATCGTCTTCGCGCCGATGCCCTTGACCTTGGCGAGCTCCTCGATGCTGCGGAACGGTCCGTGCGTGTCGCGATAGGCGACGATCGCCTCGGCCTTCACGAGCCCGACGCCGCTCATCGACTCCGCCAGCGTCTTGGCGTCGGCACGGTTGATGTCGACCTGCGCCATGGCCAACCCGGAAAGGGCGAGCAGGAACAGCATCGAAAGCCATTTCATCAGCATCGGAACGATCGGATCCGCCGAAGAGGCGCGCGGTGGCACGGACAGGCGGAATTCTAGGAAGGCGCGGCCGGTTGCGGCAGCGCCGCATGGCGTGAATTTGCGTAGGAAAAATGCCGATCCTCTTGTAGGAAAATTCTTACGCCGGCCGGCGCGCGAGGCGGCCTGAGGCCTCCCGGCGGGCCGGCTGCGACGCCATGGCCGCGGGAAGAACCCGCGCCGATCCGCTACGATGAATGGTTCGCGACGCTTCGCGCCTCCGGCGCTCCGCTCCCGTCTACAGGTGAAATCATGGATTCCAGCGCACTCAGCAGTTTCGTCGGCGGCCTCTGGGACGAGCAGATCGTTCCGCAGCTGACCGAATACATCAAGATTCCGAACAAATCGCCGATGTTCGACGCAGATTGGGCGAAGCACGGCTACATGGACCAGGCCGTCGCGCTGATGGAGTCGTGGGCGCGGTCGCAAGCAATCCCCGGCATGCAGGTCGAGGTGGTGCGCCTGCCGGACCGTACGCCGCTGATCTTCATCGAGATCCCGGGCCAGGGCGACGACACCGTGCTGCTGTACGGCCATCTCGACAAGCAGCCGGAGATGACCGGCTGGTCCGCGCATCTCGGTCCGTGGAAGCCGGTGCTCGAGGGCGACAAGCTCTACGGCCGTGGCGGTGCCGACGACGGCTACGCGATCTTCGGTTCGCTCGCCGCGATCCTCGCGCTGCAGGCCCAAGGCATTCCGCATGCGCGTTGCGTCGTCATGATCGAGGCGTGCGAGGAATCGGGCAGCTACGACCTGCCGTACTACGTCGACCACCTCGCCGCGCGCATCGGCAAGCCCTCGCTGATCGTCTGCCTCGATTCCGGTTGCGGCAACTACGACCAGCTCTGGCTGACGACCAGCCTGCGCGGCCTCACCGGCGGCAACCTGGTCGTCAACGTGCTCGAGGAGGGCGTGCATTCGGGCGACGCCTCCGGCGTGGTCGCCTCGAGCTTCCGCGTGCTGCGCCAGCTGCTGTCGCGGCTGGAGGACGAGGTCACCGGCACGATCAAGCCGCAGGAACTGCACGTCGAGATCCCGGCGCAGCGCGTCGCGCAGGCCCGGCGCACGGCCGAGATCCTCGGCGATGCGGTGTACTCGAAGTTCCCGCTGGTCGACGGCATGCAGCCGATGAACACCGACCTCGCCGAGCTCGTGCTCAACCGCACCTGGCGTCCGGCGCTGTCGGTCACCGGCGTCGGCGGCCTGCCGTCCCTCGACGCGGCCGGCAACGTGCTGCGCCCGTACACGGCGGTGAAGCTGAGCCTGCGCGTGCCGCCGACGCTCGACGCGAAGAAGGGCGGCGAGTTCCTCAAGCGCCTGCTGGAGAGCCAGCCGCCGTACGGCGCCAAGGTCACGTTCGAGCTCGAGAAGGCCGGCAGCGGCTGGGAAGCGCCGGCGCTGGCGCCGTGGCTGGAGGCTTCGGTCGATGCGGCCTCGCAGCAGTTCTTCGGTGCGCCGGTCGCCTACAACGGCGAGGGCGGCTCGATTCCGTTCATGGGCATGCTCGGCGAGAAGTTCCCCGGCGCGCAGTTCATGATCACGGGCGTGCTCGGCCCGCACTCGAATGCGCACGGTCCGAACGAGTTCCTGCACATCCCGACCGGCAAGCGCATGTCGATGTGCGTGGCCAAGGTCGTCGCCGACCACTACGTCGCCAGCGGCCAGGGCCTGACCCAGGGCGTCGCGGCCAGCCACGCGCACACGATCAAGGGCGACGACGGCTGCTGCGCCTGAGCCAGGGGCGCGCCAGTAGCCCGACCGACCGTCTCGACGCCGTGCCCGCAAAACCGGGCGCGGGGTCGCGTGTCCATCCGGCGCTTCCCTGGTCGGTCCCTGCATGGCTACGGTTCGATCCTTCCCGCCGGCGCCCCGATTCCGTCACCTTCGCGGCCGATCTCGTCGGTAGTGTCGCGTCGTTCGAGGAGGGCAGGCGATGACCGCGATCCGTAACGCACGCAACTACGACGCTCCCGCGCTGGCCGGGCTGTGTACCGAACTCGGCTATCCGGCGACGCGCCAGCAGGTCGTCGCACGCCTCGCCGCGATCGAGGCGGACACCGCGAACCGCCTCTTCGTCGCCGAGGATGCCGAAGGTCGCGTCGTCGGCTGGATCCACATCGCGATGCAGGCGCACCTGTTCGACGACGACCTGGCCGAAGTCCTCGGCCTCGTGGTCGCCGCATCGGCCCGCAACGCGGGGCTCGGCACGCAGTTGCTGCACGCGGCCGAGCGCTGGGCGCAGGAGCGCGGAGCCGCATCCGTGCGCGTGCGCAGCCGCATCGAGCGCGAACGAGCGCACCGTTTCTACGAGCGCGCCGGCTATGCGTGCGGCAAGACGCAGCGCGTGTTCGCCAAATCGCTCGACGGGCGAGACGGCGCGCGCTGAGAGGTCGTTGAAGTCCGCGATCCCTCGGCGCGGGCAAGGGACGACCCGATCGCAAGCTGAGGGGCGATCTGCGGGAGCGGCGTCGCGCCGGACTCGCGATTCCACACGGGATCGGATTTTTCGCGCGCCTCGAGGATTTTGGGCACGGTTTGCCGTAGCAGGAGGGTGTCCTCCGCCGACGAGCCCGACCATGCCGCCGATCACCACCGTGTCTGCCCTCGCCGCCGCCTTCGCCACGACGGTCGCGGGCGCCGCCTGGGAGCCCCTCTGGGTCGGATCGTGGGAATACGGGACCATGCCGCGCGGCGCGACCCCGGTCGACGTGCGCGTCGCGGCCAACGGCAGCCTGTTCGCGCTGCTGCACCTCACGCACGACGGCATGGAGCATGTCGCGCTTGCGCGCTTCGATGAAGGCGGTGCGTTCGCGTGGTTGCGCGAACGGCGCACGACCGCGAATCCGCCCGGCATGGAACTGCTGGCGGACGGCCGGGTCGCCGTGGTCGACGCCTTCGGCAACGTCGCGCGTGTGCGCGTCCAGGACGGCGACAGCGGCGACGTCGTGTGGGAGGACGAATCACAGGCAGGCCGCATTTCCGCCGGCGTGCGCCAGCTCGCGGTCGGCCGCGACGGCGACCTGCTGGTGCCGGTGATCGACGGCGACGACCTCCTCGTCGCGCGCTACAGCGCCGATGGACAGCGCCTGCCGGACTGGCGCTGGTCGCCGGGCAGCGAGGACCTGCAGGCCGAAACGATCGTCGCGACCGACGATGGCGGTGCGGTCGTCGGCGTGGCCGGCGACATGCTGACTGGCGGCTACCTGCTCGTGCGCTTCGCCGCGGATGGGAAGGTCGTCTTCCACGACCGCGAACTCGGCACGCTCGGCGGTGCCACCTTCAACCGCCGGCTGCACGTCGCGCTCGACGAGGCCGGCGACCTGTTCGTGCAGGGCGCACTGCAGAACCCGTTCGGCGCGATGCAGGCGCAGGTGTGGAAGACCGCGCCCGACGGGACGCGGCGGTGGACGCGGCGGATCGCCCATCCGGACGACCCGCGATTCGGCAGCGCCGCGGCCGGTCTCGTCCTCGACGGCGCCGGCGATCCGGTCGTCGCGCCGCAGCCGGTCCTGAACGAGGGCTTCCGCCTGCTGCGACTGGATTCGGCGACCGGCGAGGTGCGGCAGGAGAGCGCGGCCGCGGTCGGGGGCGATCCGCGCCGCCTCGTGCGCGCACCGAACGGACGCTGGCGTGTCGACGGCACCTACTTCATCGATTGGCAGGGGCATATCGGCGCGCGCATCGCCGAGTTCGACGCGGACCTGCGTCCGTGCCGCTCGCTCGACGCCGGCGACCGCCACTTCTTCTCCGTCTCCACGGCGAGCGCGGCCGGCTGGACGGTGCTGGCCGGTACGTTGTTCAGCGGCCTCGCCAACGATGCGCAGGTGCTGCGCTATGACGCCGACGGCACCTGCGAGCGCGGCGACGCGATCTTCCCGGACGGCTTCGACGGCGCGTCCTGAAACGGAAGCAGGGAGCGGATTACTGGGCGCGCTGCTTCAGGCCGCTCTTCCAAGCGTACACGGCCGCCTGCGTGCGGTCGCTGACGTCGAGCTTGCCGAGCACGTTGCTGACGTGCGTCTTGACGGTCTTCTCGCCGATGCCGAGGCGTTCGGCGATGTGCTGGTTGCTGAGGCCTTCGGCCATCAGGGTCAGCACCTCGCGCTCGCGCTGGCTCAGCGATTCCAGCAGCTCGCTGCCGGGTTCGGCGCCGTTGCGCAGCGCGTCCATCAGCTTGCCGGCGACGCGCGGATGCAGCACGGCTTCGCCGCGCGCGGCCTTGCGCAGGGTGTCGGCGAGCGCGTCGGCGTCGATGTCCTTGAGCAGGCACGAGAGCGCGCCGGCCTGCACGGCGGCGACGATCTGGCGCGCGTCCTCGAAGGAGGTCAGCAGCACGACCTGGGTGCGCGGGCTCGCGGCGCGGATCGTCCGCGTCGCTTCGATGCCGCCGCCGGGCATGACGAGGTCGACCAGTGCGACCTCGGGTTGCTGTTCCGCGCAGACCGTGGCGGCTCCGGCGGCGTCGTCGGCTTCGCCGACGAGGGCGAGATCGGGGTAGGTCTCGAGGAAGGCTCGGATGCCCTGGCGCACCAGGACGTGATCGTCGGCGATGACGACGCGGATCGGTTGGGCGTTCATGGTCAGGGATTGTCGGGCACGGCGAAGCGGACGGCAACGAGGGTACCGCGACCGGGCTCGGAATCGAGCTCGAAGCGGCCCTCCGGCAGGTTCTCGGCACGCTGGCGCAGGTTGCCCAGGCCCATGCCGGCCGCGGCTTCCGCGGCGATGCCGCGGCCGTCGTCGCGGATGGACAGGCGCCAGAGCCCGCGCTCGCGGTGCAATCCGATGTCGACGCGGGTCGCCCCGGCGTGGCGCAGCACGTTCGCCAGCGCCTCGTCGACGATGCGCAACAGCGACTCCTCGTGGCGCGGCGGCAGGGCGGGCATGTCCTCGAGCTCGAACGCCGGCACCAGGCCGCTGGTGTGCGACCAGTCGATCGCGCGGGCGCGCAGGTGCTCGACGAACGGCAGGTCGGCGCCGTCGCTGCGCATCTCGTCGAGGATCTGGCCGAGTTCCTGCTGGATCTGCTGGGTCAGCCGCTGCGCCTGGTCGAGCCGTTCGACGGCAGGCGTATCGGCCAGCAGCCGGCGTGCGGCCGCGAGCTGCAGGTTCAGGGCGAACGCCTTCTGCTTCACCGTGTCGTGCAGGTCGCGCGCGAGGCGCTGGCGTTCGGCCAGCATCGCGAGCTGCGCGCGCGACCGCATCAGGCCGCGCAGGTCGAGCGCCATGCGGTCGAGCAGGGCGGAGACGCGGCCGATCTCGTCGCGCGAGCGATCGTCGATCGGTTCGGAGAAGTCGCCGCGGCTCCAGGCGCTGGCCGCCCGCGCGATGCGGTTCAGCCGGCGCGTCACCCAGGCGGCGAGGAAGATCGACGACAGCACGCCGAACACGATGAGGAAGGCCAGCACGGTCGGCGACTCGAAGCTGCTGTCCAGCAGCACGCGTCGCCACGGCAGCGGCAGGCGCAGTTCGACGAAGAGCAGCCCGAGCAGGCGACCGTCCGCGTCGCGCACCGGTGCGAGCGAGCGGCGCAGCTTGAACGGGCTTTCGCTGCCGGCGAGTTCCAGCGCGTCGCGCGCCGACAGCGAGGCGCGCTCGATCTCCGTGGTCGTGGGCAGGTCCGGGGTCCAGTGCGGATCCTCGATCGAGCGCGCGACCACGCGGCCGTCGGGCGCGAGCAGGGCCGCGGCGAGCGGGCGCTCCGCCAGTTCCAGCAGCACGTAGGACGCGTCGGGCGTGAGGCCGCCGCGCGGCTGCTGCAGGCGCAGGGTCCAGTCCTGCGTCCACACCTCAAGCGCCTCCGTCCCGGCACCGTCGAGACCCGGCCAGCGTGCGGCGAGCTCGTCCGCGCCGTGCTCGTTCGCGCTGCGCAGGCTGCCGCCGGCGACGCCGTGCATGAAGCGCTGGAATTCGGCGATCAGGATCGCCGACTCCACCACGACGAGGGTCGGCAGCGACAACAGCACGTAGAACAGCGCCAGCTTGAAGACCAGTCCGTAGCGTTGCCGGCGGCTCGATTCCATCGGGCGTCATTGCCCCTGCACGGCGGGGATCTCGAAACTGCGGCTGGCCGGGCAGGAATTGCGCAGGCGCTTGCCGCAGCGCCGCGGATTGGTGTCCTTGTCGAGGCAGACGCGGACTTCGACGAGCTGCCCCTTGCTGCAGTGAAGGGTCATCATGTCGTCGCCCAACGCCGGATTCGCGCGCTTGAGCGCGCTGCGCAGGTCGTCACCGCTCATCTCCAGCGAGCGGGCGGGCGCCTTGAGTTCCGGCGGCATGTGGATCGCGGCGAAGGCGCGATCGGCGGTCCCGAAATAGCCTTTCGCGCCGAGCCCGGTGCACGCGCCGTGCTTGCGCCATTCGTGGTTGATCAGGCGGCGGCTCGGCATGAACGGCAGCGTGGCGGCGACCGTGGCGCGATCGGGATCGCCGTCGCGCGTGTCGCAGCGTTCGGGGCCGCCGCCGTTCTCGTACTGCGGCCAGAGGCCGTGCAGGATGAATCCGTAGCCTTTCCTGCCGCATTGTTCGTCTTCGTCGTCGCCGCGTGTCTGGCAGAACGTCGGCGACCACGACAGCGCCATGATGTAGTAGTCGTAGCGGCCGGTCGCGGCGGGTTGTTCCTGCTTCGCCGGGGCGCCGGGTTCGCGCGAGTGCTTGCGGGCGAAGGCGGCATCCGCGCCGCAGAGCAGGACGACGGCGAGGCAGGCGGCGAGGAGGCGCGGGAGCGACATGGCACGTTCGGCGGGCAGCGCGGCGATTCCGCAGCGCGCACGCTAGCAGATCGCCGCGATTCGCGTGAATGCGTGCGTGCGGGCACCGCCGCCGCTCGCTATCATGCGCGGCCCGATCGCCCACCTCGCCGTTGACCCATGACCAGACGCATCGCCGCCCGCCGCTCGCCGATCCACGGTAACGGCGTCTTCGCCCTCGTCGACATCCCGAAGGGCACCGAACTCATCGAATACCGTGGCAAGCGCCTCACGCACGCGCAGGCCGACCGTCTCTACGCGAACACCAGCGAAACCGGCCACACCTTCCTGTTCACGCTGAACGACCGCTACGTCATCGACGCGAATTTCGAAGGGAACATCGCGCGCTGGATCAACCACAGCTGCGCGCCGAACTGCCGCGCGGTACTGGAAGAGGACGCGGGCGGCGACGCGCGCAAGGACCGCGTGCTGATCGAAGCGACGCGCGCCCTGCGCGCCGGCGAGGAGCTGACCTACGACTACGGCATCGTGCTCGAGGAGCGCCTGACGTCGAAGCTGAAGCAGATCTGGGCCTGCCGCTGCGGTGCGCCGAAATGCGTCGGCACGATGCTCAAGCCCAAGCGCAAGCCGGTCGCGAAGACGGCGGCGAAGAAGAAGGTCGCGCGCAAGGCGTGAACGCATCGGCTGCCGTGCTCCGCGCGGCAGCCATCCGACATGGGAGAGGGGCATTGAAGATCCGTATCGCGATCGTTTCGTCGCTGTTGTTCGTCGCCGGCATCGCGGTGGGGTATGCCGCGCAGAAACTCGATCCCGCGCTGTTCCGGGGCAAGTCGAAGGCGGACGCCGCGCGCTCGCTGATCGAGGCGGCTCGCGTGCAGGCCGGCGACGGCAGCTGGGAGCGTATCGCGATCGGCCGCATCCAGTACCTGGGCGGCGCGAAACCCGAAGGCCAGGCCGTATTCGATGCCGTGCTGTCGACGAAGCCCGATTCGAGCGACCTGTTCCGCATCGCGCGCGTCTACTGCGAGGCGGGCGAATGGGACAGGGCCAAGCCGCTGTTCGATCGCTACGTGCGCGAGAACCCGAAGGACGAGAAGGAGATCGCCGCGATCGGCGCGTACTACCTCCTGAACGGCGATCGCGCGACGGCGGAGGACCTGTTCGGGCGTTCCTTCCAGCGGCGCGCGGAACTCTGGGCGACCATCGCGGCCGCCGGGGCGTACCTCGGCGTCGCGCCGCAGGAATAGCGCCGGCTTCGCCGGAGGCGCGGGACCGCTGAACGGTCCCGCGCGCAGGTGCCGGATTCAGTTGCGCGCCGGATTGTTCTCGGCGAAGTACTCGTGGTTGTCGGCGTTGGTGACGGCCTTGGCCGGATTGCTGGTCGCGAGATTGTGCGCGTTGGTCTGCCCGTAGCCGTAGTCGCCGGTGCCGGCCACGACGTTGAAGTGGCTCGTCTCGTGCACCAGCGTTCCCGCGCGGGAGTCGGTGCCGGTGTTCGGCGCCGACCAGAACGCGCCGCACAGGTACACCTTGTACGGCTGCGTCGGATACACGTAGGCGTAGGTACCCGAATCCGTGCACGAGCAGTTGAACGTGTAGGGCTGCGAGGACAGCGCGCTGGCGATGTTGGCGAAGTGCGAACGCACGGTCGCGTAGCGCGAACTGGTGTACGTGCCGAACCACCACGTATAGCGCGTGCCGACCGTGCCGGCGTCGAGGTAGGCCTTCGAGTTGTTCGCGTAGGTGCCGGCCGAGCCGCGCGCGGTGACGAGCTGCGACTGGCGCGTGTTGCTGCAACTGACGAAGCTGTTGGTCGCCGCCAGGGGCGACGGACCGAGCGCGTCGATCGACGAATCGAGCGGATTCGGCGCGGCGTCCACGTAGATCTGGATCGTGCCGCGCGACGTGTCGAATGCCGCGACGCCGGTGCCGACGCCGGCCTTGCTCGCGAGCGAGGCCTCGAGCACCACGTCGCTCGCGTCGCGCGCGTAGCGGACCTCGAACCGGCCGCCTTCGCGCATGTCGTACCAGGCGCTGAGGTCCACTTCCGCATCGATGGACTGGCCGGGTTTCAGTTCGATGTAGTCCTCTGGGCGCGGCGCCACGCGCTTGTAGAGCGGTCCCGTGTAGACGGCCTTGCGGCCGTCCAGCGTGACCTGGAACAGGTCGGCCGTGAGGCCGTCGAGTGGTGTTTCCCAGCGCAGGACGTGGATCGTCGAGGCCGTGTCGTTGACGAGGTGGTAGTCGATCCGGCCGCTGCCGGCCGCCTTCGACGCCGAATCGAGCGAGAGTTCGATGCCGGCGGCGGATGCCACCGTCGTTCCGAGCAGTCCTGCCGCGAGCAAAGCGAGCCTACGCAAGCGCTTGTTCATGCAATCCTCCTCATTCGGGGTTCGTCCTCCGGGACGAGCGGCGCATCGGCGCCGCCGGCGGATCGTATGCCCGCCCCCGTCGAGCGAACAGACGCCTGTTCAGCCTGGAATGTGACGGACTGCGGGAAATCGGAACACGAGGCATCCCGCGGCGGCGCTTCCGCTCGGTTCGGGCTTCAGCCGGCGTCGAGGCAGCGGCCGGAAACCCCGCCGTCGAGCGGAATCGGCAGGTCGTCTTTCCCGACCTGGTAGTAGAGCGAGACGATCTTCCACTCGTCGCCGAGCCGGTACAGCTGGATGCTGTTGACGCCGGTGAAGTCCGGCGTGGCCGAGGTCTTTCGCGTGCGCGACTCGACGACGCTGTACACGGTCGCGAAGCGGTCGTAGACCTTCACGTCGCGCACGATCTCGCATTCGTGGAAGGCGTCGTCGCCGATCCGGTCCAGAGACTTCACGAAGTCCGCGGCACGCGTCGCGCGCAGCGACGGCGCGCCGTCGCGGTAGCGGCTGCCGAACACGATGCCGTCGGCGTGGAACAGTCGCCCCAGCGTCGCGACGTCGGCGCTCGCTCCGGCCTCGTGCGAGAAGGCACGCCAGAGCGAAGCGATCGCGTCCTCGGGGCGGGCGGACGGGGCCGCGGACGCGGCAATCGGCAACAGCAGCAACGGCCACCAGCGCATCGTCACGAGGCGACTCCGGGGAAGTACTCGAGGACTTCGTCGTTCAATGCGTCCACCGTGCCCGTGGATCGCCATCCCAGGTGGCGGTAGAAGCCGTGGGAGCGGCTCCTCGGGTCCGCCGAGCAGCCGAGGAAAAGCCGTTCGAAACCCATCGTCCTGAAATCCTCGACCATCCGGCCCAGCAGCGTCTTCCCGATGCCCTTGCCCTCGTACTCCGGCAGCAGGGCGAGCACGACGATCTCGCCGGTGTCGCGGTCGCCGAAGCAGTAGCCGACCGGCGTTCCCGCCGACGTGGCGACGTGGCCGGGAAGCGAGCCGTCGAGGATGCCGGACCGCCAGCTCTCCAGCGTGACACCGACGGCGCGCAGCTGCTCGACGGAGAACGCGTTCTCCCTCGTCCGCCCCCGCAGCGCGATGCAGGCGGGGGCGTCTTCGGGCAGGGCGTTGCGGTAGGCGATGTCCATGCGAATCGGAGTCCGATGTCGGATCGGCCGCTACCCCGGGCGACGGTTCGTGGAAGCCGGCAGAGCGCGCTCGCGCCCGGCCTAGCCCACGGCATCGCCCGACTTGTGCGCGATCCACGCGCCGACCAGGGCCGACGCGTAGGGAATCGCCTGCGCCGCGAGGATCGCGATCCACAGCCGGCCCTCGACGTAGTTGACGCCGGCCGAGTTGATCATGCCGACCACGCAGGCGACGATCGCGAGGAACAGCAGCAGTTCCTCGCTCACCGACGTGAACGGGTTCGGCTTCTTGCCGATGCGCCGGCTCTTGGCGGTACGGATGAATTCGCCCTTCTTGCGCCACAGGCCCTCGAAGATGCCGCGCGCGATCGCGTGGCTGAGGCTCATGCTGGCGACCGACGCGGCGATCGTGTCCTTCCACGAGCACGGCACGCGCACGCGGTAGAGGATGATTCCGAACGCGGCCTTGAACAGGAAGAAGCCGATCAGCGGCACCAGGAAGAGGTACATCGGCAGCATGAAGTACTGCGGCGCGAGCACCATGCCGAGCGTCCACAGCAGCGCCATCATCGTGAACACGAGATGCAGCGCGTCGCCGAACCAGGAGAACCAGCCGGTCAGGAAGTGGAAGCGCTGGCCGCGCGTCAGCGTGGACGCCTTCGACACCATCCAGCCGAAGCGCGCCTTCATGATCTGCATCGCGCCGAACGCCCAGCGGTAACGCTGCGACTTGTACGCCTTGAAGTCGGCCGGCGTGAGGCCCTTGCCCATCAGCTCGTCGACGTAGACGAGCTCGTAGCCGGCCTTCATCAGGCGCAGGCCGAGCTCCGCGTCCTCGCAGATCGTCCATTCGGACCAGGCGCCGGTGTTCGCCAGCACGTCCTTGCGCACCATCGTCATCGTGCCGTGCTGGATGATCGCGTTGCGTTCGTTGCGATGGTGCATGCCGATGCGGAAGAAGCCGTCGTATTCCCAGTTGGTCATGCGACGGAACGGATTGTGCTCCCACTCGCGATGCGCCTGCGGGCACTGCACGACGGCGACCTTCGGGTCGGCGAAGTAGCCGGTCAGCGCGCGCAGCCAGTCGCTGCGCACCTCGTAGTCGGCGTCGACGACGGCGACGACCTCGGCGCGTGGATCGGTGACTTCGAGGCCGTAGTTCAACGCGCCGGCCTTGAAGCCCGGCCACGGCTCCAGGTGGTAGAAGCGGAACTTCGGGCCGAGCCGCGCGCAGTGCGCCTCGACCGGCTTCCAGACGTCCGGGTTCTTCGTGTTGTTGTCGAGGACGATGACCTCGTAGTTCTCGTAGTCGAGCGCGGCCAGCGAATCGAGCGTGAGGATCACCATCTCCGGCGGCTCGTTGTAGCAGGCCAGGTGGATCGACACGAACGGCTGGGGATCGCCGGGCTTCGGCGTCAGCGGCTTGAACTCGCGCAGCCAGTACGGCCGCCAGATCACCTCGGTGAACTCGAAGCCGTTGATGAGCAGGATCAGGATGATCGCGAACTGCGCCGGGAACAGCAGCAGCAGCATTGCCCAGTTGAACGGGCTGAGGTAGAAGTCGTACGGCAGCGTCGCCATCCAGACCAGGATCGAGGCCGACAGCTGCACCAGCGTCAGGAAGAACGCGATGCCCATCGCGCGGAAGCGGATGAAGTGGCGCGCGAACCAGAACATCGGCAGCAGCGCGAGCAGGGACGCCGCGCCGGCCTTCCACGGCCAGTTCGGATCCTCGATGACCGTGCCGGTCAGCGAGAACTTCGGCTGGCGGTTCGCGTTGAACATGCCCCAGTACGCCTCGACGCGGCCGCCGAGCTGTTCCTTCCAGGGCTGGTCGATCGCCTCCATCACGTAGTAGTCGAGGTGCAGTTGCGCGGCGACGTTGAACCAGTCGCGCAGGAAGTGCGCCTCGTCGGCGAGCGACGGCTGCGCGTACTCGCGCCGGTCGCCGTTCGACGGCCAGCCGATCTCGCCGATGACGATCGGCTTGCCGGGCGAGACCTGGTCGACGATCTGCCGCAGCGACTGCAGCTGGCCGAGCGTGAAGCCGATCGCGTCCTTGCGCGGTACCTTCTCCCAGTACGGCAGGATGTGCACGGTCACGAAGTCGACGTGCCGGATCAGGTCGGGATTGCGCTGCCAGCTGTCGAGCGGTTCCGCCGTCGAGACCGGGATGCGCAGCTGCGCGCGCGCGCGATCGAGGTAGGCGATCAGCTCGCGCACCGGCAGGTCTCCGCGCAGGATCACCTCGTTGCCGACGATCACGCGGTCGATGTTGTCGTTCTTGCGCGCCAGCGCGATCAGCGCGGCCAGCTCGCGTTCGTTGCGCTCGGCGCGGCCCTCGATCCAGGCGCCGGCCATCACGCTGACGCCGTAGAACTTCGCGAGTCGCGGGATCTGCGGGTTCTCGAGCGACGAATAGGTACGCAGGCGCTTGCTGTACTGCGACAGCAGGCGGATGTCGCCGTCGAGCTCGCTCTCGCTCGGGAAGATCTGGCGGGTCGGATCCTGGTAGCGCTGCGAGGGATTGAACGCGAAGCCGCCGATCTCGCCGTGCCAGTCGGCGATCTGCACCGGACGGTTCAGCCAGGCCCAGAGCCCGACGTTGGCGGCGGCGACCAGCAAGGTCAGCGCGAGGGCGCGCCAGAACGACTTGCGGACCGGGGGCGGCGAGACGGGGTTCAACGGCACCTCGGAATGCTGCGGCCGGGTGCCGCAAATACGTTGCAGCATAGCGGAACGCCGCGCCGGCGCTCAATCTGGAGCCTTCCCGGGGAGGCGGGGTTCAGCGCCGGTGGCGCAGCCAGCCGAACGCGATGGGCAGCAGTGCCAGTGCGGCCATGCCGAGTGCCGGCCACAGGATCCGCGGATGCGCCAGCAGGCTCAGCGAGGCCTTGCCTTCGTGCGCGAGGGTTTCCATCAGCCCGGCGCCCAGTGCGCTCTCGAACGCGATCATCACGCTGCCGCCGAATGCGCTCGCGGCGAGGAACAGCCAGAGAGGACAGCGCAGCCAGGCCAGGGCGACCGTCGTCGCGCCGAACGGGAACAGCGGCACGAGACGCAGGAACAGCGTGTAGCTCGTCGGATGGGCGAGGTAGCCGCTGCGCAGCTTCGCCGCGAGCGCCGGTTCGCCGGAGCCGCCGCGCTCGAAGGC
>DBMH01000299.1 GCA_002297645.1 Rhodanobacteraceae bacterium UBA703 | reverse complement strand
CGCATCGGCTTCGGCGTGCCCGAGGCCCAGCAGGTCGCCGAGGTCGGCGATGCGCAGCGGACGGCGCGCGAGCAAAGAGGCGACGCGCAGTTCGTTCGCGGGAATCGGCCCCGCGTCCGTGGTGAGCGGCGGCCAGTCGAGCAGCCGGAAGCAGCCGGCGTCGCCGGCCGGGGCGAGGGGCGGAGCCGGTTCGGCCTCGATGGCGCTCAGGGCGGCCAGCAGCGGCGCCAGGCGCAGCGGCTTGGGCACGCGGTGGCGGGTGTCCAGTTCCGCGCAGCTCCCGAACGCGATCGTGCGTCCGGCGAGGCCGCTGCCGAGTGCCCGCAGGGCGTGCCGTCGACCGCGCTCGTCGTCCACGTCGACGAGGGTCGCATCGCCGCCATCGGCATCCGATGCGCTCCAGGTCCGGCGCAACCGCGGGTTCAGGAGGTCGAGCATCCGGGCGAGCAGCTGGCGGTGGTACGCGTCGAGGGCGACGATCTGCAACGTGGCCGCAGGCGGGCATGACATGGCGAAGCGGGTGCGAGGTTCAGGTGGCCCGACGTTATTGACGCGATTCACGGCGCACCATCCGGTGGTCCCCGATGGACAAACCGGCTCGTTGCGGGCAACGCGCCGCAGTCGCCGTTGTCGCGCCGGGCGGAACCCTATACTTGCCGGCATGGGACCGGGGACCTCGAAGCAGCGGGATGCGCGACCCGCGCAAACCGCCTCGAACTGGCTGCCGCAGTTCTGCAGCGCGCCGACGCTGTTCGCGGTGATGATCGTGGCCGAGCTGGTCGCGCTCGTGGTCGTGCTCGTGCCGGAAACCGAGATGCGACCGCTGCTGCCGCGGCTCGGCGTGGTCAGCCTGTACGTGCAGTGGCTGGCCCTGCTCAACGTGGTCGTGCTGTGTTCGCTGCGGCAGCCGCTGGCACGCTTCGACGCGCGCGCGGCCTACCTGTTCGCCGGCAGCGCCGGCGTCGCCGTGACCGCGCTGGCCAGCGCGGTCATCTGCCGCATGGACCAGGCGCTCGGCCTGGGGCTCAGCGTGCCCGCCGGGGAAACCTGGCGCTTCGTGCTCGCCAACGCGGGCATCTGCGCCCTGATCGCCGCCGCGCTGCTGCGCTACCTGTTCGTGCTCGAGCAATGGCGCGAACGCGTGCAGGCCGCGTCGCGCGCGCAGGTCGATGCCCTGCAGGCACGCATCCGGCCGCACTTCCTGTTCAACAGCATGAACACGATCGCGAGCCTCGTCCGCACGCGGCCGGCCGAGGCCGAGCGTACGGTGGAGGATCTCGCCGACCTGTTCCGCGCTGCCCTCGGTGCCGATACGGCGATGGCCACGCTCGGCGAGGAACTCGAACTCGCCGACCACTACCTGCGCATCGAACAACTGCGCCTGGGCGCCCGTCTGCAGGTCGAGCGCGATTTCGTCGACCTGCCGCTGCATTTGCCGCTGCCGCGGCTGCTGCTGCAGCCGCTGGTCGAGAACGCGGTCTATCACGGCGTGCAGCCGCGCGCCGACGGCGGTACCGTCGTGCTGCGCGCGCGATCCCTCGGCGACGGCGTCGAGATCGCGATCGAGAACCCGCTGCCGCAGCAGCCTGCGCCGTCCGGGCGCAACGGCGTCGCCCTCGCCAACGTACGTGCGCGCATCGAGTACCATTTCGGCGCGCGCGGCGGCTTGCAGGTCGAAGCCGGAGCGCAGGTTTTCCGCGTGACGCTGCGCTTGCCGGGGAGGCCGGACCGATGAGGGTATTGCTCGCCGACGACGAGCCGCTGGCGCGCGAGCGCCTGGCTTCGATGCTGGCCGAGGTCGGCGACGTCCACGTGGTCGGCGAGGCCGGCAACGGCCGCGAGGCGCTGGAGGCGGCCGCGCGGCTGCGGCCGGACGTCGTGCTGCTGGACATCCGCATGCCGGTCATGGACGGGCTGGAGGCGGCGCGACATCTCGCCGCGCTCGAAGGGATGCCGGACGGCCACGTGCCGGGGCTGATCTTCTGCACCGCTTTCGGCGATCATGCGCTGGCCGCGTTCGAGGCGAATGCGGTCGACTACCTCGTCAAGCCAGTGCGCGCGGAACGGCTGCGCACGGCGCTGGCCAAGGCCCGGCGCTGGAACGGTGACGGAGCGCGCGCGCTGGAGGCGATCGAACCGGAACGCCGGCGCACGCACCTGTGCGCGCGGGTGCGCGGCAGCCTGGTACTGGTGCCGGTCGCCGAGGTCGACTATCTGCTGGCCGAGGACAAGTACGTCCTCGTCCGTCACGCGAAAGGTGAAGTGTTGATCGAGGAACCGTTGAAATCGCTGGAGCAGGAATTCGCCGACGTGTTCGTGCGCATCCACCGCAACTGCCTCGTCGCGCTGTCGAAGCTGACCGGGCTGACGCGCGCGCCGGACGGGCGCCTGTTCGCCCATCTCGGCGGCGTGGCGACCACGCTCGAAGTCAGCCGCCGCAACCTGCCGGCGCTGCGCAAGCTGGTGCGGGCACTGTGAGCCGCGCCACGCTGCGCATCGCCACGCGCCAGAGCGCTCTCGCGCTGTGGCAGGCCGAACATGTCGCCGCGCGCCTGCGCGCCGCGCACCCGGAGCTGTCGGTCGAACTCGTCGCGATGACCACGCGCGGCGACCAGATCGTCGACCGCCCGCTCGCCGCGATCGGCGGCAAGGGCCTGTTCCTCAAGGAACTCGAAGTCGCGATGCTGGAGCATCGGGCCGACATCGCGGTGCATTCGTACAAGGACGTGCCGATGGAGCTCGAGCCGGGCTTCGCCATCGGTGCGGTGCTCGAACGCGCCGACGCGGCCGACGCGTTCATCAGCAACGACCACGCACGCTTGGGCGACCTGCCGCATGGAGCGCGGGTGGGTACGTCGTCGCTGCGCCGGCAGGCCCAACTGCGCGCCCTGCGGCCGGACCTGCACCTCGTCGACCTGCGCGGCAACGTGAACTCGCGCCTGGCCAAGCTCGACGCCGGCGACTATGCCGCGATCGTCCTCGCCTGCGCCGGCATCGAGCGGCTCGGCCTTGGCGAGCGCATGCGCGAACGCCTGTCGCCACCGGCGTGGCTGCCGGCCGTGGCACAGGGGGCGATCGCCGTCGAATGCCGGCAGGGCGATGCGGCCATCGCCGAACTCGTGAGCGTCCTCGACGACGAGGCGACGCATCGCTGCACCGCCGCCGAGCGTGCGATGAACCTGCAACTGCACGGCAACTGCAGCGTGCCGATCGCCGGGTACTGCGTGGAGACGGAGACGGGACTCGCGCTATGGGGCCTCGTCGGCGACGCCGACAGCGGAAGGCTGATCCGCGCCGAGGCGACCGGTCCCGCCGACGCTCCGCGCGAACTCGGCGAGCGCGTCGCAGCCTTGCTGCGCGAGCAGGGGGCGGACGAGATCCTGCGGCGCCCGCCGGCTGCGCAGTGATCGAAGAAACGCGCCGCGCCGGCATCGGCCGGGCGGCGCGCGTCGGAGCGGCCGATCAGAAGTTGTAGACGAGGTTCGTCGTCATCAACTGGTCGGTCTTCTTCGTGCCGGGCGCCACGTCGGTGTTGCGGCGGACCTGGTAGCCGACCTTCAGCGCCAGCTTCTTGTTGATGTCGACCTGCAGGCCGGCGTCGTTCTGGAGGAAGGTGTTGTCGCTGCCCGCTTCGACCAGCAGCGTGTTCACGAACGAGGTCGTGTCGGTGAAGTTGTGCTTGTACGCGACCAAGCCGCGACCGACGACTTCGCCTTCCGACTGGCGGGTATCGACCGGCTTGTAGCGCTTGTAGCCCGGGCCGACCTCGAACGACAGCTCGTTGCTGGCGTTCTTCAGCACCGTGTAGCCGTAGCCGATCGAGACGACCGCCTGGTAGTCGAACGGCGAGAAGTCGTCGTTCTCGTAGCGCGCCGCGCCGACGATGTAGCTGCGCTCGTCGAGCTTGTAGCCGCTGGACGCGCCGACTTCGTAGCGGTTCGCGTTCAGTTCGTAGGTCTTGTCGTACTCGATCGTCGGCTGGCCGTTGGCGTCGGGCGGACCGGGGCGCGCCGTCTTGACCTCGCCCTTGGCGCGCAGCGCGGTCAGGTAGAAGCTGTGCTTCCAGCTCTCGTCTTCCTTGGAGAACTGCAGCTTCGCATTGAGGTTCTCGGACTTCGCGTTGCCGCGCGCGGCGGCGAAGCCGACTTCACCGGTGCCGGACCATTCGCCGTTCTCGGCGGCGACGGCACCGAGCGGAAGGATCGCGAGCAGGGCGAGCGGGAGCAGATGCTTGTTCATCGTGTTCTCCTTGGAGAGATGGGTGAAAGGAAACGAGGACGGTGGTCGATGCGGTGCCGCCCCGCGGTCCGAGGGCGGTACCGCATCGGCGCGTCACCGGAGCCGGCAGCGGTGATCGCATACGGAGCGCAAAATCCACAAAAAAAAACCGCAAGGGATTGCGGTAGGGCGCAGATGGTAAGAATCCGGGCTAAATCCCGCGTGAATCGCCTGGTGAACAAGCGTGGCGGCGGGGTGGCTTGAATCGCGGATTCGAGGTAGCGCGGTCGCCGGGAGTCGCCGCTCAGCGGCCGTAGAACGCCATCACCGCATGTTTGGCCTCGGCGAAGAACAGCCAGCGCTCGACGAAGAGGCCGACGATGCCGCTGGCCAGGGCGAGCCACACCGTCAGTGGGTAGACACGCGGCAGCACGAACGTGAGTACGGCAAGCAGGGCGGGAATCAGGAACGCGGCGGCCAGCGCGATGCGGCGGAGCTTCGTCGAGTGCTTGCGCGCGAGCACGAAACCCATCTCGTGCGTGAGGTAGTTTTCCTCGGTGTGCGGCGCTTCGAGCGGTCGCACGGTGCCGAGCGATTCGAGACCGATCGCATGGCCGGTCGTGGTGCTGGACTGCGCGTCGATCGAGCGCCAGTAGCGATGCTTGAGCCACGCGCACGCAACGGCGAGCACGATCGTGCCGGTCAGCAGGATCCGATGGTCGCGGAACTCCATCGAGCGATCGACCGTCATCGCCGCCAGCAGCAGGCAACCACCGTAGAGGCCGATCGACAGGTACGCCGGCACGACGTGACGATCATTCCACGCGCGGATCGGCTTCAGGCTGGCGTAGATGTTCGCGGTGCAAAACACGGTGGCCAGCGAGCCGGCGGCAAGACAGAAACCGAGCAGTCGTCTCGGCAGTCCGCCTTGGGACACCCATCCGGAGAGCGCCACGGTCCCGTCCGGCCCGGCCCGGACGACAGCGATCCACAGCGCGACTTCCTGCGCGGCGATGAGCACGAAAGGGACGAAGGTCAGCAGCGCGAACACGCCTTCGCGCGACAGCCACGAGCTTCGCCATTGCGAAAGAGCGCGCCAGGCGCGCGACGGCTTGCCGAGGTGGCCGAGCGAGCAGAGCAGTCCCGTACTCACGAACAGGAGCGCGAGCATGGATCCCGCCTTCGTCCAGAAGGCGACTGGACAGAGCTCCCACGGCACGCCGCTGGCCGCCGAGTGGGCCTCGCAGATCGGTCCGATCGCCCAGGCCAGTCCCTGGAGGAACCACGCGCCGTATCCGATGCCGGACAGCACGGTGAAACAGAGGATCGAAAACGTCGGCCGCATCGTCGATTCCTTCAGCGCGACAGCACGCGGTCGAGCCAGCGCAGCACGCCGGGAAGTTTTTCGCGGTCCAGCGTTTCCTCGCGTGGCGGTGCAGGTGGGGCATTCGCCGCATCACGCCGCGGTCGCGGCGGCAGGTAGCGGTTGACCGGCCGGTAGCCGAACTCCGGCATCAGCGCGTACCCGTCGCGCTCGGCGACGAGTCTCGACACGGCCGACTCCGCGTCGCCGAGATCGCCGAAATGCCGCGCGCGCGTCGGACAGGCCTTCACGCAGGCCGGCTGGCGGTCCTCCTCGTCGAGCGTCTCGTTGTAGATGCGGTCCACGCACAGCGTGCACTTCTGCATCGTGCCCTTCCGTACGCTGATCTCGCGCGCACCGTACGGGCAGGCCCAGGCGCAGAGCTGGCAGCCGATGCACTTGTCCTCGTCGACCAGCACGATGCCGTCCTCGGCCCGCTTGTAGCTGGCGCCGGTCGGGCAGACCGTCACGCAGCCCGGCGCCTCGCAGTGCAGGCACGAGCGCGGGAAGTGGACGGTGAGGCCAGGTTTGGGGGCCGGGGATTCGGGATCCGGACCAGCGCACCGATTCGAGGCGCCCTCCGCATGGTCCGATCCCGGCTCCACCGCATAGCTGTGCACGCGGTTGAACCAGACGCCGTCGGGCTCCGCGCCATAGGCATCCCGATCGGGCAGAGGGCCGAACTGGCCGCCGTCGTTCCATTCCTTGCACGCGACCGCGCAGGCATGGCAGCCGACGCAGGTGTCGAGGTCAATGACGAGGCCGAGCTTCCTCGGCGACGGCGGCGGAAGCGTTGTCACCGGGGTCAGCGCTTCTGCATCAGGAAGTAGTTGGCCATCTCGCGTTGCGGATTGGTCTGATTCAGTACCTCGATGGGTTGCATGCCGTGACGGGCCGCGATGCGGAACACATCCTTCTGCGGCAGCGCGTGCATCTCCATCGTGATCCGATCCTCTTTCTCCGCAAGGTATTCGTCGATGTCGAAGCGGTAGTCCGGGCTGTAGGTCGGCACGTGGAAGTAGGCGATGCCGCCCGGATCGAGCCTCCCCAGCAGACCGTCCAGAAGCGCCTCGATCACCGGCGGCGGATTGTGTTGAAGCACGAGGAACGTGAAGAAGACCTGGGCTCTGGGGAGTTGATCCAGCTGCTCCAGCTGCTTCAGTTGGACGAATTCCACGTTCGACGCATGTTGGTCGACGTAGCGTTTCGCCAGCGAGAGGTGGCCAGGTGACACGTCCAGGGCGGTCATGCCGCCAAAGTGCGGAGCCAGCCAGCGCGTGAGACGGCCGACGCCGCAGCCCAGTTCGATGCAGTGCGCATTCTCCGGCATCGATACGTCATTGCGTTTCAAGGTGGCAAGGAAGCGTTCGACATCCGTCCTTCCGTATTCATGGAACGCATCGAGATTGGCTTCGATCTGGCCCGGTTTGAATTCGTCCGTGGTCAGGACCGACCAATGAGGCTCGGTTTCCCCGAAGTGGCTCCAACTCTCGGCGATGTGCCGGAATACACGTTCACGCAAGCCGTCGTCGTCGGGACAGCGGATCTCCATCGCAGGTTCGAACCCGCTCGCCTGAGGAGGCGTGATTTCCTTGAGGCGCGAGGCCACCTGGCCGCGAAATTCCGTCGACGTGAGGAAGATGTCCCGGAGTTCGGCGACGGACCCCACGCGATCTGCGTAGGAGCGGACGATCGCGTCGCTTTCAGGCTCCCGTCCCAGCGCAATCCTGTAGGCCCAGCGGACTGCGTCCTCGCCGATGGAACCAGGCTTTGGAGCGGAAAGTCGTTTCGTGAGTTTCAACATGGTGGAACTCCGTGTTGCAGAGGTTGGCGCCCGATCTTCCGCCTGCGAAGGCGGGACGGCCGAGATGTGTTGCGAAAAAGGGACGAGGTCATGAGGTCAGCGGCCAGAAATGCGGGATGAGCACCATCGACAAGGCGCAGAACAGGGCGATCAGCGGGATGCCGACCTTCATGAAGTCGGTGAAGCGGTAGCCGCCGGCATAGTAGACCATCGTGTTGGTGGGATAGCCGACCGGCGTGGCGAACGAGGTCGCCGCGGCGAATGCGACGGCGATGACGAACGGGCGTGGGTCGGCACCGACCGAATGGGCGATCGAGATGGCAATGCCGGCCATCAGCACGACCGACGGGTTGTGGCCCATCAGCTCGGTCAGCAGCGCGGTCAGCAGGTAGACGAGCAGCAACGCGGCGAGCGGGCCGTGCGCGCCGAGCGCGTTCATGCCGAGGTCGACGACGGTCCGCGACAGGCCGCTGCTCTCGACCGCCGTGCCGAGCGGAAGGATTGCCGCGAGCACGACGACGATCTTCCAGTCCATGCCCTCGTACAGGTCCTTGCGGCCGAAGCAGCCGGCGGCGGCCATCGCCACCGCACCGGCGATCGCTGCGACGGGAATCGGCAGCCAGTGCAGGCCGGAGCAGAGCACGACCGCGGTCATGATCGCGATCGCCGCGATCGCTCGGCGCGGCGTGCGGCGCGTGTCCTCGCGCTCGCTGAGCACGACGAAACGCTCGTCCCCGCGCAGTGCGGAGAGGGCGTCCTCGTCGGCCAGCATGAGCAGGACGTCGCCGCCGGCCAGGCGCGTGTCCCTGAGCTGCTCTCGCAGCACCTGGCCGCGACGCTGGATCGCGAGGGCGATCGCACCGTGGTTGCGCGGGAAGTCCAGCTCGTCGAGCGTGTAGCCCTCGATCGTGCTGTCGGGGCGCAGCAGCAGTTCGACCAGGACGCGCGCCTCGCCGCGCTCGTGGCCGTAGTGGTTCTCGGGGTCCAGTTCGAGGTCGGCGCGCTTGCGCAATTCCTCGATCTTCTCCCAGTCGCCGCGCACCAGCAGCACGTCGTCGGCCTCCAGCCGCTGCGATCGCGGCGACCACAGGTGCGTCTTTCCGCGCAGCAGTTCGAGCGGATAGACGCCCCAGGTCTCGCCGAGCCGCGCGTCGGCGATGCTCTGGCCGACGAGGGGCGAGGTCGGCTTGATGCGCAGCTCGGTCACGTACTTGCCGATGTCCGATTCCGGCATCGCCTGCGGATGGATATCGCGCGGCAGCAGCCAGCGGCCCACGAGCATCAGGTAACCGATGCCGACGACGGCGAGCAGGGCGCCCATCGGCGTGAATTCGAACACGCCGAACGGCGACAGGCCGTGCTTCTGCGCGAGGCTGTCGGCGAGCAGGTTCGAGGAGGTGCCGATCAGCGTGCACACGCCGCCCATCTGCGCGGCGTAGGCCATCGGCAGCAGCACGCGCGCGGGCGAGGTGTGCGTGCGCGCGCACACGCGCAGCGCCAGCGGCAGGAAGGTCGCGACCAGGGCGATGTTCTTGACGAAGGCGCCCATCGGCGCGATCGCCAGCATCAGCGCCAGCGTCAGCAGCCAGGGCCGGCGGATGCGCGACAACAGGCGCGCGAGCGGTTCGAGCGCGCCGGAGCGCTCGATGCCGAGACTCAGCGCGAACATCGCGGCGACCGTCACCGTCGCCTCGTTGCTGAAGCCGGCCAGCGCCTCCGCCGGCGTGACCAGCCCGAGCCCGGCCAGCAGCACCAGCACGCCGAGCGCGATCACGTCGATGCGGATGCGCTCGCTCGCGAACAGCACGATCGCGCCGAGCACGATCGCCAGGGTCGCCCAGGCCGCTTCGTTCAAGCGCCGTCTCCGGCCGGTTCGATGCGATGGCCGGGTTCGTGCGGCGACGCATCGCGCTCGATGCGCACGCGCAGGTCGAACCACGCGGCCTGGCCGGTGACCGGGTCGGCGTTCGCGTAGCTTCCGTCGTCGAGCGATTCGCCGATCAGGTGGTTCAGCAGGAAGCCGTCGCGGTTCTCCGGCGCATCGGCGGCGAGTTTCCAGGCGCCCTTGCGCTTGCCGATCGCGTTCCACGTCCACACCGTTCCCGGCGCGGTGCCGGCATGATGCCGCGCTTGCACGCGGATGCGTCCGCGCGGTGCCGCCAGCCAGATCCAGTCGCCATCGGCGACGTCGTGCGCGGCCGCGGTGAGCGGATGGAGGTACAAGTAGTTGCGCGCCGCGATCTGGCGCAGCCACGCGTTCTGCGAGCCCCAGGCGTGGTACATGAACATCGGGCGCTGGGTGATCGCATGCAGGGGATACGCGTCGATCTCGCTTTCCTTGCCGTCATTCCCGCGATGGCGGGAATCCATGGTCTCCATGCGTGCAGCGGGAATGGATTCCCGCTTCCGCGGGAATGACGGGGTCTCCTCGAGCGTTTCGTACCAGAACGGCAGCGGATCGAAGTATCGCGCCACCCGTTCGCGATCCTTCTCCGGCGGCTGCATCGCGCCGTGCCCCTGCGCCGCGAGGCGGAAGCGCTGCAGCACCTCGCCGTAGAACTCGAGCACGATCGGCGCGCTCGAACCGACGAAGCCGAGCGATTTCGCCCAGTCGAGATAGTCGCGGTTGGCCATCTTGTAGTAGCGCGCCGCGGCGGGGATCTCGCGATGCCAGTGGCAGTCGTGTTCGATGTAGCGCTCGAGCTGCTGCGGATTGGGCAGGCCGATGCCGGCCTTCGATCCGTCGGGACCGCGCCAGCCGGCGAGCAGGCCGATGCCGGGGGCGCGCTCGTGCTCGACGATGTACTGCGCATAGCCGCGCGGATACTTCGGCGCGCCGGCCTCGTCCACCAGGCCGGGCAATCTCAAGCGCGCGCCGAGGTCGAGCAGGACGTCCTGGAACGGACGCACGTCGCGCCCGCTGCCATCGGCGCCGGGCACGGCGACCGGGCGGCGGATCGCGTCGCTGGCGCCGTCCGCGTCGGAGATCGGGCGATCGAGCAGGCTGATGCAGTCGTAGCGCTCGAGGTACGTCGTGTCCGGCAGCACGAGGTCGGCGAACGCGACGGTCTCCGAATCGTAGGCATCGGCGTAGATGATGTGCGGGATCGCGTATTCGCCGGTCGCGGCATCCCGCGCGCAGAGCATCGCGCGCGTCGCCGTCGTGTTCATCGCCGAATTCCAGCCCATGTTCGCCATGAACAGGAACAGCGTGTCGATGCGGTACGGATCGCCGGCGACCGCATTCGCGATCACGTTCTGCAGCATCCCGTGCGCGGCGAACGGATGCTCCCACGAGAACGCCTTGTCGATGCGGCGCGGCATTCCTTGTGCATCGACGACGAGATCGGGCGGCGCGTGCACGTAGCCGAGCGGGCCGGCATCGAGCGCGCCGGTGTCCTTGCGTGTCTTGCCGGGGCGGTTCGGCGGTGGCGCGGGCTTCGGGTACGGCGGCTGGTAACGGAAGCTGCCGGGGGTGTCGATCGCGCCGAGGACCATCTGCAGCAGGTGGAGCGTGCGGCAGGTGTGGAAGCCGTTCGAGTGTGCGCTGATGCCGCGCATGGCGTGCATCGCGACCGGGCGCCCGGTCATCGTCGCGTGCTCGCGGCCGTGCGCATCGGTCCAGCGCTGGTCGATCTCGATCGCCTGCTCGAACGCGACGTCGGCGAGCTCGCGCGCGAGCCGGCGGATCGTACCGGCGGGAACCCCGCAGGTCGATGCGACGGCGTCCGGTGCGTACTCGTCGGCCATGAAACGTTCGGCGAACAGCTGGAACGCCGGCACGGCACGGCGGCCGTCGGGCAGCGTGACTTCGCCGACGACGAGCGGCGCGATGTCGAGCGCATCGGCGCGGGCGAATTCCGGTTCGCGGCGCCTTGCTCCGCGCTCCCTCACCCGCGCCTGCGGCGCGACCTCTCCCGCCAGCGGGAGAGGGCCGGGGCGAGGGGCACCTCGAGGCGGCGTTTCATTGTCGGAGGTCCGCACCGCGCACAGCGGATGACCCGCCGCATCGCGTGCGACCAGTCCGTCCTCCGCACCGCCCGGGTCGCGAATCACCAGATGGTGCGCATTCGTGTAGCGCACGAGGTAGTCGAGATCGACGCGGTCGGCGTGCAGCAGCTCGTGGATCAACGCGCCGGCGAGCAGCCCGTCGGTACCCGGATTGATCGGCACCCATTCGTCGGCGATCGCTCCGTAACCGGTGCGCACCGGATTGACGGCGACGATCTTCGCGCCGCGCGCCTTGAGCCGGCCGAGGCCGAGCTTGATCGGATTGGAGTCGTGGTCCTCGGCCACGCCCCAGAGCATCAGGTACTTCGTCAGCGCCCAGTCCGGTTCGCCGAACTCCCAGAAACTGCCGCCGAACGTGTACATGCCGGCGGCCGCCATGTTGACCGAGCAGAAGCCGCCGTGCGCCGCATAGTTGATCGTGCCGAACTGCTGTGCCCACCAGCCGGTCAGCGCCTGCGACTGGTCGCGCCCGGTGAAGAACGCGAGTTCGTCCGGGTTGCGCGCGCGGACGTCGCCGAGCCAGCTCGCCGCGAGCGCCAGCGCTTCGTCCCATTCGATCTCGCGGAATTCGCGCGCGCCGCGCTCGCCGACACGGAGCAGCGGCTTGCGCAGTCGCGCCGGCGAATAGTGCTGCTTGATGCCCGCCGAGCCTTTCGCGCAGATCACGCCGCGATTGACCGGATGCCCGGGATTGCCGTCGATGTAGCGGACGCTGCCGTCCTTCAGGTGCACGCGGATTCCGCATCGGCACGCACACATGTAGCACGTGGTCGTCTTGACCTCGTCGCCGGTGGGAAGGCTGAGATCCAGGTGGGCGTGGGTCATGCGTGCCCGCCCGCCGGACGATGCGCCCGTCGCTCCGAACTGGCGCATGGTTCCCGCCTGGCCATCCACGTGCGGCCCAGCGCGGAGGCGGGCGGCGCCCGTCGCCGTCGCTCGAGCGCGCCGGTGCGCCCACGCCGGCGCGTGCCGCTGCAGCCCGTCGTGGTCTCGATCTCGTCGCCGGTCGGCCGATGGGGGCCCAGGATGGAGTGCGGCATGGGCGGATGGTAGCGGATACGTCGGTTCATGCCTCTCCGTGCCCTATTTCCGCCCCGGCCTCGCCTCGGTCGTCCGCTAACGTGGCCGGTCTCCCACCCGGAAAAGGTCCTCGTTCCATGCATCGCTGGTTTGCCGCCCTGTGTCTCGCCGTCGTTCCCCTCGTGCAGGCTGCCGAATGGCGCGAGCCGCCGGATTGGGAGGGCGAGTTCTCCTCGCGTGGCGTCAGCGGAACCCTGCTGGTGTTCGACGAGCAGGCGGAGCGTTGGCTGGTCCACGATCGCGATCGCGCCGCGAAGCGTTTCCTGCCGGCGTCGACGTTCAAGGTCTTCAACGCGCTGGTCGCGCTCGACACCGGTGCGGTCGGGGACGAGTACGACGTGTTGCGCTGGGACGGCACGCGGCGCCCCTTCGACGACTGGAATCGCGACCACTCGCTCGCCAGCGCGATGAAGTTCTCGGTCGTGTGGTTCTATCAGGAGATGGCCCGTCGCGCCGGTCCGTCGCGCATGCAGGCGTGGATCGACAAGGTCGGCTACGGCAATCGCGACATCGGCGGCGGCATCGACCGCTTCTGGCTCGACGGGAAATTGCGCATCAGCGCGGGCGAGCAGGTGGAGTTCCTGCGCCACCTCGCACACGGTTCGCTGCCGTTTTCCGCGCGATCCCAGGAGGCCGTACGCCGCATCACGCTGATCGAGGCGGCACCCGACTACCTCCTGCATGCGAAGACCGGATGGGCCGAGCGGGCCGGCGCCGACGGCAAGGCGGATCTCGGGTGGATCGTCGGCTGGGTCGAGCGCGATGGGCGGCGCTGGTTCTTCGCGCTGAACATCGACATGCCCAAGGGAGCGGACGATGCGAAGAAGCGCCTGCCGCTGGCGCGCAGCCTGCTGGTCCGCGCAGGCGCCTTGCCGGAGTGACATCGGCCGGGCCCGCCGCGCAGGCGCGCGACGGGCTCCCG
>DBMH01000296.1 GCA_002297645.1 Rhodanobacteraceae bacterium UBA703 | reverse complement strand
CCTTGTTCCTGGCGCACGCGCGGCAGCACGCGCAACGCGGCGACCTGCGCCAGGCTGGCATCGCGCAGCAAGGCGTCGCCGTCGGCCGCAGGCCGTTGCCGGACCAGCCCGACGACGCTTTCGCTGGGCGTCGTCGGCACGGCGCCGTCGCGCAGGCGGTTGGCGACGAGGTCCATCAACCCGAAGCGCAGCCAGCGCCAATCGTCCGCTGCCCCCACCTCCGCCGGCAGCACCAGCACCGGCATGGCCGCCGTCGCCTGTACGGCCTCGCCGGTTCCGGAACGCGGGGGCCGCGACGCGAAGCCCCATAGCGCGAGAAGAACGACAGCGACGGCGGAAAGCCCGCCCCATCGCCATCGTCGCGACGACGGAGGCGGAATGTCGACCGCGTCCGCCTCCCCGCTGTCCATCCGCGGTGGCGGCGAGGCCAGCGATGACGGGGCGGCCTCGCCCGTATCCACGGCGCAATCGCCGGGCTCGCCCGCCGCGGCGGGTGGAGCGTCCTCGGCAGCGGCCTCGACCGTCGTCGCCGGCCCCCAGCGATAGCCGAAGCGCGGCACCGTGCGCACGGTGCGCTGTTCGTTGCCGGTATCGCCGAGGCCGCGGCGGAGTTTCAGGACGGTATGGCTGAGCAGGGCTTCGCTGATCTCGGTCCGTCCCCATACGGCGGCGATCAGCTCGTCGCGGCCGACCGCGCGCTCGCGGTGCTCGACGAGATAGACGAGGCAGTCGAAGGCCCGCGCCGGCAGCACCACGGGTTCCTCGCTCTTGCGCAGTTCGCGCGTGGCGGGATTGAGCAGGAAATCGTCGAAGCGGTAGATCATCGGGACGAAGGGTAGCGATTTGCGGAGCCGGGTGCGCCGAAGCGCACCGCTGCGAATACACTCGGACGTTCCCGCCACCGGATTCGTCGCCGATGAAGACCTCGCCGCCGCCCGCCTTCCTGTTCGATCTCGACGGCACGCTCGTCGACAGCGTCTACCAGCACGTGCTCGCCTGGCAGGAAGCGCTGGAGTCCGAGGGGATCGTGCTGTCCGTGTGGCGCATCCATCGCCGCATCGGCATGAGCGGAGGGCTCATGCTGAACATCCTCGCGCGCGAAAGCGGCCGGGAGATCGACGAAGCGTGCGCGGACCGCCTGCGCCGGCACCACGCCGCCGCGTACAACCGCCGTTCGGCGACGATCCGTCCGCTGCCCGGCGCGCGCGAGCTCGTGGCGTGGCTGAGCGCGTCCCGTCTGCCGTGGGCGATCGCGACCAGCGGACGCATGGAAACCGCGGGGCCCGTGCTCGAATCGCTCGGCGTCGACCTGTCGCGCACGCCGGTCGTCACGCGCGACCAGGTCAGGTACGCCAAGCCGGACCCGGACCTGTTCCTCGCCGCGGCCGAACGCCTCGGGGTACCGATCGAGAACTCGACCGTGGTCGGCGATGCGGTCTGGGACATGCTTGCGGCGCGGCGCGCGCGGGCGCTCGGCATCGGCCTGCTCTCGGGAGGCTATTCCGCGGACGAACTCGAACGCGCAGGCGCCTATCGCGTGTTCGACGATCCCGCCGACCTGCTGGAACACATCGACGAGGTCGGCGGACGGCGCTAGGATCCCCCGCTAGGGCGCCTCGCTGTCTCCCTCGTCGGACGGCACGCAGCCCGGCACGATCGCCTCGCTGCCGGCCAGCCACCAGTCGCGCCGGTTCGCGCGGCCGATGCGCGTGGCCTTCGTGCGATCGACGCAATCGCCCATCGCTTCCTCGAGGAGGAAGAGCCTCCGCTCGCCGGGAGCCTGCGCGAGCCATTGCGTCGCTTCGACGTACTGGTCCGGCCATTGCGCCAGGAAACCGAAATCGCGCACCGGCCCGCTGGCCATCAGCAGGTTCTGCTCCTTCCAGGCGACCAGGCCGATCTCGGTGCCGGCGCCGGCCACCGCACGCGCGCGCTGCATGACGCCGGCGGCGGAGCTCGCGTCGTTGAGCAGCGGATACGCCCACAGGCTCCAGACGATCCACAGCCCGGTGATGCCGCCGAGCAGCGCGTGCACGCCGCGCCGCGCGCGGAACACCGCCGCGGCGAGCAGGAAGGCGACGCCGATCGCGACGAACATGCCCCAGACCGCGTTGCCGAGATCCTCCATCTCGCGTTTCTGCAGCATCGCGTCGAAACGCGCCGAGTGGCCGGACATCGCCCACAGCCCGATGCCGAGGATCGCCACGCCCGCGAGCAGCGCGATAGCGAAGCAGGTCCGGCGCAGCCATCGCGCCTCCGCGATCGTCTCCAGGTACGGCGCCATCGCCAGGGCGATCATCGGCAGGGTCGGCATCAGATAGACGTCGCGCTTGCCGGTCGGGATGCTGAAGAACACGAACAGCAGCAGGCACCAGGCGAGCGGCAGCATCACGCGCGCCTCGCCGAGCTTCAGGTCGCGCCACCAGCGCGGCACTGCGCCGATGTAGGCCAGCGACAGCGGGAACCAGTTGAACAGCACGATCGGCACGTAGTACCAGAATGGCTGCGCGTGGTCCCAGGACTTCGCGTAGCGGCCCGCGGTCTGGTGGAAGAACAGGTCGTCGATATAGGCCTGGTAGTCCGGACCGCCGCGCGAGTGCGCGACGACCAGCAGCGGCACGGCCCAGGCGAGCACTGGGGCGAGGAACGCGAGCGCGCCGCCGAGCCAGCGCACCGCGGCGCCGGACGTGCGCGTGACGTCGCTCCAGCCGCGCCAGCGCGCGAACAGGTAGGGCACGAACATCAGCAGGGCGAGTACGCCGACTCCCTTGGTCACGACGCCGACGCCGGCGGCGAAGCAGCCGAGCCAGTAAGCGCGCCAGTTCGGCCCGCGGATGAAGTGCAGCAGCAGTCCCCAGTTCGCCAGGGTGATCCAGCCCATCGCCAGCGGGTCAATCTGGGCGCGCTTGACCTGGTAGAGGAACTGGAACGCGAACAGGAGGCCGATCGCCGCGTACAGACCGGCGCGATGGTTCCACCAGCGGCGGCCGAGGTCGTAGACGAGTCCGAGCGTCAGCAGGCCGGCCAGCAGCGACGGAAGCAGGAAGGCGATGCGCCAGCTGCGCAGCAGCTCGTAGGTGCCGGCCTGCATCCAGAACAGCATGGGCGGCTTGTCCGAGTACAGTTCGCGCCCGCGATGCGGGAACAGCCAGTCGCCCGATTCGACCATCTGCTTGGCGACGAGCGCGAAGCGCGGCTCGTCCGACGGCCACGGATCGCGCAGCCCGATGCCGAGACCGAGCAGCACCAGCGCGAACAGCATGAACCACAGGAATTCGCGGCGCTGCACGGCCTGCGGAGAAGGTGCGTGTGGAGGCATGCCGGACGTGCTCGCAGGATGCGGATTGCGGTCGCGGATCATACCAGTGGCCGCCTGCGTCGACGCCGCGACCGTCCGCCGGAACGATGCAGCACCGCGTGCGGGGCGGCTTCTCGCCGGCGCTCGACGCACCGACGGGGACCTTCCGCGTCTGGTCTTTTCCACCCGCGTGCGGCACTCTCGCGGACGAAGGTCTTCGTCGTTCCAGGGGAATCCGCATGTCGTCATCCACGAGTCGCCGGCTCGCCCGGTTCGCCGCCTCCTGCCTGCTGCTCGCGGTTGCGTTGCCGGCCTTGGCCGTACCGCGCGACAAGGCCGGTGGAGAGCGCGAGGAGAGCTGGCAGATCGAGCAGCGCCAGCAATGGTTCGAGCACACGCGCGGATTGCGCCGCACACCGGATGCGCAGCGCCTGCGCGCGGAGGCCGTGCTGGCGCTGCAGCGCCAGCGCCGCATCGTGCAGGCGCGGCACGTCGCCGGCGGCGAGGTCTGGCAGGAACTCGGACCGTCCTCGATGGAGATGGGCGAGTGGGCGATGGGCCTAGTCGCCGGACGCCTGAACGCGATCACGCCGCATCCGACCGACGACAGGACGGTCTACGTCGGCGCCGCGGCGGGCGGCGTGTGGAAGACGACGGACGGCGGCCTCCGCTGGACGCCCCTGTTCGACGACGTCGGCACGCTGCCGATCGGTGCGATCACGCTGGATCCCGCCGATCCGGACGTCGTGTGGGTGGGCACCGGCGACAAGAACGGCGGCGGCTGCGGCGCCTCGTACTTCGGCCAGGGCATCTATCTCAGCGAAGACGGTGGCCACACCTGGGCCGCGCGCAACGGCAGCGGTGCCGGCCGGATGCCGCTGTCCGTCGTCAACGCGGTTGCGGTGCAGCCCGGGAACGGCGACGTGATCCTCGCCGGAGGCGCCGGCGGATGCGACGCCAACGGAAACCTGACCAATCCGGGCGTCTTCCGCTCGACCGATCGCGGCCTCACCTGGAACCAGGTCCTCGGCGGCGAAGTCGAGGATTTCGTCTTCGTTCCCGGCAGCACGACGGTCTACACCGGCCTGATCGGGTTCGGCGTGTACAAGTCCGTCGACGGCGGCGCGACGTGGACGAACGCCGGCACCGGACTCTCGATCATCGGGCCGCGCATGCGCCTCGCGATGGCCCCGAGCGACAGCCGCGTGCTGTACGCCTATGGCGGCAACCGGCTGTTCCGCTCGACCGACGGCGGGACGACCTGGGAACGCAGGAACAGCAGCGCCTGCGAAGGCCAGTGCACCTACAACCAGACCCTGGCGGTGCATCCCACCGATCCGGACACGGTGCTGGTCGGCTCGATCCGCGTGGCGCGCTCGACCGACGGCGGGGCCACACTGGCGCCGCTGACGAACGAATGGGGCACGAGCCAGCTGGTGCACCAGGACACGCACGTGGTGCGCTATTCGCTCAACGATCCGCAACGCTTCTGGATCGGCAGCGACGGCGGCATCTGGCGTACCGACAACGGCGGCATCTCGTTCGCCGACATGAATTCGAACCTCAACATCACGCAGTTCTACGACATCGCCGTCCATCCGCAGGATCCCAATGTCCTGCTCGGCGGCGCGCAGGACAACAGTTCGTCGATGCGACGCACCAGCCTCGTCTGGAAGCTCGGCTTCGGCAGCGGGGACGGCTTCATGAACGCGTTCGACGAAACCGATCCGTCGATCCAGTTCCAGACCAGCTACCCCTACAACGGCTATCCCACGATCGCGCGCTCCGTGGCCGGCTCGGACTTTTCCGTCATGCCGACGACGGGCATGAACCGCACGAGCCGGTTCCCGTGGGTGACGCCGCTGGCCACGGCGGGCAATTTCCTCTTCGCGGCATCGGACGTGCTCTACCGCACGACGACCCTGGGCAACGCGTGGACTCCGGTCTCACCGAACGTGGGCTCGTCCGCATCGGTCGTCACCCCGCTGCGGCAAGGCAGCATGACGCCGACGTGGATCGGCACCGAAGGCGGCCGTCTTTACCGCAGCGCGGACGCCGGCGTTCCCGCTCCGGTATTCGACGACGTCACCGGGGACTACCCCGGAGGTCGCGTATCGGACATCGCGGTCGACCCGCTCGACCCGCAGCGCGTGTTCGCCACGCGGCAGACGTTCGGAACGGCACACCTCTATCGCACCACGAGCGGCGGCACGACCTGGACCGCGGTCGGTAACGGGCTGCCGGTCGTTCCGGCGAACAGCGTCGCGATCGACCCGCTCGACACCGGTCGCGTGTTCGTCGGCACCGACATCGGCGTGTACGAGAGCACCGACGGCGGCGACAACTTCGCCGCCTTCTCGAGCGGCCTTCCGCTCGGCGTGATCGTCAACGACCTGGAGATCTCCGCCGCGCCGCACGTGCTGACTGCGGGCACCTACAGCCGCGGCGCCTGGCGGGTCGTGCTCGCCGGAGGCGCGTCGAACATGCCGCCGACGGCCGACTTCGAAACGCGCGTGGCGGATCGCGTCGCGAGCTTCACCGACCGCTCGATCGACAGCGACGGCACCCTCGTCGCGCACAGCTGGGACTTCGGCGACGGCAGTCCGCCGTCGACCGCGGCGAGTCCCGACCACGCCTATGCGAACTACGGGCGCTACACGGTGGCGCTGACGGTGACCGACGACGGCGGCCTGAGCGGCACCTACGCGAAGCTCGTGCGCGTCCCCTCGCCTCCGGCGCCTCTCGTCAACGGCGTCACGCTGACCGGCCAGCATGCGCCGCAGGACGAGGAACTGCGCTACTCGCTCGCGGTTCCCGCGGGCGCGACGAACCTGCGCTTCAGCACGATCGGCGTCGCCGGCGAGGACGCCGACCTGACCGTGACGCTCGACGGCAACTTCGTCTGCCTGTCGGCGGGCGCGAGCGCCGACGAAAGCTGCGGCGTCGCGGATCCCGCTCCGGGAACCTATGTCGCCATCGTGTATGCGTACAGCGCCTTGAGCCAGTTCTCGATCACCGGCCGCTTCGACGAGCCCGACGGGATCTTCGCCGACGGGTTCGACTGAGCGGATGCGGCAGACACCGCTCCGGCGAGCATGAACCTCGCCGGAACGAATGCGTCTTGAAAGGCCGCGCGCAGCGCGCAACTTTCGCGGGATACGTGGGTCCGACGACAGTGCGCCTCCGGTTAACCGGTCCGCAACGCCGGGTTAACCCGATGCGCATCGAAGCCGCGTAGTCTTTCGCGCCACAGCAATCGAGGAGACCGACCATGCGCATGCAGCGCCATACCCAAGTCAACGTGCTCGGCTATCGCATCGAACGCATCCAGCACATCGACGCCTACGACGAAGTCGCGGCGCAATGGTACGAAGTGCTGGCCCCCGAATCCGACCGCGTGCTCGGACGCTTCGCGCATCGCGCGGAAGCCGAGCGCGAAATCGTCACGCGCGAACTCGCCGCGCTGCCGCGGGCCGCGGCGGCATGAGCAAGGTCGTCATCCTGCACAATCCACGCTGTTCCAAATCGCGCGCCACGCTGGCGCTGCTGCAGGAACGCGGCATAGAACCCGAGGTCGTCGACTACCTGTCGACGCCTCCCTCGACGAACGAGATCGAACGCATCCTCGGCAAGCTCGACCTGCCGCCGCGCGGCCTGATGCGCCGCGAGGAAGCCGAGTACGCGGACCTGGACCTCGACAATCCCGCGCTGAGCCGCGCGCAGCTCGTCGCGGCGATGCAGGAACATCCGCGCCTGATCCAGCGACCGATCGTGCTCGCCAACGGCAAGGCCGCGATCGGCCGGCCGCCGGAGAACGTGCTGGAGATCCTGTAGCGACCGGCAGCGGGAACGCGGAAGGCGGAACCGGCGGCGCCGTGGCCTATCGAAGGCGACGGTAGCCCGCTCGACTCGCCCTTCGAAGAGTGCATCGCGGGCATGACGGCATTGCCGTGCGGCGCACAGGGTCTCGTACGCGAACCCGGATCTCGACAATCCCGCGCCGAGCCGCACGCAGATCGGCGCAGCGATGCGGGAACATCCGCGCCGGATCCCCTCGCGACGTCATGCCCGCGGACGCGGGGCATCCATCGGCTCCCGAGGTCCGCGACGCGGCTCGCGCCGCGCGTCCCGTCTCACGCTCCCAGCGTGAATTCGTCCGCGTCCATCCACGCCGGGAAGCGTTCGCGATGCGCCGCGAGGGCGGCGGGATCGAGCGTCACCGTCACGACCTGTTCCTGCGCACCGAGCTCGACCAGCGGCTGGCCGAGAAAATCGAGCGCGACGCTGTCGCCGGAGTACGGCAGTTCGTTGCCGTCGACGCCGACGCGATTGACGCCGACGCAATAGCTGAGGTTCTCGATCGCGCGCGCGCGCAGCAGCGTGCTCCACGCGTAGCGGCGCGGACTCGGCCAGTTCGCGACGAAGACCAGCAGGTCGTAGTCGAAGCGCTGCGCCGCACGGTCCCAGCGGTTGCGGATCCAGACCGGGAAACGCAGGTCGTAGCAGACCTGCGGACAGACGCGCCAGCCATTCAGTTCGACGACCAGGCGCTCGGAACCTCCGGCGTAGCGCTCGTGCTCCTTCGCCATGCGGAACAGGTGGCGCTTGTCGTACTGCGCATGCGTGCCGTCCGGCCGCATCCAGACGAGACGGTTCACGCAACGATCGCCTTCGCGCACGACGAGACTGCCCGTGACGGTCAGGCCGGTGTCGGTCGCCAGCGCGCGCAGCCAGCGCAACCCCTCGCCGTCCATCGCCTCGGCGTTGCCGAGCGTCTCGTTGGTGAAGCCGGAGAGGAAGGTTTCCGGCAGCACGGCGAGATCGCTCCGCCCTTGCAGCGCGTGCACCAGCCCGCCGTAATACGCGCGGTTCGCGGCCGCGTCGTGCCAGCGCGTCGCGCCCTGGACCAGCGAAACCCGCAGCGGTTGCATCGTCGTCATCATGGTCTTCCTTCGTGCGGCCATTCCTGACCGCCGGCATCGGGAAACGGCCGGCCCGGCCGCATCGTTCGATTCAGAGCGCCCTCAGGCGCTCGGCGGCCTGTTCCAGCGTGGCGTCGTTCTTGGCGAAGCAGAAACGCACGAGGCGCTGGCCTTCCGGCGGCGTCTCGTAGAACGCCGACAGCGGGATCGCGGCGACGCCGCCCTGCTTGATCAGCCACTCGCAGAACGCGAGGTCGTCGGCATCGCTGATCGCCGAGTAGTCGGCGACCTGGAAATAGGCGCCGGCCACCGGCAGCAGGCGGAACCTCGATCCCGCCAGCAGTTCGCGGAAGCGGTCGCGCTTGGCCTGGTAGAACGCCGGCAGGTCGAGATAGTGCTGCGGATCCTTCTCGAGGATCTCGGCGAACGCGACCTGCGCGGGCGTGAACGTGCAGAACGTCAGGTACTGGTGCACCTTGCGGAATTCGGCCGACAGCGCGCGCGGCGCCACGCAGTAGCCGACCTTCCAGCCGGTGACGTGGTAGGTCTTGCCGAACGAACTGACGACGAAGCTGCGCTCGGCCAGTTCGGGATGGCGCAGCACGCTCTGGTGCGGCAGCCCGTCGAACGCGATGTGCTCGTAGACCTCGTCGGACAGCACGAGGATGTCGCTGCCGCGGACGATCTCCGCGAGCGTGTCGAGGTCGTGTGCCGAAAGCACCGATCCGCAGGGGTTGTGCGGCGTGTTGACCAGGATCATGCGCGTCTTCGGCGTGATCGCGTCCCTGACCCGTTGCCAGTCCGGCGAGAAGTCCCGCGGATCGAGCGGCACGTGCACGGCTCGGCCGCCGTTGAGCTCGATCGCCGGCTCGTAGCTGTCGTAGCACGGATCGAGCACCACGACCTCGTCGCCGGTACGCACCACGGCCGCGATCGCCGCGAACAGCGCTTCGGTCGCACCCGACGTCACGGTGACTTCGGTGTCGGGGTTGATCTTCCTCCCGTACAGCGTCTCGGTCTTGCGCGCGATCTGCTCGCGCAGGGCCGGCAGGCCGGTCATCGGCGCGTACTGGTTGCGACCCGCGTTCATCGCCGCGGCGAGCGCGTCGCGCAGCGCCTGCGGCCCTTCGAAGTCCGGGAAGCCCTGCCCCAGGTTCACCGCCTTGTGCTCGACCGCGAGCTGGCTCATCACGGTGAATATCGTGGTGCCGACTTTCGGCAGCTTCGTCTCGATCTGCATGTCGCTCGTGCGTTTGGACGGCCAGAAGGCCAGAACCGCCGATGGTAGCACGCAGGCCCCACGCGCCTGTGACGCCACTGCCCGGGCAGCGGCGGCATCGGATGCGGTCGGGAAGGCCGCCGCGACGCCCTCGGCTGCCGCAGCGCAGCATTGAGAACCAGCGCACAACTTGCGCAGTACCCGGGGCACTCCCAATTGAATTCGCCCCCGGCGATGTGCTCTTTTGGGACTGTAGACCCATAAGAATATCCGCCCGCAGACCTATTTCCGGACATCCCGGCGGTCCGATGAGGCGGTGCACGAAAGTCTTCGGCCTCCAGGGAGAGCGCAGGGATGAAGTCGTTGGTGGTCGGTGTGGCGCTCTGCGCCCTGCAGGCATGCACGCACGTCCCTTCCCTCCGGCAGGAGCGAGCGCCGGTCGTGCAGGCGGACTCCACGGGTCCCGTCGAGCCTTCGCCCGAGCGCCGCGATTTCAACGCCACGCTGGCCGAGGGCCAGATCGTGACGATCGACAACCCCTACGGCGACGTGCGCCTGCGCTTCGGCGGCTACGCCCATGCGCTGGAAATCAACGCTGTCGTGCAGCAGCCGGCCGCCGCCGCGCCGATCGAATGGGAGCAGACCAGGAACCAGGAGCATTACGTGTTCTCGCCGCGCCTGCCCGCCGGGGCCAAGCTCGCGGAAGAACAGCGCGTCGACCTGGTCGCCTTCGTCCCGCTTGGCCATGCGGTCATCGTGCGCACCGAGAGCGGCCTGATCGAAAGCCGCGGCCTGCGCGGCGACATCGACCTCGGCACAGTCACCGGCAGCATCGCGGTCCGCGGCACGCAAGGCCGCGTGCAGGCGCGGACCGGCATCGGCAACATCGAGGCCTCCTTCGACACCGCGCCGCCGGGTTCGCGCCAGCGCCTGGAGACGACCACCGGCGACATCGTGCTGGCAATCGACGATCACCTCGACGCCGAGCTGGTGCTGGCGTCCTCGGGCGTGTTCGCTACCGAATTCTCGCTCGACGTGGAGCGGCTCGCCGGGCAGGAACCGAACAAGCGCGCGCGCGCCGTCGTCGGCACGGACGACCGGAAGGCACGCATCGACATTTCGAGCCGGCGCGGCGAGATCCGCCTGCTGCGCCGGAGCGCATTCACTTCGCCCGGCGGCAAGCCGGTGGAGCAGGAGCAGGAGGACGCCGACAGCGACTGACGCGCGGCCCCCGCCGCACGATCCAAGGACGTCGGAAACATCCCTGAGGCAGGCAATCCTTTCCCTGGAGGTATCCCGTATGAGCCGCTTGAGGAACGTCTTCGCCGGTGCAGCGATGTCGATGCTGCTTTCCGGCGCGGGGCACGCAGCCGCTCCCGTCACGCTCCCGCCCGTCCCGGTCGAACTCGGCGAACCGGTGACGCCCGTCAGCATCGACGTCGACCTGAGCAAGCTGCCGGTCGTGCCGGCCTGGCGCGCCGGCATGGCGATCAAGGAAGCGCACAAGCGCCAGTTCTTCCCGCCCGACAAGCTCGACCCGGCCGCACCGGACTGGATCGAGGCGATGCCCGATACCCTGCCCGACCTGCAGAAGATGTGGGACGACGCCGCGCCGGCCGGTCGCGCCGCGCCGTCGAGCCGCGTGAGCATCAACAACGGCTCGACGGGTGTCTCGCCGGGCGATCCGGTCGTCGACGTCAGCGCCAACTACATCCTGTACGGCGTCAACGGCAGCAGCGGAACGAACTTCACCGTCTACGACAAGAGCGGCACCAAGCTCTCCGGCCCGACGGCGTTCTCGTCGCTGGCACCCACCGGCGACGGTTGCCGCACCTCGGTCAGCGATCCGATCGTGCTGTTCGATCGCCTCGCCGGCCGCTGGTTCCTGCTCGAGATGGGCGGCACCTCATCGGCGCCGAAGATGTGCATCTACGTTTCCAAGACCGAGAACCCGGTCTCCGGCGGCTGGTGGTTCTACGGCTTCTCCACGCCGACCCAGAACGACTATCCGCATTGCGGCGTCTGGACGAACGCCTACGTCTGCACGGACAACGAAGGCCAGGCGAACGTGACCGCCTACGCCTACGATCGCGCCAACATGCTCAACGGCGCGACCGCCCGCCCGCAGCAGCGCTTCGCCAGCGTGCCCAAGCTCGCTGGCTACGGCTTCCAGGCACTGACGCCGGCCACGTTCATGGGCGACAGCGCGCATGCGCCCGCCGCCGGAACGCAGCAGATCCTCGCGCGGCACAACGACGACGAGGCGCACGCCGGCACCTCGGCCGACCCGAGCCGCGACTTCATCGACCTGTACTCGATCAACGTCGACTGGAACACGCCGGCGAACAGCGCGATCACGACGCTGCCGCGCATCGCGATCACCGAGTTCAACAGCTGGTTCACGAACTACTCGACCTTCGCGACGGTGCCGCAACCGGGGTCGACCTCGAAGCTGGATCCGATCCGCGAGGTCATCCTCAACTCGCTGGTCTACCGCAATCTCGGGACCTACGAATCCATCGTCGGCCAGTTCTCGACCAACATGAACGCCGCGCGCAGCGGCAGCACCGTCAACGCCGGCATCCGCTGGTTCGAACTGCGCCGCACCGGCGGCGGCAGCTGGACCTTGCAGCAGGAAGGCACGTTCGGGCCGGGCGACGCCGGCACCAACCATTTCGTCGGCTCCATCGCGACCGACAACAAGGGCAACATCGGCCTCGGCTACAACCTCACCAAGACGAGCTCGCCGACGACCTACGCGACACTCGGCTACACCGGCCGCAAGGCGTCCGATCCCTCCGGCGTCATGACGCTCGGCGAGAACACGGTCGCCGCCGGCAGCGCCGCCGAGACCTCCGGCCGCTGGGGCGACTACTACCAGATGGCGGTGGATCCGACCGACGACTGCACGTTCTGGATGGTCGGCATGTACCGCCCGTCCGGCAGCTGGAACACGCGCATCCAGGACTTCAAGTTCAACGACTGCGGCGCGGCGCCGAGCACCTGGTCCGTGTCCGGCACGGTGACGACCAGCACGGGTGTCGGCATTTCCGGCGTCACCGTCGGTACCGGCGCGGCGAGCACGACGACGAACTCGAGCGGCGCGTACACGCTCGGCGGTCTCGCCAACGGCAGCTACACGCTGACGCCGAGCCTGTCCGGCTACACCTTCTCGCCGGCGGGCAGCAGCGTGACGGTGAACGGCGCGAACGTCGGCGGCGTCAATTTCACCGGCTCGCCGCAGGCGACCAACCAGCCGCCTGTCGCGAACTTCAGCTTCACGACCAACGGCCTGACGGCGAACTTCATCGACAGCTCGACCGACAGCGACGGCACGATCGCTTCGCGCTCGTGGAATTTCGGCGACGGCACCAGCTCGACCGCGACCAGTCCGAGCCATGCCTATGCCACGGCAGGAACCTACAGCGTCTCGCTGACCGTAACCGACAACGGCGGCGCGACGAACACGAAGACACAGTCCGTCACGGTCACCGTGCCGGGCGGCGGCAACGTGCTGCAGAACGGCGTCGCCGTGACCGGCCTCTCCGCCACGACCGGCAACTCCGTGCTCTACACGATGGACGTCCCGGCCGGTGCGACGAACCTGAAGTTCGCGATCAGCGGCGGCACCGGCGACGCGGACCTGTACGTGAAGTTCGGCTCGGCGCCGACCACGTCGAGCTACGACTGCCGTCCGTACCTTTCCGGCAACAACGAGACCTGCACCATCCCGACAGCGCAGGCCGGCACGTACTACGTCATGGTCTATGCGTATTCGAGCTACAGCGGCGTCAGCCTCACCGGCAGCTACACGGCCGGCGGCGGCGGCACGACGCTGAGCAACGGCGTCGCCGTGGCCGGCCTCACGGCGACGAGCGGCAACTGGACCGCCGACTACACGCTGGTGGTGCCTGCCGGTGCGACGAACCTGAAGTTCGCGATCAGCGGCGGCACCGGCGACGCGGACCTCTACGTGCAGATCAACGCCGCGCCGACGACGACCAGCTACCTGTGCCGCCCCTACCTCAGCGGCAACACCGAAAGCTGCTCGTGGACCGCGCCGTCGGCCGGCACGTACCACGTCAGCCTGCGCGCGTACTCGACGTTCTCCGGCGTCACGCTGACGCCGAGCTACACGCCGTAGCGCCGGCCCGGCGACGAAAACGAACGGCGGCCGATGCGAACGGCCGCCGTTTGTATGTGCAGAGGGTCGTTCCACGAACCGACGTCATGCCCGCCATCGCGGGCATGAC
>DBMH01000078.1 GCA_002297645.1 Rhodanobacteraceae bacterium UBA703 | reverse complement strand
CTCGACCTGCGGCAGCGCGCGCAGCGCGTCGGCCAGCGTGCGCGCCGAGTTCATGCCGTCACGGTCAGACATGGTGCGGCTCCTCCTCTTCTGGCGTCGGATACGTCCGTGTCGGACAGGGATGGATCGAGCAGGTCGCGCAGGCGCAGGCTGCCGCGCGCGACCTGGGACTTGGAGAAGCTGACCGACTTGCCGGTCATCGCGGCGATCTCCTGGTGCGTGTACTCCTCGACGTGGTACAGCCACAGCACGCTGCGCGTGAGCGCAGGCAGGCGGGCGAGCGCCCGCTCGAGGTGTCGCGTGTCGGCGGACATCCACGGCGGCGGCTCGTTCGCCGGCTCGTCGTGGCCGTCGGGAAGTTCTTCGAGGGCGACGCCGCGCTCGCGGCGCAGGCGCATCAGTGCTTCGTTGACGACGATCTGGCGCAGCCAGCCCCAGAAGGGCGCGTCGCCGCGGAACTGGCCGATGCGTTCGAGCAGGTGCAGCATCGCGTCGTGCACGGTCTCCCGCGCGCTGTCGACGTTGCCGAGCAGGCGCAGAGCCAGCGTGTAGGCGGGGCGTTCGAACGCCCGATAGATCTGCTCGAGCGCGCGCTCGTCGCCGCGTCTGGCGCGCGCCAGCGTGGTCTCGGGAATCTCGATCTGGAAGCTCGTGCTGCTCACGAATCGGTTGGATGCGCCGGAGCTCGAATCGGTCGCAGGTATTTTCGCGCCGCGGCGGACAGGGCGTTGTCCGGTGCCTGTCCGGCCCGGGCGCGGACAGTGTCCGGCGGTGGTGTCCGAGAGGAAAATTCCTTTCTTTACATGGGGTTGTGTGTTGGCACGGTCGTTGCTGAAGATTCGATCGTCTTCCACAGGGAATCCGCCGTCCATGATTCGCGACACCTCCGCCCAGGACCGCCAGATCGCCGTGCCGCGCAGCCGCAAGAAGCTCTTCGTCTGGGGCGGCGTCGCCGCGGCCGTGCTCGTCGCGGGCGTCGTTCTCGTGCCGGCGGCGGCACGACTGATGTCATCCGACTCCTCGGCGAGCTCGGCGCGCCTGCGCATCGCCGAGGTCAAGCGCGGCAACCTGGTGCGCGACGTGTCCGTGCAGGGCAAGGTCGTGGCGGCGTTCAGCCCGACGCTGTACGCGCGCAACGGCGGCACGGTCGCGCTCGAGGTGCAGGCGGGCGACAAGGTGAAGAAGGGCGACGTGCTCGCCGAGATCGACTCGCCCGAGTTGAACAACAAGCTCAAGCAGGAGCAGGCGACGCTCGACAGTCTCGCACTCGAGGTCGAGCGCGCGACGATCGCCAACCGCAAGGCCGAAGCCGCGTCGCAGACCGCCTACGAGCAGGCGGTGATCGACCGCGAGACGGCCGAGCGGGAGGTCGACCGCAATCGCAAGGCGTACGAGATGGGCGCGCAGGCCGAGATGACCGTGCTGCGGGCCAAGGACGCGCTGTCCAAAGCGAAGCTCAGCGAAGCGAACGCGCAGAAGAACGTGCAGCTCGATCGCGACACGCTCGCGTTCGAATTGAAGACCAAGCGCTTCGCGCTGGATCGCCAGAAACTGCTAGTCGAGGATCTGACCCGCCAGGTCGACGAGCTGAAGATGCGTTCGCCGGTGGATGGCCAGGTGGGCCAGTTGCTGGTGCAGCAGCGCGCGAACGTCGCCGCCGGCGCCGGCGTGCTGACCGTGGTCGACCTCGGCGCGTTCGAGATCGAGGTGCAGGTGCCGGAAGTGTTCGCCCGCGAGCTCGGCCCCGGCATGGCCGCCGAGATCCAGGATGCGAACGGCAAGTACGCCGGTGAGGTCAGCGCGATCTCGCCCGAGGTCGTCGACGGCCAGGTCATCGGCCGCGTCCGCTTCGGCGACAAGCGCCCCGACGGCCTGCGCCAGAACCAGCGCCTGACCACGCGCATCCTGATGGACGAGCACCCGAACGTGCTGATCGTCGAACGCGGTCCGTTCGTCGACACCGGCGCCGGGCGCGTCGCCTACGTCGTGCGAGGCGGCGTCGCCGAGCGGACGCCGATCGAGGTCGGCGCGACGAGCCTGAACGCGGTCGAGATCGTCAGCGGCGTCAAGGAAGGCGACCGCATCGTGATCTCCGGTACCGACCAGTTCAACGGCGCGCAACGCGTGGCGTTGAATTGACGACGCCGGGATTCGGGATTGGGGATTGGTGATTCGGCAAGGCTGCCGATCGACGATTTCCCGCTCTTTCGAATCCCCAGTTCCCATTCCCCAATCCCGGATCCAGAGGCGAAACCCATGTTGAAGATGACCCACCTGCAGAAGGTCTACCGCACGCATCTGATCGAGACGTATGCGTTGCGCGATTTCTCGATCAACGTGCGCGAGGGCGAGTTCGTCGCCGTGACCGGGCCGTCCGGCTCGGGCAAGACGACCTTCCTCAACATCGCCGGCCTGCTCGAGGAGTTCACCGGCGGCGAGTACCGGCTCGACGGCGTCGACGTGCACGGCCTCGACGACAACGCGCGCTCGCGCCTGCGCAACGAGAAGATCGGCTTCATCTTCCAGGGCTTCAACCTGATTCCCGACCTGAACCTGTTCGACAACGTCGACGTGCCGCTGCGCTATCGCGGCTACGGCACGGCCGAGCGCAAGCAGCGCATCGAGGAATCGCTCGGTCGCGTCGGCCTCGCCTCGCGCATGAAGCACTATCCGTCGGAGCTGTCCGGCGGCCAGCAGCAGCGCGTGGCGATCGCGCGCGCGCTGGCCGGCTCGCCGCGCCTGCTGCTCGCGGACGAACCAACCGGCAACCTCGACTCGCTGATGGCGCGTGGCGTGATGGAACTGCTGGAGGAAATCAACCGCCAGGGCACGACCATCGTCATGGTCACGCACGATCCCGAGCTGGCCGCGCGCGCGCACCGCAACGTGCACGTCATCGACGGTCAGGTCACCGATTTCGACGACGAGCCGAAGCTGCGTCGCGAGCCGGGAATCGGAAGCCGCGAATCGCTGCAGGCCGAGTCCGTCTCGCCCTAGGCGGGCGCCGACGGCTGCCGCGGACCATCCTCCATTTTCCCTACCGGCCATCTCTCATGTTCACCTACTACCTGCAACTCGGCCTGCGCAGCCTCAAGCGCAACCCGATCCTGACCGCGCTGATGGTCGCCGGCATCGCGCTCGGCATCGCGGCGAGCATGACCACGCTGACCGTCATGCACCTGATGGGCAGCGATCCGATTCCGTGGAAGAGCGACAAGCTGCACTACGTACAGCTCGACAACTGGAGCCCGGACGAGGCGGCCAACGACGACGGCAGCCCGCCGGACCAGGTGACGTATCGCGACGCTCTGGCGCTGATGGAGGCGGCGAAGGCGGACAAGCAGGCGGCGATGTTCAAGGTGTCGTTGCCGGTGCAGCCCGAGAATCCCGAAGTCAAGCCGTTCCAGTCGCTGTTGCGCGCGACCTACTCGGACTTCTTCGGCATGTTCGAGCCGCCGTTCAAGTACGGCGGCCCGTGGGACCGCCGGCAGGACGCCGAGCATGCGCGCGTCGTGGTACTCGGCCGCGACGCCAACGAGAAGCTGTTCGGCGGCCAGGACAGCGTCGGCAAGAGCGTGCGCATGAACGGCGTCGACTACACCGTGACCGGTGTCCTGGACGACTGGAAGCTTCGCTCGAAGTACTACGACCTGACCACCGGCGCGTTCAGCGACCCGGAAGAGATGTTCCTGCCGTTCACGACCGCCGTGGACCTCAAGCAGCGGGCTACCGGCAACAACAGTTGCTGGAAGGCGCCCGGCGCCGGCTGGGAGGCCTATCTCGATTCGGACTGCGTGTGGGTGCAGATGTGGGTGCAGCTCGATTCCCCGGCGCGCCTGGCCGAATACAAGGCGTTCCTCGACAGCTACGTCAACGAGCAGAAGAAACTCGGCCGCTTCCCGCGTCCGCTCAACAACCGACTGCCCGACGTGAAGGAGTGGATGCGCGACCAGCGCGTCGTTTCCGGCGACGTGCAGGTACAGACCGGTCTCGGCTTCGCGTTCCTCGTCGTCTGCCTGGTCAACACGATCGGGCTGCTGCTGGCGAAGTTCACGCGCAAGGCCGGTGAGGTCGGCCTGCGCCGCGCGCTCGGCGCGAGCCGGCGCGAGGTGTTCAAGCAGTTTCTCATCGAGTCGGGCGTGATCGGCGTCAGCGGCGGCGTGCTCGGCCTGCTGCTGACGGCGTTGGGCCTGGTCGCCGTGCGCGCGTTGTACGCGCAGTACAAGTCCGTCGCCTCGCTCGACTGGATGATGGTCGCGACCACGATCGTCCTGGCGATCGTCTCGGCCGTGCTGGCGGGCCTGTATCCGACGTGGCGCGCCTGCCGCGTGCAGCCGGCGGCGCAGCTGAAGCTCTGAAAGGCCGGGATCGGGGAGCGGAGTTCGGCCACGCCGGCCGGTTCCGCTCCGTGTCTTCCGATCCCGAATCCCGAATCTCCTATCCCGGACTCTAGCCATGGAAATCCGTCCCATCTTCTCCGCGCTGATGCGCAGCAAGGTCTCGATGATCCTGATCGGGCTGCAGGTCGCGCTGACGCTGGCGATCGTCTGCAACGCGCTGTTCATCATCAGCGAGCGGCTCGACCGCATGAACCGCCCGAGCGGCATGAACGAGACCGACACGTTCTGGCTCGGCAGCACCGGCTTCGGCCAGAACTTCGACGCCAAGAGCGTGCAGCAGGCCGACCTGCAGCTGCTGCGCAGCCTGCCCGGCGTCGCCGCGGCGACCAGCGTCATCTCGGTGCCGATGAGCCAGGGCGGATGGAGCACCGGCGTCAGCCTGCAGCCCAACCAGCGCACCTCGACCGCGAGCACGGCCATGTACATGGTCGACGCGCAGGGACTCTCCGCGTACGGCGTGAAACTGGTCGAAGGGCGCGACTTCAAGCCGGAGGAGGTCGTCTTCCGTTCGATGAACGATCGCGGGATACCGGTCAGCGTCATCATCACGCGCGCGCTGGCGGACCGCCTGTTCCCGGAAGGCGGCGCGCTCGGCAAGCAGGTCTACTACGACAACGAGGGGCCGCCGTCGACGATCGTCGGCATCGTCGAACGGGCGCAGACGCCGTGGCTCTCGGCCGACTTCATCGAGAACTCGACCTTCGTGCCGGCCTTCATTCCGTACGGCAGCTTCACGCGCTACCTCGTGCGCGCCGAGCCGGGACGGCGCGACGAGGTGATGAAGGTGGTCGAGCAGAAAATGATCGAGGCGAACCCGAGCCGCATCATCGGCCGCGTGCGCACGATCGAGCAGGTGCGCGTGGACGGCTACGCCGGTGACCGCGCCATGGCGATCATCCTCGGCGCCGTCATCGTCGCGCTGCTGGGGATCACCGCGCTCGGCATCGTCGGCATGGCCAGTTTCTGGGTCGCCCAGCGCACCAAGCAGATCGGCACGCGCCGCGCGCTCGGGGCGACGAAGTTCGACATCCTGCGCTACTTTCAGACCGAGAACTTCATCATCACGACGATGGGGCTCCTCGCCGGCGGGGTGCTCGCCTACGCGCTGAGCCTGTGGCTGATGCACTCGTTCCAGTCGCCGCGGCTGCCGTGGTACTACGTGCCGGTCGGCTTCGTCTGCCTGTGGGCGCTCGGCCAGCTTGCCGTGCTCGGCCCGGCGCTGCGCGCCTCGCGCGTGCCGCCGGCGGTGGCGACGCGCAGCGTCTGACGGCTTCCGTCCATCTGAGGAGTGGCAACCCCATGACGCACAAGAATTCGAGGGCTTCGCGGCGAGTGCTCGCCTTCCTCGTTTCCTCGGCGCTTCCCTTGCTCGCACACGCGGGCGGAGTGAAGGACACGCTGGACGAGGCGTTGGCGCAGCAGCAGGCGCGGTCCGATCTGCCCGGCTTCTGCGCCGCGATCGTCGACGCCGACGGGGTGCTCTATCAGAACGGCTTCGGCTTCGCCGACGTCGCGGCGAAACGGCGCTACACCGCGGACACCGTGCAGCCCATCGCGTCGGTCAGCAAGACCCTGATCGGCGTCGCGTTGATGAAGGCGGTCGAGCAGGGACTGTTCACGCTCGACACCCACGTCAATGACGTCCTGCCGTTCAAGGTCGTCCATCCGCGCTTTCCCGACCGTCCGATCACGCTGCGCCAGCTGGCCACGCACACCTCCGGCATCGTCGACCGCGCCGCCGTCTACGAGAAGGCCTACGAACGCTCCGCGGCGCCGCGGACGTCGTTGAAGGAATTCCTGGTCGCCTACTTCGACCAGAAGGGGCGCTACTACGACCGCAGGAACTTCGCCGATAGCGCGCCGGGCGAGGCGTTCGGCTACTCCAACATCGGCGCTGCGCTGGCCGGGTACGCGATCGAGGCGAAGTCCGGGATGAGCTATGCGGACTACACGCGCAAGTTCATTCTCGAACCGGCGCGCATGGCTTCGTCCGGATGGTCGCTGGACGAGGCGCGGAACGACAACGCGACACTGTACGAGGCGAAGGGCAAGCCATATCCGACCTACAGTCTCGTGACGTATCCGGACGGCGGCCTGCACACGTCGTGCGCCGATCTCGGCCGTTTCCTGGCGCAGGTCATCGCCGGTCGCCGCGGCGGTTCCGGCCTGCTCGCCACGGCGTCGTTCGAGGCGATGCTGGCGCCGCAGTTCGATCCTGCGCGCCCGCCCAAGGGCGTCGACGCGAAGCATCCGAATTCGGGCATCTTCTGGATGTTCCTCGGCGACGGCGAGATCGCCCACTACGGCGGCGATCCCGGCGTCAGCACGTTCATGGCATTCGATCCGAAGACCGGCCTCGGTCGCATCCTCCTCGCCAACATCGGCGGCGAGGACGCAATGACGAAGGCCCTCGCGGGGCAGATGAAGAACCTCTGGACGACCCTGCAGGACTACGGCCCGAAGCTTTCCTCCACCCGGGATCGGGCGGGGACCGCCGCAGGGCCCTAGGCCCGGGCGGTGGCTGGGGCTACTCTTCGCCGTTTCGATGCAACCTTTTGACACCGGCGCGCATCCGACCCGTGGATGCGCACGCCCAAGACCAGCAAGGAATCCATGCGCACCGTCCTGGTGATCGACGACAATCCCGCCGTGGGTACGGCACTGGAACTGCTGCTGTCCCTGCGCGAGATCCGCACGCTGGTCGCCCACTCGCCGGAGGAAGGCCTGGCGACGCTCGCGCGCGAAGAGATCGACTTGGTCGTCCAGGACATGAACTTCACGGACGACACCACGTCGGGCCTCGAGGGCATCGCCTTGTTCCGCGCGATCCGCGAGAAGCATCCGGATCTGCCCATCGTGCTGTTGACGGCGTGGACGAATCTCGAGACCGCCGTCGAGCTGGTCAAGGCGGGGGCCGCCGACTACCTCGGCAAGCCGTGGGACGACCACAAGCTGTCGGCGACGGTCGAGAACCTTCTTGAGCTGTCGGAAGCGACGCGCGAAGTCACGCGCATGCGCGACGAACACCGCCGCCGCCGCCGCGCGCTGGAGGAACGGTACGACCTGCGCGGCCTCGTGTACGCCTCGCCGGCGACCCTGCGCGTCGTGGAACTCGCCTGCCAGGTCGCGCGCGCCGACGTTCCGGTGCTGGTCACCGGGCCCAACGGGGCCGGCAAGGAGCGCATCGCCGACATCGTGCAGGCCAACTCGTCGGCGAAAGGCGGGCCATTCGTCACCGTCAATTGCGGAGCGCTGCCGTCCGAACTGATCGAGGCCGAGTTGTTCGGCGCCGAGGCCGGTGCCTACACCGGTGCGACGAACAAGGCGCGTGAGGGACGTTTCGAGGTCGCCGACGGCGGCACCCTGTTCCTCGACGAGATCGGCAATCTTCCGCTGGCCGGCCAGGCGAAGCTGTTGCGCGTGCTCGAAAGCGGCCAGTTCGAGCGTCTCGGTTCGAGCCGTACGCGCCAGGTGAAGGTGCGCGTGATCAGCGCCACCAATGCGGATCTGCCGGCGATGATCCGCGACGGCAGGTTCCGCGAAGACCTCTACTACCGGCTCAAGGTCGTAACCATGACTCTGCCGCCCCTGCGCGAGCGGGAGGGGGACGTGGCGCTGCTGACCCACTACTTCCTCAACCTGCACACCAGCCGCATCGGCCTGCTGTATCCGGGGCTGAGCCCGGAGGTAATGGCGCTGCTCGAGGGCTACCGCTGGCCCGGCAACGTGCGCGAGCTCAGCAACCTCATCGAGTACTTGGTGAACGTGGTGCAGGCGGGGGAGGTGATCGAGAGCATCCTGCTGCCCCCCAACATCCTGCGCAACCAGCGCAGCGGGGCGGACGAGCCGCCTCGGAGCACGGCGCAGATCGCGCGCATGCCGCTCTCGCCCGCCCCTTATCCCCATGGCGTGCTGGCCGACCCTGCGCTCAGCCCTGCCGCTGGCAACTCGGTGCCGACTACGGGGGCGCACTGGCCATTGCCAGAGGCAAGCCTGCCAGAGTCGGCTACCGGCCAGGTCGAGCGTGGGTTGGCGCTGCCACTTGGCGAAAACGGGCTGGAGAACATGGAAAAGCAGATGATAGAGGAGACCCTGCTGCGCCTTGGCAACAAGAAGCTGGCCGCCCAGGCACTCGGGATCGGCATCGCCACCCTCTATCGCAAGATAAAGAAGTACGAGATAGCCGTGCAGGCCTGATCCCGCTTCGGGTCGCCTGGCGGCCCCGCCTCACCGCGCCGCGACCGACAATCGCGGCGTTATCATTATGAGAATGTGACCCCGCTTTCTATCAATTGGCAGGTGCCGGTGATAGCCGGAGTGATAATTATCAGGGCCGGCTTGGCCTTCTCTCACACTATTCTTGCGCTATTTCAGTAGCGCGCAGCCATCAGCTTGAACATAAGCTATCTCACCTGACTTGGCAGGGTGCCATATAGCCTCAGGCTGTGCGCAGGCTCACATTCAAGACACCTTTTCTGGTTATTTCCCGCTTATTTATGCGTTGGCACGCTTATTGATTGCCCTTATTTGACGCTGACCGATGAACTCACCCAATGGCCCTTGTTTCGGTGACCTGTGAGTGGAAGGGGAGCAATGCATTTCTCATCAACAGATTGGGGCTAACGATGAAAGCAGTGAACCAGTTAATCAAAGAGATCAATGAACTCAAGTCCAACCTGCATGAAAAAGACTTCCTGCTGACCTGGGAGCAGACCCCTCAGGAGCTGGCGCTGGTGCTCAAACTGGCCGAGGCCCTCAAGGGACTGCGTGCCGAAAACATCGCCACCAAGCTGTTCAATACCGGTCTTGGCATCTCGGTGTTTCGCGACAACTCCACCCGTACCCGTTTCTCCTACGCCTCCGCCCTCAACCTGCTCGGCCTGACCCAGCAGGATCTGGACGAGGGCAAGTCCCAGATTGCCCACGGCGAGACCGTCCGTGAAACCGCCAACATGATCTCCTTCTGCGCCGATGCCATCGGCATTCGCGACGACATGTACCTGGGCGCCGGCAACGCCTACATGCGTGAAGTGGGCGCCGCGCTCGACGAAGGGTTCGAGAAGGGGGTACTGCCCCAGCGCCCGGCGCTGGTCAACCTGCAGTGCGACATTGATCACCCGACCCAGTCCATGGCTGATCTCGCCTGGTTGCAGGAGCACTTCGGCAACCTCGAGAACCTCAAGGGCAAGAAGATTGCCATGACCTGGGCCTACTCGCCGAGCTACGGCAAGCCGCTCTCCGTACCGCAGGGCATCATCGGCCTGATGACCCGCTTTGGCATGGATGTGACCCTGGCCCACCCGGAAGGGTATGACCTGATCCCGGACGTGATCGAAGTGGCCAAGGAGAATGCCAAGGCCTCCGGCGGGAGCTTTCGTCAGGTCACCTCCATGGAAGAGGCGTTCAAGGATGCCGACATCGTCTATCCCAAGTCCTGGGCGCCCTATCAGGTGATGGAGCAGCGCACCGAGCTGCTGCGGGCCAACGACCATGCGGGCCTCAAAGAGCTGGAGCAGCATTGCCTGGCGCAGAACGCCAAGCACAAGGATTGGCACTGCACCGAAGAGATGATGGCCCTCACCAAGGGGGGCGAGGCGCTCTATATGCACTGCCTGCCGGCGGATATTTCCGGCGTCTCCTGCAAGGAAGGGGAAGTGAGTGAAGGGGTATTCGAGAAATACCGGATCGCCACTTATAAAGAGGCGAGCTGGAAGCCCTATATTATTGCCGCCATGATTGTCGCCCGTAAATTCTCGGCACCGGGCGCCGCCCTCGAAGGCTTGATAAAAGAGGCGCAAAAACGCGTTAAATAATGGCCTGGCCGGGCGGGAAATAAGTCCCGCCCGGCCGTCGTCATCACGCAGTTATTGTCACGGGTTCTCTCCCCGGGGCGCTTTTCACTCGATGATCCCCGGCGAGATGACTCTTTGCGAGGTATTCATGTCCCAATTTTCCCTGAAGATGGAGATTGCCGATAACCGTTTCTTTACCGGTGAGTCGCTGCCCCTGTTTTCCCGTACCGAGGCGCAAAAGGCCCGCGCCTTTCATAAAAAACTGGCCGGTTATGAGCCCACCCCCCTGTGCGATCTGACAGCGCTCGCCGGCTATATCGGGGTGAAGAACATCCTGGTGAAGGATGAGTCCAAACGCTTTGGCCTCAACGCCTTCAAGATGTTGGGTGGCGTCTACGCCATCGCCAACCTGCTCTGTGAAAAATACGGGGTGGCGGTGGAGGATTTCACCTTCGATCTCATCAAGCGCACCATCAAGGAGCCGATGACCTTCGCCACCACCACCGACGGCAACCACGGTCGCGGCGTCGCCTGGGCCGCCAAGCAGGTGGGTCAGCATGCGGTGGTCTACATGCCCAAGGGCTCTGCCCAGGAGCGGGTGGACCACATCCTGGCGCTGGGGGCCGAGTGCATCGTCACCGACATGAACTACGACGACACAGTGCGCCTGACCATGAAGATGGCCGAGGAGCGCGGCTGGTACATAGTGCAGGACACCGCCTGGGAGGGGTACACCAGGATCCCGACCTGGATCATGCAGGGCTACGCCACCCTGGCCGACGAAGCGGTCGAGCAGATGCAGGCCATGGGCATCAAGCAGCCCACCCACGTGCTGCTGCAGGCCGGGGTCGGGGCGCTGGCGGGCGGGGTACTCGGCTATCTGGTGGACTGCTTCGGGGCGAAGAACCTGCACAGTATCGTGGTCGAACCGGATCAGGCCGACTGCATCTACCGCTCCGGCGTGGCGGGGGAGATGGTCAACGTGGGGGGCGACATGCGCACCATCATGGCCGGTCTCGCCTGCGGCGAACCCAATCCCCTCGGCTGGCCGGTGCTGCGCGGCTGCGCTACCCAGTTCATCTCCTGTCACGACAAGGTCTCGGCGCTCGGCATGCGCGTGCTCGGCAACCCCCTTGGCGATGATCCCCGCATCATCTCCGGCGAATCCGGTTCGGTCGGCACCGGCGTGCTGGCGGCGGTGCGTCACCACCCGGATCGCGCGGCGCTGATGGCCCGGCTGGGGCTCGATGAGCAGTCGGTGGTGCTGGTGATCAACACCGAAGGGGACACCGACGTGGCCCATTACCGGGAAGTGGTGTGGGAAGGCAAGCACCCTGCCTGTGACTAATTCCTGCGAGAACAGAGACACGAATTGAAGCATTGATCGCGCCTCGCCAACGGGGTGCGGTAACGGGCACAGGGCGCTGCCGACGAACAGGCCGCGCACTCTCAGTTGTTATGGAGAATCACAATGAGCAAGCAAATTCCGTTTGAAATGGTGTTGGAGAAGGCCTACCAGTACAAGGCCGAGATGACTCAGTTCCTGCGCGACATGATCGCCATCCCGAGCGAGAGCTGCGATGAAGAGCGGGTGGTGCTGCGCATCAAGCAGGAGATGGAGAAGGTCGGCTTCGACAAGGTCGAGATCGACCCCATGGGCAACGTGCTGGGCTATATCGGCCACGGCCCGCACCTGATCGCCATGGATGCCCACATCGATACCGTGGGGGTCGGCAACATGGCCAACTGGACCTTCGACCCCTATGAGGGGATGGAAGATCACGAGATCATCGGCGGTCGCGGTGCCTCCGATCAGGAAGGGGGCATGGCCTCCATGGTCTACGCCGGCAAGATCATCAAGGATCTGGGGCTGGAAGACGAGTACACCCTGCTGGTGACCGGCACCGTGCAGGAGGAGGACTGCGACGGCCTCTGCTGGCAGTACATCATCGAGCAGAGCAAGATCCGCCCCGAGTTCGTGGTCAGTACCGAGCCCACCGACTGCCAGATCTACCGTGGCCAGCGCGGCCGCATGGAGATCCGCGTTGAAGTTCAGGGTGTCAGCTGCCACGGCTCCGCGCCGGAGCGCGGTGACAACGCCATCTTCAAGATGGGCCCGATCCTAGGTGAATTGCAGGAACTCAGCCACAACCTCGGCCATGACGACTTCCTCGGCAAGGGCACCCTGACCGTCTCCGAGATCTTCTTCACTTCGCCAAGCCGCTGCGCCGTGGCGGACAGCTGCGCCGTCTCCATCGACCGCCGTCTCACCTGGGGCGAGACCTGGCACGGGGCGCTCGACGAGATCCGCGCCCTGCCTGCAGTGAAAGCCGCCGGTGCCGAGGTCTCCATGTACCAGTACGACCGTCCGGCCTACACCGGTCTGGTCTATCCGACCGAGTGCTACTTCCCGACCTGGAAGGTGGAAGAGGATCACATCACGGTCAAAACCCTCTCCAAGGCGTACACCCAGCTGTTCAACAAGGCGCCGGTGGTGGACAAGTGGACCTTCTCGACCAACGGGGTCTCCA
>DBMH01000291.1 GCA_002297645.1 Rhodanobacteraceae bacterium UBA703 | reverse complement strand
CTGCAGGCGACGCCCGGCAATGCGACGGCGCCACACGCAGGCGGCGGCCAGCGCGAGAACGGCCACGGTCGCTACTGTCTGCGGTGCCGGGCCGGACGACGACACCAGCAGGGTCGGCGTATTCAGCAAGGCGTGATAGCCGACCACGACGAAGAGATTGCGCGTCGCGGCGTAGACCACGCAGAACACCAAGCCGATCGCGAACAGGTTCACCAGCATCGCCGCCAGCGTGGCAGCGTCGGCGCCGCCGTAGAGGCGGATCGGCACGTGCATCAGGGCGAAGATCGCCTGCGAGGCCACGGCGGCCACCGCCCATGCCGCCCTGTCGCCTACACGTGTCTTCAGGCGCAGCGCAAGTTGCGGCCAGAGGAAGCCTCGGAAGTTGATCTCTTCCATCAACGCGTTCGCCACGAGCTGGGCCAGCAGCGGCCCGAGCATGGCGCCCCCGAGCGCCTGCGTCGACCAGCCCGGCTGCCACGTCACGGACGTGCCCGAGATCGCTGCCGCCATCACGGCAGCCCCCTGCATCGCCAGCCACAGGCCGACGGTCGCCCCCACGGCCGGTAACAGGTCGCGCCCACGCAGCCCGAGATCGGCCGGGGACTGGCGCCCGACGACCAATGCAGCCAGTGCCGCGAGGCCACCGACCACGCCGGTGGCAACCAGCGTCGCGCTGATCCAGTGCCCGGTGGCCATCTCCAGCCCGATCAGCGCGCGCATCGGGAACCACGATGAAAGAATCGCCAGAGCGCCTGCGATGCAGATCACCGGCTCCGCGACGAGAGCGGCGAGGGGGGAGCGAATCCGTGGCGTCATCGAACGGCCTCCGCTTCGCGGGCAAGACGGCTGCGGAGCATGCTAAAGTGAGAGAAGAATTTATCGTAAAACGATAATAACATACTCTATGACGATGAAATTTGATTCTTCGATGATGAGGTTGCATGCCGCCATCGCGCGCCGGCTGGTGCTCGCAACCATGGCTGCGACCGGCGCGACGCGCGCCGTGGCAGCTTGGGCGGTGCTCGGCGGCGCCACGGGGTTCGGCGGTTTCGGAATCGACGCGAGCAGCGCCCGCAACGCGGGATGGCCGGGCTGGTGGGTCGACACGGTGGCGGCGGCGGTGCTGGTCGCAGGCCTGCTCCAACTCATGCGACTGCTGCGGCGCTACGAGCAAGAACGCCCGTTCAGCGCCGACACCGCGCTGCATCTCCGGAACTTCGCCCTGGCGCTCGTCGTCTCCGTGCTGGTGCAGCGCTTGCTGCCTGTCTTCCTGTCCACGCTCGGTGCATCCGCCGCATTCGGTCCTCCTCACCTCACGCTGTTCACCTCGGACCTGTGGATCGTCCTGATCGGCGGCCTGCTGTGGCTGATCGCACATGTGATGGTGGAAGCGGAACGGCTCAGCGCCGACAACGAGCAGATCGTCTGAGGCGCCATGGCGATCCTCGTCAATCTCGACGTGATGCTGGCGCGACGCAAGGTGAAGTCACGCGAGCTGGCCGCTTACGTCGGCATCACCGAGCAGAACCTGTCCCTGCTGAAGTCGTCGAAGGTACGCGGCGTGCGCTTCGCCACGCTCGAGAAGATCTGCGAGTACCTCGAATGCCAGCCCGGCGACCTTCTCGAATACCGCCGCGACGACGAAGACTCCATGGCCTAAGAAGAAGCCCCCCGAACGGCGTCGCACTTCGACCATGGCGGGCGGATGTGCGACCCGCCGAAGTCGCGGAATCACGTCCGCACCGAGTCCATCGGATCATGGCGATCCCGGCCGTGGTGTATCCGGAAGCACAAAATAAAATGCCCCGAGGGCCAGGGGGAGCCCTCGGGGCGGTGAAAACCGGTCTGGGGAGGGACCGGCCTTCTCGGGGTTGCACCCAGGGAGGTGAATGCAACCGGGGGCGCCGTTGCGTACGCCCGATGAGATAGATCGGGACGGAGGCGAAAAGTTTCCAGGGTCCTCCCGTGTTCGTTTATCGACCGTTCATTCCGGCAGGACGGTCACGCCGTTCCCCTTTGGAAATCAAGGTGAAGGAAGATCGTAGCGGCCGTCCGCACTTCAAGAACCCGCCGGCGGCGTATCGGCCTCGGCACGGACGAGATCGAACCTTCGGTACGGCACCCGGCGGCATCGAAGACGATCGCAGGGAGATAGTGAGTCCGCTGCCGACCAGGCGCGCGCGATCGGGCGCCAATTCGTGCATGCCGATCGCACGAGGTCCGGCATCGCGGTGTCGATGGCTCCACACCTCGCACCCATGCCGCCAATCCGACGACTGTCGCACCGCGCGCGGGATTCAGGCGACTCGGCTCGCCACTTCGCCTGCCCTGGCGCGAACGGCCACCGTAGCCCACCGCTGCCGCACGCGGATCCATGCGGAAGAACCGAACGCCCCGCGCACGAAATCCCGCGCGGATCCGGCGACCTGCGCCGGCCCCGTCGGGGGCGATACCCGCCGCAATGCGCGACTCAGTGCGCCTCGTCCCAGTTCGCCCCGACGCCGACGTCGACGACCAGCGGCACCGACAGGTCCGCCGCCGCGGACATGCGCTCGCGCACGCCGGCGACGACGGCCTCGACCGCATCCTCGCGTACCTCGAACACGAGTTCGTCGTGCACCTGCATCAGCATGCGGGCGCGGTCGGCGCGGTCGAGCAGCCAGCCGTCGACCGCGATCATCGCGCGCTTGATGATGTCGGCGGCGGTGCCCTGCATCGGCGCGTTGATCGCGGCACGCTCGGCGCCGGCGCGCTGCGCCTGGTTGCGCGAGTTGATGTAGTCCAGGTACAGGCGGCGACCGAACAGCGTCTCGACGTAACCGTCGCGGCGCGCCTTCTCGCGCGTTTCCTCCATGAACGTCGCGACGCCCGGATAGCGCGAGAAATAGCGCGCCATGTAGTCCTGCGCCTCGCCGCGCGACACGCCGAGCTGGCGCGCCAGGCCGAATGCACTCATGCCGTACATCAGGCCGAAATTGATCGCTTTCGCGGCACGGCGCTGGTTGGCGTCGACGTCGCCCTGCGGCACGCCGAACACCTCGGCAGCGGTCGCTCGGTGCACGTCCTGGCCGCCGTGGAATGCGGCGAGCAGGCCGGCGTCGCCGGACAGGTGCGCCATGATGCGCAACTCGATCTGCGAGTAGTCCGCCGCGACGACGCGCCAGCCCTCGGGCGCGACGAAGGCCTGGCGGATGCGCCGGCCCTCCTCGGTGCGGATCGGGATGTTCTGCAGGTTCGGATCCGAGGACGACAGCCGCCCCGTCGCCGCCGTCGCCTGGCCATAGCTGGTGTGCACGCGACCGGTGCGCGGGTTGACGATCTCGGCGAGTTTCTCGGTGTAGGTGCTGCGCAGCTTGGCCAGGCCACGGTAGTCGAGGATCACGCGCGGCAACTCGTGCTGGTCGGCGATCGCCTCCAGCGCCTCCTCGTTCGTCGAAGGCTGCCCGCCCGGCGTCTTCACTGCGACCGGCAGCTTCAGCTCGTCGAACAGGATCGCTCCGAGCTGCTTGGTGGAATCGAGGCTGAAGCTGCGGCCCGCGAGCGCATACGCGCGCTCCGTCAATTCGTGCATGCGCCGCGCGAGTTCGTGGCTCTGCCGCTTCAGCGCGGCCGTGTCGATCAGCACGCCACGCTGCTCCATGCGCGCGAGCACCGGCACCAGCGGCATCTCGATCGCCTCGTAGACCGCACGCAAGCGGGGTTCGTGTTCGAACTTCGGCCACTGCGCGAGGTGCAGGCGCAACGTGACGTCGGCATCCTCGGCGGCATACCGGCAGGCGGTGTCGACGTCGACCTGCGAGAAAGGGATCTGCTTGGCGCCCTTGCCGGCGACGTCCTCGTAGTGGATCGTCTCGTAACCGAGCACGCGCCTGGCCTGCGTGTCCATGTCGTGCCGCCAGGTCGAATGCAGCACGTAGGATTCGAGCATCGTGTCGTGCGCGACGCCGCGCACGGCGACACCGGCGTTCGACAGCACGTTGACGTCGTATTTGGCGTGCTGGCCGAGCTTGCGCCGCTGTGCGTCCTCGAGGATCGGCCTGAGCGCGGCGAATACCGATTCCCGCGGCAACTGGGCCGGCGTGCCGGGATAGTCGTGGCCGAGGGGGATGTAGCAGGCGCGCTTCGGCTCGACGGCGAACGACAGGCCGACGACCTCGGCGAGCATCGGGTCGAGCGAGGTCGTCTCGCTGTCGAACGCGATCAGCTCGGCGGCCTTCAGGCGCTCGATCCATGCGTCCAGCTGCTCCTGCGTGGTGACGAGTTCGTACTCGCCGGGGCCGGACAGCGCATCGTCGTGACCGGCCACCCCTTCACCGTCATTTCCGTATACGCGGGAACCCATTCCGCTCTCCGCGCCAGAATCCTCCGCAAGGGACTCCCGCGTCGGCGGGAGTGCCGGCGTGGAAGCGCCGGCCGCATCCAGCTCCTTCAACGCCGCGTTGAATTCGTAGCGCTTGTACAGCGTGCGCAGGGCGTCGACGTCGCGCTCGCGCAGCGCCAGGTCACGCGGCCCCTCGGCCAGCGGCACGTCGGTCTTGATCGTCGCCAGCGTGCGCGACAACGGCAGTTGCGGCAGCGCCTTGCGCAGGTTCTCGCCGATCTTGCCGCCGACCTTGTCCGCGCTCGCGATCACGCCGTCGAGGCTGCCGTACTCCGCCAGCCATTTGGCCGCGGTCTTCGGCCCGCACTTCTCGACGCCGGGGATGTTGTCGACGCTGTCGCCCATCAGCGCGAGGTAGTCGACGATCTGGTCCGGGCGCACGCCGAACTTCTCGACCACGGCGGCGGCATCCGTGACCGTGTTCGTCATCGTGTTGACCAGCGTGATGCCGGGTTCGACGAGCTGCGCGAAATCCTTGTCGCCGGTCGACACGACGACCTCGATGCCGTCGGCGACGGCGCGCCGCGCCAGGGTGCCGATCACGTCGTCGGCCTCGACCCCGTCGACGCGCAGGATCGGGAAGCCGAGCGCGGCCACGACCGCCATCATCGGTTCGACCTGCGCGATCAGGTCGTCCGGTGTCGCCTGCCGCGTCGCCTTGTAGGCCGGGTACAGCGCGTCGCGGAAGGTCGGTCCCGGCGCGTCCTGCACGAAGGCCGCGTAGTCGGGCTTCTGCTTGAGGATCGCCCGCAGCATGTTGACCACGCCGAACAGCGCGCCGGTCGGCTCGCCGGCCGCGTTGGTCAGCGGCGGCAGTGCGTGGAATGCGCGATAGAGATACGAAGAACCGTCAATGAGGACGAGGCGCGGAGCGGGCATGGCGACGGGGAGCGGCAGCGGGCCCGCAGCTTGGCGCGCGCCCGCCGGCATTGCAACGGCGGGATGGGAGGCGGGAGACGGAAAGCGTTGCGGCGTGCGAGCTTGGCTTTCGCGTCTCCCGTATCAACACCCGATCGGCGTCGGCGTGATGCCGCAGATGTCGAGCATCAGCACGTTGCCTTCCATCGGATCGCGGAAGATCACGTCGCCATTGACGAGCAACGGCACCTTCGGATAGCCGACCACGCCGAGATCCGGATTCACGCGCCAGGTGATGTTCTTGTCGCCGAACTGCACCTGCGTCGCGCGCAGCGGAACCAGCAATTCCAGCCAGAAGCCCTGCCCCAGGCCCCATGCGCCACCGCCGATGCCGCCGCGGGGCGCGCGCACGGCGAGCCCCTCCAAGCCTTGTGCGTAGGCCTGGGGACAGCCATAGCCGCTGTCGTTGCCGAGGTCGAACAGGCGGTTGTTGGTACCGGATACCGCGAAGCAGAACGCCGGGTTCGCCTCCGAGTTGGCCGTCTCGACCCCGGCCGGCAACAGCAGCTCGATGCCGATCGCACTGCCTCCGCAGGGATTGCCGGGGTGGCTCAGCACCAGGTGCGTGTAGAACACCTCGCCGACCGCCGGCGTGCGATCCGGCGGGACCAGGCTGTACCCGGCATAGCCGGCCACGCGCACCTGCCAGATCGGCGGATCGCTGGCGCAAGCCCAGTTCGTGCCGATGTTCTGGAACACGCCGTTGTACCAGGGCAGCACCTGCATCGGCACCTCGGCCGAGAGCGCGCCGATCGAAGAAGGCGCCTCGACGCCAGCGACGGTGGTCGATCGCGCGAGGCAGGGCACCGCGGCGGCGAGCAGGAACGCGACGAGCGACGTGGAGAAGGTCGGCTTCGGCATGGCGGGAATCCATCGGAAAGCCCGCCATTACGAAGCACGGCGACGAAAGCTATCACCGCCGGGAAAACGGTCGCGCGGAGCCGGGCCGCCCGAGGGCGCACGCACTTCGATTCGCATCGCCCCCTGGCATACGCGACGCTCCGGCGCATCCTGGTACAGGAACGGTTTCCCGAACCGTTCAACAGCCCTGCGGAGTCGGGGTGAGCGTGCAGAGGTCGAGATTCAGCAGGTTGTTCTCCATCGCGTCGCGGAAAATCACGTCGCCGTTGGCGAACACCGGCACCTGCGGATAGCCGACCACGCCGACGTCGGGATTCACGCGCCAGACGATCTTGTTGCTGCCGGTTTGCACCTGCGTCGCGCGCAGCGGGACCAGGATTTCGAGATAGAAGCCCATGTGCATGCCCCACGCGCCGCTGTGGTTGAGGCCGCCGCGCAGCGGGCGGACGGCGTAGCCTTCGAGCCCCAGCGGAAAGCTCGTCGGGCAACCGTAGTCGGGATCGGTGTCGAGGTTGATGAGGTGATTGGAGGGGTTGGGCACCATCGAGTAGCAGAAAACCGGATTGTCCGGCGAGTTGGCGATCTGCACGCCCGGCGGCAGGATCAGTTCGAGGCCGACCGCGCTGCCGGTGCACGGATTGCCGGGATGGCCGAGCAGCACGTGCGTGTAGAACACCTCGCCGAGCGCCGGCGTGAAGTCCGGCGGCGGATGGCTGAAACCGGCATAGCCCATCACGCGGGTCGCGAAGATCGGCGGATTGCTGAGGCAGTACTGGACGGTGCCGATGCTCGTGATGGCGCCGTTGTACCAGGGCGTCACCTGCATCGGCGCCTCGACCGACGCGGGGGCGTCGACGGGGGGCAGCCGGAGGATCTGCGCCGCCGCCGGAACGGCTGCGCACGAAGTGACGCACAAGGCCAGCAAGGCGACGTCCAGCGGACGCAGGTTCATGTCATTTCCTCGGTCGGTTTGTCGTCCCGTTACGCGGAAACGGGCGAAGAACCCCAATCGGGGGATGCATCGGCTCCGCGCCTGCCCGCGCTGGTGCTCGCAGCGCCGTCCGAATGCCGGTTCGCCGGGAAATTCCGTGCCACGAACCGGCGGAACACCCAAGGGGCGATCCGCCGGCTGAATGCCGTGGGCATCGCCGGCGACGCGGACTTGGGAACGCGGCCGGACGGCGGCATGTTTTCGTACTGCGTCCGGTCGAAGAACACGGCCGTGGCAACGACCAGTCTGGTAGGCTCTGCGGCAGAGAGCGAGGAGTCCTCAATGAAAACGAATGCACGTCTGATGCTTCTTTCCGTCGCACTCGCCACGGCGTGCTTCAGCCTGGATGCCGGGGCGGTGGACGGCAAAGCCGCGAAGGCCGAGGTTCCACCCCCTCCCGGACTGAATGATCCGGGCGTCGATGCGTCCGCGGCCCCGAACGCCCAGGACGCGGCCGCCGCCGCGGAGGCTCCCCAGTCCAGCGACGACCCGCTCGCTCCGCTGCCCAAGCCGGATTCACGCCTCGTCCGCGACAAGGCCTCGCGCGATCGCGCCGCCGCCGCCGAGCGCGTGGCCGCCAGCGAGATCACCACGCGCAAGCAAGGCGATGACACGATCGAGGAATATCGCCAGAACGGCCGCGTGTGGATGATCAAGATCCGCCAGCCCCAGGGCCCGACCCAGACCTTCTACGCCGACGACGGCAGCGGCCGGCTCGTGCGCGACCCGAAGGAAGGCCCGGTCTCGCCGGTGTACTTCACGCTGTACGAGTGGAAGTGACCTACATCGGGCGCCGCCCTCGCGACGCCCGGTCTTTTCGGGAAGGTCCGGCCACTCCTTGCGTCGTCATGCCCGCGAACGCGGGCCTCCGTTGAGGCGGTCGCCCGGATTCCCGGGAGCGGCGACCGGACTCAGCGCGCAGCCGCCCGCGCGGCAGCCTCCACGCGAAGCCAGAAGATCCTGCGCTGCTCGTCCCACAGGTTGCGGTCCCACGCGGCGTCGATCTCCGCACGCAGCGCGGCCGCCCTGTCCGCGGTGACCGCCGCGCCCTTGTGCCGATGCGATTGCACCAGCGCCTGGTGGACGTCGTCGAGACTCAGGGCCTCGTTCGTGACGTACAGGCTCTCGATCACCGGCAACGTCAGCGGCAGGTCCGGGTCGATCATGCGGATGCCGAACGTGATGCTGCCGACGCTCCGGTAGGTCAGGTTCGTCGGCGTCTTTCCGAGGCTGCGATACAGCTCGTACACCGTGCTCGGAACGAAGACGCCCGACAGCATGTGGCCCGACGGCACGTCGACCACTTCGGTCTGGTAGCCCTTCATTTCCCAGCCGGTGCCGTTGGCACCCGTCGTCGCCGATACGAAACCGTTCTTCTGCGTGAACTGCAGCTTGCTCACGAGGTAGCCGGCGGTGTTGTCGAAATTGGAGAACGGATTCGAGGTACGGCTGGCGTAGTGGCCGGTCACCACCGTGATGCCGACGATCGGACCGCCCCACTGCTCCGCGAGCGAGATGCCGTAGCTGCTGTAGGGCGGCAGGTTCACGGCGTCGCCCGCGCGGAACGTCGTGACGGCGCTCGGGAAGTTGAAGTTGCGGCCGCCTTTCGTGATGTGCGCACCGGTCGAGGCCGCGACGTAGACCAGCGGGCTATCCGGCGAGGCCGGCGGCGACGGCACGTCCGGCGGCGAACCCGAGCCGTCGCCGGGCAATCCGATGTCCTGCAGGTCGGGCGCTCCGTAAGGCCCGTAGTACAGCTCCCGCGTCAGGCGCACGCGACCGCCGCCCGGATCGTCCATGACCTGCCACAGGTCGCGGTAGTCCCGTGCCAGGTGGATCATCTGGCTGTTGGTCACGTTCTGCTTCTTCTTCGCGGACCAGGCGCCGGTGGCCACCTCGATGTACTCCTCCAGCATCGTGGGGCTGTCGTCCTCGTAGTTGCTCCGCTGCGACTGGTAGTGGCTCTCCAGATCGGTCGCGATCGCCGCCAGCTGCTGCGTCGCATAGGCGACGTACTGCGCGCGCGTGTCGTGGAAGTACTGGCGGAACTGGTCCATCGTGCTGCCGGGCCCGCTGTCGTCGAATCCGTAGCCCGGCTTGCCGCCGGCGCCCCTGGCCGGCCCGTGCCAGACCAGATCGCGCAGGAACACCAGATGCAGGTTCGCGAACTGCGCGAAGTACGGCAGCACCTGCGGCTGCCAGTCCGCGAAGGGCTCCGTCGCCGGCGCGAAGCTGCCCGCCATCCCGGTGAACACCGTGTGCAGCGTCATCGCGCCGTTCTTGACCGTGTCCCGGTTCTCGGCGCTCGCGTTCTCGTTGAACGCCTTGACCTGTGATGCGTAGATCGCCAATGCCCCGTTGAGCCCCGTCGCCGGCGTGGTCGCGCCGGCGGGCCGGCCGAGCTGGTCGGCGAGACCGTCCAGCACGGTCTTCTGGATCGCGGTGTCGATGAGGCTCTGCACGCGTGCGAGCAGCATGGCCGCCATGTCCGGCTGGTCGCTCGGCCAGAACAGGTCCATGAAGATGCGCAGGGGACCGCCGATACCGGGAATGAGACTGACGCCGGCGTCGAAGACGGCCTTGATGTCGTTGAACGGATCCAGGAATGGCGCCGTCGCGTCCTGTCGCGGATCCACCAGGCGGCCGTTCCCGCAACCGTCCGGAAACGGCCGGATCGTCCCTGGCAGGGGAGGATGGACGGGAACGTCCTGCGCGCCGCCGACCAACGGGACTGCGGCGAGAGGCGCCAGCGCGCCTGCGGCGACCCGGCGCAGAACCTCGCGCCGACCGCGATCGGCGGACTCGCCGGCAGGCGAACCGCCCGCCGGATTCGAAGGCTGTATCGGCTTCATGGAATCCTCCCGCTCGAAGTGGATCGCATCCGGGGACGCGCCGCCGCGGACTCCGGCCACCACCGGTCCCGCGGGTGGTCGTGCCCGTCCGTGGCTGCAACGCGCACGACCAGGGACCCGAGGATCACGGATGTGACTTGCGGCGCATGCCGCCGGTATCGCCTCCGGCTAGCGTGGCGCCACCGCAGTTGTCCAACCATCGCCCACGGGGAGATCCGCGATGCTGTCGATCCGCCACCTGTCCAAGACCTACGGCAACGGCGTGCAGGCGCTGCGTGACGTGTCGCTCGACGTTCCGACCGGCATGTTCGGACTGCTCGGCCCGAACGGCGCCGGCAAGTCGACGCTGATGCGCACGATCGCGACCTTGCAGGACCCCGACAGCGGCACGATCTCGCTGGACGGTCGCGACCTGCTCGCCGACAAGACGGCGACGCGCCGCCTGCTCGGCTACCTGCCGCAGGAGTTCGGCGTCTACCCGCGCGTGAGCGCCGAAGCGCTGCTCGATCATTTCGCCGTGCTCAAGGGCATCGTCGCGCGCGGCGAACGCAAGGCCGTGGTCGAGGCGCTGCTGCGCCAGGTCAACTTGTGGGACGTGCGCAAGCGCAAGCTCGGCACCTACTCCGGCGGCATGCGCCAGCGCTTCGGCATCGCCCAGGCGCTGCTCGGCGATCCGCGCCTGGTCATCGTCGACGAACCTACCGCCGGGCTCGATCCGGAGGAACGCAACCGCTTCCTGAACCTCCTGGCCGAGATCGGCGAGAAGGTCGTCGTCATCCTGTCCACGCACATCGTCGAGGACGTGACCGACCTCTGCCCGCGCATGGCGATCATCGCGCAGGGGCAGGTGCTCCTGAGCGGCGAGCCGAACGCGACCGTGCAGGCACTCGACGGCCGCGTCTGGCGCCGCGAGGTGCCGAAGGGCGAGCTGGAGCGGTACCGGCAGCAGATGACCGTGCTGTCGACGCGGCTGGTCGGCGGCCGCACGATCATCCACGTGCTGTCCGACGCCCGGCCGGAGGAGGGCTTTGCGGCGGTCGATCCGGATCTCGAGGACGTCTATTTCGGCGAACTGCGCCGCCACACCGCGCGCGCCGCCTGAGGACCCGCCGATGTTCTTCGAGATCCTGCGTTTCGAGCTGCGCCAGCAGCTCAGGAGCCCGCTGTTCTGGTTGATCGCCGTCGCGTTCGGCGCGCTCGCGTTCGCCGCCGCCGGCTCGGACAGCATCACGATCGGCGGCGGCATCGGCAACGTGCACCGCAACGCGCCGACGGTCGTCGTCAGCCTGCTGACCGGCTTCACCCTGATCGGCATGTTCCTGATCACGGTGTTCGTCGCCGGTGCCGCGCTGCGCGACTTCGACGCCGGCACGGCGGACCTGTTCTTCGCCACGCCGATGTCGCGCAAGGCCTACCTCGGCGGCCGCTTCGCCGCCGGCTGGCTCGCGTCCGTCGGCGTCATGCTCGCCGTCGCGCTCGGCCTGGTGACCGGCGTCTGGATGCCCTGGGTCGACCCCGACCGCCTCGGCCCGACCAACCTGCAGGCCTACGTCTACGCCTTCGGCGTCGTCGTGCTGCCGAACCTGTTCTTCATCGCCGCGTTCCTGTTCCTGCTGGCGACGCTGACACGCTCGATGCTGAAGACCTACATCGGCGTCATCGCCTTCTTCGTGCTGTGGCAGATCGCGATGGTCGCCTCGCGCACGCTCGACCACCGCGAACTCGGCGCGATGATCGATCCGTTCGCGTCGCGCGCGATCGGGCTGATCACGCAGTACTGGACCGCCGAGGACCGCAACCTGCGGCTGCCCGGCGTCAGCGGCGTGCTGCTCGCCAACCGCGCCGTGTGGGGCGCGATCTCGCTGGCGATGCTCGGCGCGGCGTTCGCGCTGTTCCGCGCGGACCGCGAAGGACTGCGCCTGTGGAAGCGCGCGCGCAAGCCGGCATCGGCCGATGCCGTCGATGCCGCGCCCGCGCCGATCCACGTGCCGGCCGTCGTCTCGCGCACCGACGCGCGCGCCCGTTTCACGCAATGGCTGCACCTGGCCTGGTTCGACACGCGCGGCGTGATCGGGGGCGTGGCCTTCCTCGTCATGCTCGCGTTCGGCCTGATGAACCTCGGCGGCAGCCTCGCCTTCAGCAACCAGATGTTCGGTACCAAGGTGTATCCGGTCACGCACCTGATGACCGAGGTGATGGACGGCGCCTACAACTGGCTGCTGATCATCATCGTCGCGTTCTACGCCGGCGAACTGGTCTGGCGCGAGCGCTCGCACCGCATGAGTTCGGTCGTCGACGCCTTCCCGATGCCGGACTGGATCCCGCTGCTGTCCAAGCTCGCCGCGCTGGCGTCGGTCATCGTGCTGTTCCTGCTCGGCGGCATCGCCATCTGCGTGATCTACCAGCTCGCGGTCGGTGGCGTGCCGATCGAGCCGGGGCTGTACCTGTCCAACCTCGCGCTCAACACGCTCGGCTTCCTGCTGCTGGCCGCGCTGGCGCTGTTCTTCCAGTCGATCGCGAACAACAAGTTCCTCGGCTACCTGCTGGTGCTGCTGTACTTCGTCAGCCGAATCGCGCTCGACCAGCTGCATTTCGATCACCACCTGTACAACTACGGCACCGGCCCCGAGGCGCCGTATTCGGACATGAACGGCTACGGCCACTTCCTCGCCGGACACCTGTGGTTCCGCGCGTACTGGGGCCTGTTCGCGATCGCGCTGCTCGTCCTCGCCGCGCTGTACTGGGCGCGCGGCACGACGGAAGGCTGGAAGCCGCGCACGCGCACGGCGCTGCAGCGCTTCGGCCTGCCGTCGCGCGCCGTCCTCGCGGCCTCCCTGCTCGGCTTCGCCGCGGTCGGCGCCTTCCTGTTCCACCAGACCACCGTACTCAACCGCTACGTGCCGTCCGACCTCGCCAAGGAGCGCCGCGCGGACTACGAACGCCGGTACCGCCAGTACAAGGACCTGCCGCAGCCGAAGATCGCCGACGTGCGCGTCGACATGGACATCCATCCGCACGAGCGCAGGGTCGACGTGCGCGGCCACTACGTCCTCCGCAACAAGACGGACCAGCCGATCACCGACCTGCACGTGCGCGTGCCGGCCGACGTCACGCTGGTCGAGGCCGTGTTCGCGCCGCACGAGGTGGTCCGTGCCGACGCAGTGCACGGCTACACGATCTACCGGCTGGCGGAACCGCTCGCGCCGGGCGCGTCGATGCCGTTCGACTTCACGTTGCAGTACTGGAGCCGCGGCATCCGCAACGCGCCCGACGACACGCGCGTCGTCGACAACGGCACCTTCCTCAACAGCGAGGCGTTCCCGCACTTCGGCTACGACGAGAACGGCCAGCTCGCCGACCGCAACGACCGCCGCAAGTACGACCTGCCGCCGCTGCCGCGCATGCCGAAGATCGACGACGAGGCCGCGCGCGAGTTCAACCTGCTCGGCCGCGACGGCGACTGGGTGAACTTCGAGGCGACGGTGTCGACCGTGCCGGACCAGATCGCGATCGCGCCGGGCTATCTCGAGCGCGAATGGAGCGAGAACGGGCGGCGCTATTTCCACTACAAGATGGACAAGCCGATCCTCGATTTCTTCTCGTTCCAGTCGGCGCGCTACGAAGTGCGGCGCGACCGCTGGAACGACGTCGCGATCGAGGTCTACTACGATCCGAAGCACGCCTACAACGTCGACCGCATGATCGACTCGGCGAAGAAGTCGCTCGAGCATTTCAGCGCGGCGTATTCGCCGTACCAGTTCCGCCAGCTGCGCGTGCTCGAATTCCCCGGCTACGAGTCGTTCGCGCAGAGCTTCGCCAACACCGTGCCGTTCTCCGAGTCGATCGGCTTCATCGCCGACCTGCGCGATCCGGACGACATCGACTACGTGTTCTACGTGACCGCGCACGAGGTCGCGCACCAGTGGTGGGCGCACCAGGTCATCCCGGCGTTCGTGCAGGGCGCGACGATGCTCGACGAAACCTTCGCGCAGTATTCGGCGCTGATGGTGCAGGAGAAGGAATACGGCGCCGCGCAGATGCACAAGTTCCTCAAGTACGAACTGGACCGCTACCTGAGCGGGCGCGGCGGCGAAGTCGTCGAGGAACTGCCGCTCGCGCTCAACGAGAACCAGCCCTACATCCACTACCGCAAGGGATCGGTCGTGATGTACGCGCTGAAAGACTACCTGGGCGAGGCCGTGGTCGATCGCACGATGGCGCGCTACGTGCGCGAGACGGCGTTCCAGCTGCCGCCGTACACGACGACGCGCGACTTCCTCGCCGACCTGCGCGAGGAGGCCGGTTCGTCCTGGTCGTCGCTGATCGAGGACCTGTTCGAGAAGATCACGGTGTTCGACAACCGCGTGACCGAGGCCACCGCGAAGAAGCGCGACGACGGCCGCTACGACGTGACGTTGACGCTGCACGCCGCCAAGGTCCACACCGACGGCGTCGGCAAGGAAACGAAGGCGGCGATCGACCAGCCGATCGACATCGGGATCTTCGCGCGCTCGCCCGACGGCAAGGAACGCAACCAGAAGGTCCTGTTCCTGGAGAAGCGCGCGATCGCGGACGGCGAGAGCACGATCACGATCACCGTCGACGGCGAACCGTGGGAGGCCGGCATCGATCCCTACAACAAGCTGGTCGACCGCGTGTCCGGCGACAACCGCCGCCGCGTCAGCCTGCAATAGGAGGACTCCCGGACGGCCTCGAAGGTCGTCATCCCCGCAAGGGGAATGACGAGGTTGTTCGAGGCGTCCGCAACCGGCCGGCCGGCGGCGCTAGGGAAGCGCCGTCTGCCGCGGCACGGCAGGACGAATGCGCTCGACCGGCCGCTCCGTGCGCAGCACGAGGAGTCCGTCCACCACGCCGCTCCAGTCCGCCAACTGCGGGCGCGTGGAATCCAGCGGTCGCGCGGTAATCGTTCCGAGTGCGGCGAGCTGCTCGTGGTCCAGGTAGGCCAGCGGCGTATCGCGGCCGTCCAGCGCGCGACGTTCGAGCGCGTCGGCCGGCAACGCCGGCAGTTCGAACGGCGGGCTGCCGAAGCGCGCGAGGCTCCCCGACAGCGCGGTGAAGCCGACCGCCATCATGCGATCGCCGAGCGTCCGGTGCAGGTACGAGCCCATCGGCACGCGCGCCTTGGCCGCCTCGGGCATGTCCTTGGCGGCGTGCACGGTCGCGCACCAGACGATCGCCTTGGCCTTCTTCGGCAGCCGTGCCAGCGCCCATTGCGCGTTCTCGGCCATCGCGCGGTCGCGGATGTTCGCGGTTTCGAGGTCGCTGGCGCCGATCGTCGATGCCATGCGGCTGAGGTTGTCCGCGATCAGGCTCGCCTCCGCGCCGGCCAGCCGCGCGTCGGTCGAATGGTCGATGCCGGAGCGCGTCGCGTTGGCGCACGACGCCAGCTGCACACCGACCTCCGGGCCGTACGGATGCGCGTCGTCGTAGGTCCAGTTCGCGTGCCGGCGGATCGCCTCGACGCAACCGTCGCGGAAGGGCGGGCGGATCAGGCGCCCGACGTCGGACGCGAGGTATTTCTGCGCATACAGCCCCATCGCTTCGCCGAGCATCGGCGACAGGCCGAACAGGCGCACCTTGCCCGCCGTCGCCTGGCGGTGGAGGTAGTCCACCAGAGGGTCGAAGCCTCGGGCCGTCGACCACAGGCCGCCGACCGCGTCGGCGAGCTGCTCCGGCGTCGCCCGCCGCGCCCGGTAGGCGGCGTCCAGATACAGGAAGTCGTAGACCTGGCTTTCGAACAGCACGGCCGAGAAGCCGCACTCGTCGACCAGGCGCCGGACCAGCCGCACCTTCAGGTCCAGCGTGAGGCCGCTGCCGTGCGCGTTGTCCTCGCCGAGCAGGACGACGGACTTGCCGCAAGCGTCGGCGACGACGCGGTCCAGCGCGGTCGTCGCCGGATCGGCACCGTCGCGCCCGGAACGCGCCGCGAGCGCGTCGCTCGCGCCGAGCGCGCATGCGATGGCCATCATCGCCCCGATGCATCCGCGCGAACGCATGCGCCTCTCCTCGTGATCCGATCCGCGCTTCGATCCGCGCCGCGGCGGAAAGTTTCCAGCCTCGCCGCACGGGCGCCGCGCTGCTAGCCTCGCGCCCTTGCAAGGGGGGAATCCGCGTGAGCCGCATCTGCCTGAATATGATCGTGAAGAACGAGGCGCACGTCATCGCGCGCTGCCTCGCCTCGGTGCGCCCTTTCATCGACCGCTGGGTCATCGTCGACACCGGCTCGACCGACGGCACGCAGGACCTGATCCGCCGGCTGCTCGCCGACGTGCCGGGCGAGTTGCACGAGCGCCCGTGGAGGGATTTCGGCCACAACCGCAGCGAGGCGATCGAGCTGGCGCGCGGACAGGGCGACTACCTCTTCACCATCGACGCCGACGAAGTATTGCGACTGCCCGAGGGATTCGAGCGGCCGACGCTCGAAGCCGACGCCTATGCCCTGCGCGTCGACTACGACAACGTGCGCTACGACCGCGTCTGCCTGATCGACAGCCGCCTGCCGTGGCGATGGGTCGGCGTGCTGCACGAATACCTCGAGTGCGACCGCCCGATCGAACGTCCCACCCTGCACGGGCCCATCGTGCAGGTCCACAGCGACGGCGCGCGCAGCCAGCAGGACGTCCACGTCAAGTACGCACAGGACGCGCGCGTGCTCGAGGCCGCGCTGCGCGACGAGCCGGACAACACGCGCTACACGTTCTACCTCGCGCAGAGCTACCGCGACAGCGGGCAGAACGAGGCCGCGCTGGCCTGCTACGAGCGCCGCGCCGCGATGGGCGGATGGGAGGAGGAAATCTGGTTCTCGCTGTACTCGTCGGCGCTGCTGGCGGAGAAGCTGCAGCATCCGGCCGGAGAAGTCGTCGAGCGCTATCTGCGCGCGTTCGAGCAGCGGCCTCGACGTGGTGGCGAGGCACTGGGGCAACTCGCGCGCTATTGCCGCGAGGCGCGGCGCTTCGCATCTGCGCGCCTGTTCGCCACGCAGGCGATGACCGTTCCGCTGCCCGAAGGCGACGGCCTGTTCGTCGACCGGTCGTGGTATCTCTGGCGCTGCCGCGACGAATTCGCCGTCGCGAGCTACTGGTCCGGCGATCCGGAAGGCTGTCGCCGCGAATGCCTGGCCCTGCTCGCCGATCCGGCGCTGCCGGCGGACCAATCCGAGCGGGTCCGCGCGAACCTGGATTTCGCCGAGCGCCAGCTGACCGCCACGCCGGGCGCTCGCTGAAACGCCGTCAGCAGGCCGGCGCGGGCTGGAGTCCGATCCCTTCCAGGCGGTCCGGACGCCGATCCGCCACGGCGCGAGCCGCCGCTCCCGCGAATGCCCCCGGAGCGGAGTCCGGGGGCGACGACGTCAGCGGGCGTGGCGCCGGAAGGAGGCTCGGAGCCTCAATTGCGCGGCTTGCGCGGCGTATCCGATCGCAACGGCGCAATGGGACCCGCGCCTTCGAAGATCAGGATCGTCAGCTCCCCCGGATTGGTGTCCGCCGCGGAATTGCCGCCGATGTCGACGGACACCGTGCCGTTGCTGCGCGCCGTGCGCAAGTCGATCGTGTGCGTGCCGGCTGGCAGCGTGACCATCGTGTTGATCGCCACGGTATTGAAGGCGTTGGCGCCCGCGCTCGAATTGACGGTGCTGAAGCGGTTCCAGCCTCCATTCGGCAGGAAGTTCCCGTCGACGAAGATGACCGCATCGACGTTCGACCAGGCGCCCGCCGTCGTCGCCGTGTTCCTCGTGCCGATGGTCGCCCAGATGATCACGTTGGCGCTGTCGGTCAGCGTGAAGGTCTGCGAAAGACCCGGCTGTACCGTCACGTCCGTACTCGTGACGCCGAGGCGACCGGCCGAGCCGTAGACGTGATAGCGCTTCAGGTTCGCGCTGGAGCCGGTCGCACCCGTGGGACCCGTGGCGCCGGTGGGGCCTGTCGCTCCCGTGGGACCGAAGTCGCCCGTGGCACCGGTCGGGCCGACGAGACCGATCGCGCCGGTATCGCCCGTGGCGCCAGTCGCACCCGTGATGCCAGTCGCGCCGGTGGGACCCGTAGCGCCGGTCGCGCCGGTCGCACCCGTCGCACCGGTCGGTCCCACGCTGCCCGTGCCGCCCGCGCCCGTGGCACCGGTCGCCCCCGTGGCTCCCGTCGCGCCAGTCGGTCCGACCACCGAGCCGGCGGCACACGGACCCAGCGCGCCGCTCGCGGCACCGAAGCACAGCACGGTGTCGCCGTTCGCAGCGGCGGACAAGCCCGGCACCAGCACGCGCCCGGCTTCCTCCACCGTCAGCACGGATGTCCCGCCCTGGTCGTGGATTTCGAAGCTCGATCCGGATTTCGGCGTGACGACGACCTGCGCGCCGGCCGGCAGGGACAGCGCCAGCACCAGGCTGGCCGCCAGCGCGCGTCGGCGGATACGGATGCGAACGGAGGTATCGAGGCTCATGGCGGTCTCTCGTGGTCGGAGCAATGGGATCGAGAAGCCAACGCGCACGTCGGCCGGGGAAAGAATCACGGCACTCGTCGTGTCAGCGGAAACGGAAGACTCGACTGCCGAACAACCCCATGCCGAGCGCGAGGACGAGCAGCGCCCAGGAGGAAAGCGTCGGAACGGGCACGGCCTGCGCCGGCGGTACCGACGGCTGGAACCAGCGACTGTTGTTGCCGGCGTCCACCGATTGGAACGCCTCTGCCGGTCCCGGTGCGAGCCAGGCCGAACCTTCCGGCGCTTCCATGTCGGCCACGCTGGCCCAGGCGATCTGCTGGGCTCCGGCCTCGACGAGCGCGAGGTGCGCGCGCGTGCCCGCTTGCGTGCTGCCGATCGACAGGTACTGGCCCGCAGCGCCGATCAGCGCGAGCGCGGCGCCGATGGATTGGGTCTTGCCGGCTTCGAAGCGGTACGTCTTCGCCCGCGCGCTTTCGATGCGCAGGCTGGAGAAGGCCGTCGCGCCGCTGATCGAACTCTGCGCCTGGCCGCAGCGGTCGCCGAAGCGCACCGTGCCGGTGCCGGGCAGGAAGCTGCCGTGGTTGTTCCAGTCGCCGCCGACTTCGATCGCGGCGGTGGAGGCCGTGACCTGGCCGGCGAAGCCGAGATGGCCGATGCCGTCGATCCGACCGTCCTGCGCATGCAGCGCTCCGGCCACGTCGACCGCGGCGCAGTCCAGGTCCATCGCGGCATCGCCGACCTGCCAGCTGGCGCCCGGTTCGATGGAAACCGTCTGCGCGAGAACGCCTGCCGGAAAAGCCAATGCCGACAGCAACCAGACCACCATGCAAGTCCGCGCACCGCGCCGGACGGTTCGACGATCGCGCATCGAGGATGTCCCCCTGCCCCCTGATTGCGGCGAGATTCACATATTTTTTCGATGCGCACTATCCCTGGAATCAGATAGTCCCCGGGCGGGCGCGCCCGCCTCATCCCCGCGCCAGCCATTCTCGCGGCCTGAGATAGTCGGCCAGCCGCGCTTCCGCCGTGCCGGCCTCCGGTGCGTAGGCGTACTCGAAGCGCACCCGCGGCGGCAGGCTCATCAGGATGGATTCGGTACGGCCGCCGGACTGCAGGCCGAACAACGTGCCGCGATCGTAGACGAGGTTGAATTCGACGTAGCGGCCGCGTCGGTACAGCTGGAACTCGCGCTCGCGCTCGCCGTATGGCGTCGCCTTGCGGCGCTCGACGATCGGGAGGTAGGCGTCGAGGAAGCCGTTGCCGACCGCCTGCGTCAGGGCGAAGCAGCGATCGAAGCCGCCCTCGTTGAGGTCGTCGTAGAACAGGCCGCCGATGCCGCGCGTCTCGGCGCGGTGCTTGAGGTAGAAGTACTCGTCGCACCAGCGCTTCCAGTGCGGGTACACGTCGTCGCCGAACGGTGCGCAGAGGTCGCGCGCGACCGTGTGCCAATGCGTCACGTCCTCGTCGAACGGGTAGTACGGCGTCAGGTCGAAACCGCCTCCGAACCACCATACCGGTGCCTGTCCGTCGGCATGCGCCTCGAAGTAGCGCACGTTCGCGTGCGTGGTCGGCAGGTACGGATTCCCCGGATGCACCACCAACGACACGCCGACAGCGGTCCAGCTGCGGCCCGCGAGTTCCGGACGGTGCGCGCTCGCGGACGGCGGCAGGCGTTCGCCGGAGACGCGCGAGAAGTTCACGCCGGCCTGCTCGAAGACCGCACCGTCTTTCAGCACCCGCGAGCGGCCGCCGCCGCCTTCCGGCCGCTGCCAGCGGTCCTCGGCGAACGCCGCGGTGCCGTCGGCCTGGGCCAGGGCGGTGCAGATGCGATCCTGCAGGTCCCCGAGGAAGGCATCGACGGCGGCGAGGCGGGAAGCGGGGTCGGTCACGGAACGGGCTCCAGCGAAGGAAAATCGGCATGGATCCTAGCAGGGCCGGAACGGCGCGCCGACGCGGTGCGGCGCCGCAGCACGCGGCTTGGCGCACGGGCCGCCATGTCATAATTCGGCGCCCTTTCCGTATCCCGTCGACGCGTGCCCAGCCGGATCGCCCCGCTCGCCATCAATGCCTATACCGCCACGTCCGCGCTCGGGCACGGACGGCAGGCGCACGTCGCCGCGTTGCGGGCGCGCCGCAGCGGCCTGCGCACGAACGACTTCACCGCCGAGCCGCTGGCCTGCGCGATCGGCCGCGTCGACGGGCTGGAGGAGGCCGCGCTGCCGGCCGCATGGGCAGCCCACGACAGCCGCAACAACCGCCTCGCCTGGCTCGGCCTGCAGGGCGACGGCTTCCTCGACGCGGTACGCCGGCGGATCGAGCACTGCGGCGCAGACCGCGTGGCACTCGTCGTCGGCACGTCGACCTCCAGCATCGGCGCGACCGAGCAGGCCTACCGCGAGCTCGAGGACGGGCGATTCCCCGCCCACCTGCGGAATGCGGAGCTGCACATGCCGCATTCGCTCGGCACCTTCCTGCAGGGCGTGCTCGGCACGCGCGGACCGTGCCTGACCATCGCGACGGCCTGCTCGTCGAGCGCGAAGATCTTCGCCAAGGCCGAACGCCTGATCCGCTTCGGCGTCGCCGACGCGGTAGTGCTCGCCGGCGTCGACACGCTCTGCGGCAGCGTGCTGTTCGGCTTCAATTCGCTCGAACTCGTCGCACCGGAACCCTGCCGCCCGTTCGATGCGCAACGCCGCGGCCTCTCGCTCGGCGAAGCCGCCGGCTATGCCCTGCTCGAACGCGACGGCGAGCCGCAGGCGCCGCGCCTGATCGGCTACGGCGAGTCCTCGGACGCCCACCACATGTCCACGCCGCACCCTGAAGGGCTCGGCGCACGCCTCGCCCTCGCCGACGCGCTCGCGCGCGCGGGGCTGTCGCCGCACGAGGTCGACTACGTGAACCTGCACGGCACGGCGACACCGAAGAACGACGAGGTCGAGGCACGCGTCATCGGCGAGGTGTTCGGCGCCGGCACGCGCGCCAGCTCGACCAAGGGCTGGACCGGCCACACGCTCGGCGCGGCCGGCATCCTCGAGGCAGCGCTGACCCTGCTCGCGATGGAGCACGGCTTCGTGCCGGGAGGACTCAACGTCGCCACGCCGGATCCGGCATGCAGCGCGTCGTTCGCGTTCGACAACGAGGAGCGCGGAATCCGCGTCGCGCTCAGCAACTCGTTCGGCTTTGGCGGCAACAACTGCACGCTCGCGTTCGGTCGCGACGTGTCGACCTGATACATGGTGGATTCCGGCATGGATGCATTGACCGTACACCTCGAAGGCACCGGCTTCTGGTCGCCCCGATGGGCCGACTGGAACACCGCCGCGCGCGCGCTGCGCGGCGAGGCCGCCGCTGCGGGGAGCGCCGCCAAG
>DBMH01000170.1 GCA_002297645.1 Rhodanobacteraceae bacterium UBA703 | reverse complement strand
GGCGGCCGCAGCCGATCGCGACGTCCGGCCATGGGGGTGCCGGCGCGGCGCCGGATTCGTCGCGGATCGCGTCGGTGGCGCCGAAAGTCAGGCGCGGCGAGAGGGCGGCCCAGGGCTGGCGCAGGCGGATGCGCACGATGCACGGCAGGAGCCCGAGCGAGCGGGCGAGCGCGAGGCACTGGTTCTCGTTGCCCGCGGCGCCGTCGCTGACGACCCAGCAGGTGAGGGGGCGCGAATCCATGGCGCGAGGTTAGCCGACCCGCGGGAGGTGCGCGACACGCCGGGCGCCGCGCGATTGTGCTCTCCAGGGAAACGATCTTTCCCGTCGGTGTCGCTTGTGGGGCACCAGGGGGAGGCCCATCCTAGGCGCTTCGAATCGCGCACCGCCTGTCGTATCGTCGGGGAACTGCCCCGACGAATCCTGCTCCAAAAACGGAACCGGTCGGCCCTTCGGGCGCCTCGGTCCATCCCCGTCGAAACATCAAGGAGTTATCCATGATCCGTCGCATCGCTCTCGCTGCCGCCGTGGCTCTGGCTGCCGGCCCGGCCTTCGCCGCCACCACTGCGTACACGCTCGACCCGGCCCATACGCAGGTGCTCCTGCAGTGGAACCATTTCGGCTTCTCGAATCCGACCGCGCAGTTCGGCTCGGTCGAGGGCATCCTGGATTTCGATCAGGCCGACCCGACCAAGTCGTCGGTGAACGTCGAGATCAAGGCGGCCAGCATCAACAGCAACGTCGCCAAGTTCGACGAGCACCTGAAGAGCGCGGACTTCTTCGACGTCGAGAAGTACCCGCTGGCGACGTTCAAGAGCACGAAGGTGGAGAAGGGGGCGTCGCCCGATCAGCTGAAGGTGGCCGGCGACCTGACCATCCATGGCGTGACGAAGCCGGCCACGCTGGACGTGAAGATCAACAAGGTCGGCGAGCATCCGATGCGCAAGGCCCCGGCAGTCGGCTTCGACGCCACCACCACGATCAAGCGTTCGGATTTCGGCATCGGCAAGTACGCGCCGAACGTCAGCGACGACGTGAAGGTCGCGATCACCGTCGAGGCGTTCGTCGCGAAGGACGCCGCGAAGAAGTAAGCAGGGACGGTTTTTTTCGTCCGCATGCCGTTGCCGGCCCTGCCGGCGACGGCTTCCTGGAGCCGCCGGCGGGGATCCCCGCGGCGGCTTCAGCCGTTCTTGACGCCCTGGTTCTTCAGCGCTTCGAGGCCGGACAGGTTGATGGCCGCGACAGCGGCCTTGAGCTGGTCGATGCTGTCGGCGCGGCCGGAGGCCTTGACCGAGAAGCGGTCGCCGACGATGACCGCGTACTCGCCGTGCTTGTCCTGGCCGTCCCACTGCTCGTGGACCAGCCGGCCACCCTGCTGGTAGGTCTTCTCGTAGCCGTGCTCGGTTTCGCGCTGGTTCTCCACCGTCGCCCAGCTGGCCAGGGACATCAGGCCCTTGGCCGACCCCATGTCGACGACCTCGAGTTCGATGCGGCGGTCGCCGTTGTCGGTGTAGGTCGCGCGCGCTTCGGAAACCTGCATGCCGAGCGCCCCGTTGCGCTCGGCCGAGAAATCCGTGCGCGGCAGGCCGGCCAGCGTTTCCGGCACGAACGGCTTGAGCACGTCCGGCGCCAGTGCCTCGACCTGCTGCCCGCCGGCGGCCGCGCCGAGCACGGCGCCCAGCGCCTTGCTCTGGGCTGCCGCGTCACCGGACTTCTGCGCCGCCTCGAGCTGCTTGCCGGCCGCCTCGACGTTCTTGCTCCAGGCGTCGAGCTTGCCCAGTGCACTGTTGCTGTCGACCGACGCCTGCCCGCCCGAGCCGCTGATGGCGGCTCCCATCATCGCATTGGTGCCGACGATGCCGGTGATGACCAGCGACAGGATCCATCCGAGCACGAGCGCCGCGAGGATGCTGACCACGGTATAGCCCACGGCCTTCTCTTGCGGCGCCTTCATCGTCGACGGAAGACCGAGGTACAGCAGGTAGATGGCATAGATGGCGCCGGCCAGGGCGATCAGGAATCCGATCCACGGCAGGATCACCCCGGCGTTGGCGAGCCAGCTCGCCGTGTACGAGTAGCCGACCACCTTGAGGGCCTGGACCGGATTCTTTTCGCCACCGAAGGTGGGGGCGAGGGCGTCGATGATCAGCGACATCACGTAGACGAGGGCGAGCGTCAGCACGTAGCCGACGATAGCGGCCGCGAGTCCGGAGCCAATCGGGATGCGCACGCTCACGCCGTACGCGCTATAGCCGATCAGGCTGCTCTTGATGAAGCCGGCCACGGCGGGAATGGCCGCCAGGATGACGATGTAGTTCTTGTACAGGTCCGCCACGGTGGTCTGCTCGGCGGCGATGACCGGCCATTCCGTCTTGGGCGTCAGCAGGATCGCCTTGGCGCGCGCGATGATCTTGTCGAAGTTCATTGGGACTCCCCTCTCTCCGTTGGGAAAAACGCCGTCGGATTCTAGGGCAGAAGCGCGCAAGGGAGGTGACGGGGGCGCGATGGTTCCGCGACGCGGTTGGCACGCGTCGTGCTGCTAAACTTCCGCCCCTCCGCGCGAACGCGAGCCTGCGCGCGGCCACCATCGATGGAGTACGTCATGTCGCGTCCCAACCCCGCGGCGGAGAAGGCCATTCCCGCCAACGCGGAGAACCGCTACCGCGTCACCCGCGCCGACCTGCCGCTGTCCTGCCCGATGCCGGGCATGTCGCTGTGGAATTCGCATCCGAAGGTCTACCTGCCGATCGCCGAGGAAGGCGGACACGCGAAGTGCCCGTACTGCGGCGCCGAGTACGATCTCGCCGACTGAGAGCCGTACCGCGTGTCGCATCCCCTCACCGTCGTGCAACTCGTCCCGGCGCTGGACGCCGGCGGTGCCGAGCGCTCGACGCTGGAGGTCGCGAGCGCCCTCGTCGCGGCCGGGCACCGCTCGATCGTGGTGTCGTCGGGGGGGCGGCTGGTCGAACGGCTGGTGGCCGGCGGCAGCGAGCACGTCGAACTCGACGTCGCGCGCAAGTCGCCCGTCACGTTGGCGCAGGTGCCCAGGCTGCGCGCCCTGTTCGAGCGCGAACGCGCCGACGTGGTGCATGCGCGCTCGCGCGTGCCGGCCTGGCTGTCCTGGCTCGCGCTGCGTGGCTGGCGCCATCGGCCGCGGTTCGTCACGACCGCGCACGGCCTCAACACGCCGGGTTTCTACAGCGGCGTGATGGCGCGCGGCGACCGCGTGATCTGCGTATCGAATACGGTGCGTGACTACCTCCTGCGCCACTATCCGAACACCGCTCCGGACCGGCTCGTCGTGATCCCGCGCGGCATCGACCCGGCCGAGTTTCCCTACGGGCACCTGCCCGACGCGACCTGGCGCGAGTGGTTCTTCGCCGAGTTTCCGCAGCTCGCCGGCGCGCCGCTGCTGACCTTGCCGGGGCGCGGTACGCGCCTGAAGGGGCATGCCGACGCGATCGAGCTCGTCGCCGATCTCAAGGCGCGCGGCATCGACACCCGGTTGCTGCTGCTCGGCGCGCGCCAGGTCGGACGCGAGGCCTACATCGCCGAACTCGAGCAGCTCGCCGTCGCGCGCGGCGTGGCGGACCGCATCGCGATCAGCGCGCAGCGCGACGATGCCCGCGACGTCTACGCATGTTCCGCGCTGGTGCTGCAGCTGTCCAACAAGCCCGAATCGTTCGGGCGCACCGTGGTCGAGGCGATCGCGTTGTGCCGCCCGGTGCTCGGCTACGACCATGGTGGCGTCGGCGAACTGCTGACCGACCTGTATCCGGCCGGACGCGTGCCGCTCGGCGATCGCGAGCGCCTGGTCGAGCGCGCGGCCGAGTTGCTGCGCGCCGCGCCGGCGATCGCACCGCTGTCGCACTATCGCCTCGCCGACATGCAGCAGGCGACGCTGGCCCTGTATCGCGAGCTGTCGCCGGGCTGACGCCGGCCGCCACGCCGCGGCGTGCGTGGCGCCGGGCCGCCCACAGCACCCGCAGCACGTGTCTGCATCGTCGCCGCCGCGGTGCTGTCTGCGCGGTCTTCGCCGCAGACGTTGTGGCGATGCACGGTGGCTGGCAGTCCCATCCTTCGCCGCGACAGCGCGGCCCGCCGTCGCCGTGACGCCGCTCCGCATCGCCCCTCGCTTCGCAATGGAATCCGCGCGAAGTGCCTTCCCGCTGCTCGCGGGACAGCGTGCCGACATCGCGACGATCCGTGCCGGTGGTGCCCGAAGACCGCATCCGCGGGGCCGCGAAGGGGCGGCACGCTCTAGAATGCGCAGCTTTCCCGTTCCGGATTCGCCGTGAAACCGACGCTCGCCGCTCGATTCGCCCTGTGGCCGGAGCTTCTCGTCCTGGCCGTCCTCGTCGCGCTGCCGTTCGGCCGTGGCGCGGAGGTGCCGTTCGATCTCGGCGCCGTCGTCGGACTGGTGCTGCTCGTCCGCCGCCGTTTCGACCTGCAGGCGCCGGCCATCCGCCTGGCGCTGGCGCTGTTCGCGTGCTACTGGATCCCGCTGCTGGTCTCCGGCTTCGGCGCGGTCGCACCCGGCAAGACCTGGTCGACGGTCGCCAGCGCCCTGCGCTTCCTGCCGTTCGCGCTATTCGCGGTCTGGGCCCTGCGAGACGCCCGTCGCTGGCCGGCGACGGTGGCGATCGTCGCCCTCGTCGTCGTGTTCTGGCTGCTCGACGCATGGGTGCAGATGGCAAGCGGCTACAGCCTCGGCGGCCCGGCGGAGAAGGAGCGCCTGTCCGGCATCTTCGGTGCCGAGAACCTCAAGCTCGGCCCGACGCTTGCGGTGCTGTCGCCGTTCGTCCTGCTCGCGGCCGGGCGGAGGGCCGGCTGGCGCGGCTTGCTGCTCGCATTCGCCTTGCTGACGCCGGTGGTCCTGCTCGCCGGTTCGCGAGCGGCGTGGCTGTCGTACGCGCTGGTGTGCGCACTGATCGCCTGGCGCGAGACGCGCAACCATCGGCAATTCCTCGTCGTGCTCGTCGTGGCGGCGTTCGGCATCGCGGCCGTGGCGACGTTGGCGCTGCGCGACTCCGAACGCTTCGGCGCGCGCATCCAGCGCAGCCTGCTCGCCCTGAACGGCACCGAAGCCTCGGTCGACGACGCGTCCGCCGGCCGTCTCCGCATCTGGCGTACGGCCTCGCGGATGACCTGGGCGCATCCGTTCGCGGGGGTCGGTGCGCGCGGCTTCCGCTACGCCTATGCGGAATACGCCGCGCCGGGCGATCCGTTCGTCGACGCGGCCACCGGTGTCGGTGCGTCGCACGCGCATCAGATCGTGCTGGAGGTGTCGAGCGAGACGGGACTCGTCGGACTCGCGTTCTGGATCGCCGGCGCGTGGCTCGCGTGGCGTGCGTGGCGCCGGGCGGATGCGCGGGCTCGAGAACGCGCGGCGGCGCCCGGGCTGGCCCTGGTCGCGATGTGCTTTCCGCTGAACACGCACCTCGCGTTCTATTCGGCGTGGTGGGGACTGCTGTTCTGGTGGCTGCTCGCGCTGTACTGCGCGGCGCTCGGTGCGCGCGACGAGACCGTTCCCGCGGATTGACGACGGCGCGTGGCGAACCGCGCGGCGGATGGTGTCGCGGGCTACGTTCGTTCGTGCCGGGACAGGGCGTGTCAGTGCCTTCCCAACGACTTCGGCCGTTGCTTCGCGACGGCGACGAGGATCCGCGAGTTCACTTGGCACCTCCGCGCAGCAGGCTCCATGCGAAGCCGCCGACAAGCGCAGCGCCGAGCGCGAGCACGCCCCACAGCAGCCACTGCCGCCACGGCATCGGCGGTGACGGCTCGTGGAGTACCGCGTCGCCGCCACTGACGCGGCCGTTCCCCAGCCTCGCCACAGGCGGTTGCCAGTCGTTGCCGAAACGGCCGCGCAAGGTCGACAGCACGGCGGCGACCGGAGCGTCCGGGCGCCGCGCTGCGCGGCTGCCGACGGCCAGCACGTAGGGGCCCGGACCTTCAGCGAGGAATACCAGCGCGTCGGGGCGATAGCCGAGCATCAGCGACGGCGGATGGGCCAGCGGCGTGCGGGCCTCGATGCGGAAGCGGCGTTCGCGGGACGCCAGCGACAGCGCAATGTCCTCGTTCTGTACGAGGTCGCCACCCACGCGCAGGCGGAACGCGTCGATGCGTGCCAGTACGTGCGCCGGGGTCCTGCCATCGACGGGCGGAACGGACAGCGTCAGCGAACGCGCGGCGTTGTCGTCCGCCAGTTCGATGCGCGCGCGGTCGATCGGCAGCGCGCCCGGGAGTTCGTAGTCGAAGGAGGCGGAATCCGCGGTGGCGTCGCGGCGCTGAGCCACGGCGCGCACCCACCGGCGTGCGGAGTCCCGGCGCTCGCTCTCGGTGAGGCGCGCCTGCGCCGACAGGTTCTCGAGCGCCGCGCCGTCGTCGAGGCGGCGCAGGCGGAAATACGACGCGCGCGTCGGCGGTATCTGCAGCTCGCGCCGGTCGATGCGCATTCCGTCCTGTTCCAGCGAGACCACGCTGGCCTGGCCGAGGTCGCGCCAGCGTTGCAGGTCGTCGCTGGCGGCCAACGAGAAGCGCGCGGAAACACCGGCCGGCGGCGCGCTCCAGTCGAGCAGGAGCGCCTCGACCGGACGGTCGATCGAGCCGGCGTCGACCAGCCATTCGCGCAGGCGCCCGGGGCGCGGTGCGGTTTGCTCGCCGGCATCGATGCGATGCAGGCGACCGTCGCCGTCGCGCTCGATGATCAGGCGCAGGTCGCTGGTGCCGTTGTCGGTCGAGGCAGGCAGGGCGAGCAGCGGCAAGGGAATACGGCGTTCGCGTGTGACGGTGTCGTTCCGTGCCTCGGCCGGCGCCGTCGGCACGGGCTGTCCGGCAGCATTGAACACGACCGTGTCACGCAGGCCGTCGTCCTGGATCCACGCATAGGCTTCGGGCGTCAGTTCCACGCGCCAGGCATTGGCGGACGTGTCGTCCGTCTCTACGGGAAACGTCCAGGCGAAATCGGCCGGAGCGGTCGCGGCCGCCGTCCGCATGCCGAGTACGGCGATCAGGCACGCGAGGCTGCGCTTCATGCGGCTTCCTTCTCGGCGCGCGGCGGCGCCGGTGCGAGATAGCCGATCACCGTGCACAGCAGGCCGTAGACGATGAAGGAAGCGATGCCGAACAGGTTGCCGAGCCGCGCCCGATCGATCAGCAGCAGCTTGGCCAGCACCAGTCCCATCAGCACCGCGCCGGCCAGCCACAGCAGCCGGTGGCGCCGGCGCGAACCGAGGATCCACGCGATCACTCCGGCGAGGCTCCACACGATCGTCAACGCGGTCTGCGCGAGATTGGATTCCCACAGGCCCTCGTCCCAGGGCACGCCGCCGAGTTGGTGCACGGCGCGCAGCGTCGCCGTCGTGACGAAGGCGAAGCCGGCCAGCGCCAGTGCTTCGCCGCGCCAGCGCGCGAAGGTCGTCGCCGTCGCCGCATCGGCCAGCCAGCGTGCGAGGCCGAGCAGGAGCGCGATCTGCGCGAGTTCGAGCGGATTGAGGATCGGCACGAACGGCAGTGGAGCGCTGCTGCCTTCGTGCGGCAGCAGGGCGGCGAAGGCGATCGCGGCGAATGCGGCCTGCATGACGAGCAGCAGGCCGCGATGGTCGTCGAAGCGCGCACCCAGCGGAGGGGCCAGCAGGCGCGGCCGCCTCAGCGCCAGCAGGAAGGCGACGACCAGCGGCAGCGCGACGAGACCGCCGCGCCAGCCGTCGGCGAGCCGCGCGTCCTGCGCGAACTGGTCCAGTCCGAGCGTGGCGGCGAACGTCCAGGTCCAGAGCCAGCCGAGGTGTGCGACGCGCAGCGGCGCGGTGGCGCCGTCGCGCAGAAGGCGCAGGGTGGCGACACCACAGGCGGCATAGACGGTGAATGCGACGAGGGCAAGCGGCGAATACAGCCGGGACGCGGGACCGGACAGGCCGGGTACGACGAGCAGCGCGGCGGCGAGCGCGACCGCTGCCGTCCATGCCAGCGCCGGCCGTGGCAGGTATCGATACGCGAGCGCGGCGAGAGCCGCGGTCGACGCCGTGAAGCCGAGCTGGGCCGGGGCCTGCGAAACGGCGCTGCCGAAGCGCTCGATCTCGTACAGCGCGGCGGCGCACCACCACAGCAGGCCCCATAGGTACAGCGGCAGCGCGAGCGGCGGTTTCGTCGCGGCGCGGTCGTGCAGCCAGGCGCTGGCGAAGGCGGCGGCGGCGATCAGCAACGCGCTCATGAACGTGCCGTTGGCGATCGGTATCGCGTCGTCGCCGGCGATCGCCAGCGACCCGAACGAGAAAGCGGCGGCGGCCAGTGCTTGCAGCACGAGTCCGCCGATACGGGGAAGCCGGCGTTGCTGGCGCAGCCCGAGCCACACCAGGGCGGCGCCTTCGAGTGCGAACGTGCACGCGGTCGTGCGCGCACTGAACGCGAGCGGCACGGCCAGCGTGGCGAAGCCGACCGCCAGCACCGCGAACGATTCGCCGAGCACGCGCAGCCGTTCGCGCGGCAGCAGCCGCCAGGCGAGCAGGACGTACGTCGCGGCGAGCACGAGCGCGGAGTAGGCCAGCGACAGGCGCGCGCCTTCGAGCAGGACCGCCTGCAGCGAGAACGCGACGAGCGGATTGCCGAACAGCAGGGTGCCGTCGACGAGGTCGCGCCGCGAGGGATCGCGCTGGCGTGCGTACAGGATCGGGATGGCGAGGTAGATCGCGAAATAGAGAAGGAGGAACGGTTCGGTGCTCGCGAACAGCGGACTGTGGTAGCGCAGCACGCCCCACGCGGTACCGATCGCATAGGTGAAGAAGAATCCGAGCAGGTTCAGCGCGCGCCACGGCCGCTGCCAGGAGATCGCGAGGATCGCGAGGTTCAACAGGGCGTAATAGGCGAACAGCACGACGTGGTTGCCGCCGCCGGTCGAGATCAGGATCGGCGCGGCGAAGCCGGCGAGGATGCCGAGCACGGCGAGCGCGAGCGCTTCCTGCCGCACGGCGAGCACGCCGGTGCCGGCGACCAGCACGAGCAGGAGGGCGAACGCCGCTTCCGGCGGCAACAGGTGATAAAGGCGGAATGCCGCGAACACGGTCAGCAGCAGCACGCCGATGGCGCCGCCCTGCAGGCTCAGCGCGAAGGCACGCCGGGCCTCGCGCTGGCGCCAGCCGAAGGCGAGGCCGCCGATCGCGGCGAGCGCGATGCCGCTGAGTCGCAGCTCGATCGGCAGCGTGAACCAGCCCTGGTCGGCGGCGAGCTTGAGCAGTGCGGCGATGCCGGCGAACAGCACGAGCATGCCGATCTTGACCGGCACGTTGCCTTCGGTGAACCAGCGTTTCACCGCCGCCGCGAGCTTGTCGAAGACGTCGGGCGTGGCCGGGACCGGGGCGGTTCTCGCCAAGGCGCCCGGAGACACGGCGTCGTCGGCATCGACGCCGGCGACGGATTCGCGGACCGGTTCAGGCGCCGGTTCCGCCGCCGCGGCCGGTGGCGACGCCGCAGGGCCGGGCGCGATCGCCC
>DBMH01000129.1 GCA_002297645.1 Rhodanobacteraceae bacterium UBA703 | reverse complement strand
TCGCGCGCCGCTGCCCGGGCACGCGCCGCCGGACGGCCGACACGCCGTCCGCGCGACCAGTCCACATCGCGTCCATTTCGCCCGCTCGTCGAGACGAGCGGGCGAAATTCCACATCGGTCGGCGCGGCACCCCTCAATGATGCGACCGACGCCGCCCGGCCGCGTGTCCACCATCGACGACGCACCGCGCGATGAGGGCCGGCACCGGCCAGAACGAACCGGCTGGAACGGTTCAGGCCTGCAGCGAGACGGCGGCCGCGACGATGTCCGCATCGCCCGGCAGCACGAGGAAGGCGGCCCCGGCGAGCGGCGTATAGGTATCGGCGCCGACGACGCGGCGCAGCGGCGTCGCGCCGCAACCGCCTTCGACGATCGCGGTGATGACGCCCTCGCCGACACCGGCCGAGTGGCGCCCCTCGTCGACGACGACGATGCGCTTCGCGCTCTTCGCCTGTGCCGCGATGAACGATTCGTTCAGCGGCACCAGCCAGCGCAGGTCGACCGTGCGCACCTTCCAGCCGAGCCGCTTCTCGATCTCGCGCGCGGCGCGCAGGCTCATCGGCACGCCGTTGCCGTAGGTGAAGATGACGAGATCGTCCGCGCCCTCCTCGTACACGCGGCCCTCGCCGAGCGGCATCGCCTGGTCCGGCGCCGGATACGCCGTCGACCACAGGCCGTCGCCGGCCTCGTACAGGTCCTTGGTCATGTACAGCGCGATCGGTTCGAGGAAGATCGTCACGCGACCATCGACCTTCGCCAGCGCCGCCAGCGTGCGCAGCATCATCGCCGCATCGTCGCCGCGGCTCGGGCAGCCGACGACGATGCCGGGAATGTCGCGCAGCGCCGCGATCGAGTTGTCGTTGTGGAAATGGCCGCCGAAGCCGCGCTGGTAGCCGAGCCCGGCGATCCGCACGACCATCGGGTTGCGGTACTGGTTGTTCGAGAAGAACTGCAGGCTCGCCGCCTCGCCGCGGATCTGGTCGCAGGCGTTGTGGAAATACGCGAGGTACTGGATCTCAGGGATCGGCAGCATGCCCATGTTCGCGTAGCCCTGCGCGAGACCGAGGATCATCGTCTCGTCGAGCAGCGTATTGAACACGCGCGCGTTCCTGAACGCCTTGTGCAGCCCCTTGGTCAGCGTGTACACGCCGCCCTTCTGCGCCACGTCCTCGCCGAACAGCAGCGTCTCGGGGTACTTGGCGAGCAGGTCGTGCAGCGCGTTGTTGATCTGGATGGCGAGGTGCCGCGGCGGCAGTTTCTCCGGCAGCTTGTCCTCGCTGCCGAACACCGCAAGGCGCTTGTCGCCGTAGTCGGCGCGCACGGCTTCCGCGGCGACCTTGCCGGGCGAGTACGGCGCGAGCGGCTCGATCACGTGCGCGAGCGTCTCGATCTTCGGCCGGCGATCGGCCTCCTCGGCCGCGGCGAAGCACTTGCCGCGCACGTCCTCGTACTTCGCGAGCAGGGAATCCTTGGTGTAGAGACCCGATTCGAGTCCGATCGCCGCCGAACGCAGCAGCGGATCGGTCGACTCGACCGCCATCAGTTCCTCGACGCTGCGCCACTCGATCTCGAAGTCGGTGCCGGCGTGGCCCATGATGCGCGTCGTGCGCAGGTGCAGGAAGGTCGGGCGTCGCGTCGTGCGCACGTGATGCACCGCGCGTGCGACCTGCTCGTAGCCTTCGGCGAGATCGAGGCCGTCGGCGTAGAAGTAGTCGAGATCGCGGCGACCGCTGAAGTTCGCATGGATCCAGTCGTTCGGCGTCTTCACCGAGATGCCGATGCCGTTGTCCTCGCAGACGAACAGCACCGGCGCGGGCAGCTTCTGGTACGCCGTCCACGCCGCCGCGTTGAATGCGGTCTGCGCGGTCGCGTGGTTCGACGACGCGTCGCCGAACGAGCAGATCGCGATCGAGTCGTCCGGAACCGGCAGCGCGTGGCCGATGCGCCGCGCCTGCTCGATCGCGACCGCGGTGCCGAGCGCTTTGGGCAGGTGCGAGGCGATCGTCGAGGTCTGCGGCAGCACCCAGAGCGGCTTGCTGCCCCACACCTTGTGGCGACCGCCCGAGGCCGGGTCTTCCGCACTGGCCGCGAACGACAGCGCCGAATCCATGATCGGATCCATGCCCGGCAGCTTGCGGAAGCGTTCGGCCATGAAGCCGCCGCTGCGGTAGTGCAGGAAGGCCGGATCGGTATGGCGCGTCAGGCGCGCGACCATCGCATTGCCCTCGTGGCCCGACGAACCGATCGTGTAGAACACCTTGTTCTTCACGCGCAGCACGCGCGCCATCAGGTCGAGATGGCGCGAGACCAGCTGCGATTCGAACAGATCGAGGAAATCGCGTGCGCTGCACAGGCTGCCCGGCAGCACCGGTTTGTCCGCGTGCGGCGCGCGCCGCGGCGTGCCGGTCCAGTTCCGTACGAACTCGACGAAGTTCTGGTCGCAGACCTCGGCGCGGTTGACGTTCTTGTGGCGGGCGGGGATCGGATTCGGGATGGCGTTCATCGGGTCAGTGTCTCGGGTTCAATCAGGTCGCAACCAGCCAGGTCGCGGTCGTGGTGATCTTGCCGGCGATTTGCACGGCTTCCGCGGCATCGAGGCTGGAACCGAAGCGGATCGTTTTCGCGCCGTAGTCGAAAGCGAGGGTTTGCCCGCGCGGGTTCCACGGCAGATCCGGCATGGCGCCGAACGGCGATTCGACGCCTTCGAGCGCACGCAGGCGGCTGACCGCGCGCGGATCGTACTGCCAGGTGCGCCCGACACCGAACACCTCCCGCCGCAGGCTCACTTCGTCGCGTGCGATGCGCGCGCGCTCGACGCCGAACAGCATCCAGAGCACGCTCGTGAAGGCAAACAGGCCACCGAAGGTCCAGACGATCAGCCAGACGAGAGAGAAAAGGTCGAGCCCGGTCTCGCCGCGTTCCGGCGGAGGAAACAGCAGCGTCTTGCCGACCGTCCATTCGCCCACCACCCAGCCGACGAGCCACAGGCTGAAGAAGGCGATGAAAAGCCAGTTCCTGCGCGCAGGAATCGAAATGTCCACGCCACCGCCGATCGGCTGGATCGTCGCGCGCTGTTCGGCGACGGGTACGTAGCGGCTCATTCCCCAACCTCCTGACCGGCACGATGGCACGGTGCCCGGCCGTCCCCGGAAAACGCGCAAGGATACCGGCGCGTCGCAGCCGGAAGAAGCGGCGGTAGGGAATCCTGCCCCGGCGTCACGACGTCATTCCGACTGCGCGATCAGCGCCAGGTTTTCCGCCGCGACCGGCGGCATCGGCACGAAGCCGGGCTGCGCGCGCACGCGCTCGAGCCAGCCGCGGATCGCCGGATACGCGTCGAGCGCGATGCCGCCGTCGCCGGCGCAGTGCGTATAGCCGAACAGCGCGATATCGGCGATGCCGTAGCCGGCACTGCTGAACCATTCGCTCGTCGCGAGATGCCGTTCCATCACCGCGAGCGCCTGGTGTCCCCGCTCGCGCAGGCGCGGCAGGTCGGCGCGACGCGGCGAATCGAGCGGCGTCCAGCCGCAGATGAAGCGCGCGACCGCGATGTACGGTTCGTGGCTGTACTGCTCGAAGAACATCCACGACAGCGTCTGCGCGCGCTGCCAGGCATCGCCGGCGAAAAATCTCCGCCGTGAATCCGGTGTGTCGTCGGCGAGCCAGGCGAGGATCGCATTCGATTCGACCATGACGCGGCCATCGTCGAGTTCGATCATCGGCACCTTGCCGTTCGGATTCTTCGACAGGAACTCCGGCGTGCGCGTCGCGCCGTGCGGGCTGTCGATCTCGATCCAGCGGAAATCCCGATCGGGCTGGCGGCCGAGATGGCCGAGCAGCAGGCGCAGCTTGTGGCAGTTGCCGGACGACGAGTAACCGTAGACGGTGATCATGCCGGGTTTCCGCTCGCGCGACGCGCGAGCCATTCCTCGCGCGACTGGCCCCAGATCTCGATCGGATCCGCATCGAACGGGGCAGGCAGGCGCCCCATGCTCAAGTGACGCGAACCGAGCCGCGCGGCGACACCCTTCGACGCCGCGTTGGCGGGAGCGATCGTGTGAATGACTTCGGTCCAATCCAACTGGTCGAACGCCCAGTCGATCGCGGCGGCAGCCGCTTCGGTCGCGTACCCCTTGCCCCAGGCGGTACGCACGATGCTCCAGCCGACTTCGGTGCCCGGCCAGCCCTCCGGCATCCAGGGACCGACACGGCCGACCCATCGGCCGCTGGCCTTCTCGATGACCGAGAACATCGCGAATCGCTGGATCGACCAGGACCCGGCCATCGCGACGAAACCGCGCCACGCCACGGGGCGCGGCTGCACGCCACCAATGAACTGCACCGCCTCCGCATCCGCCATGAAAGCGGCCCAGTCCTCGAAATCCTCGATGGCGGTCGGCCGCAGGATCAAGCGTGGCGTCTCGAGACGCAGGTCGAAAACATTCATGCCGGCATCGCCCGGCCGTCGCGGCGCGCATGCCATTCCTCGCGCGACTGGCCCCAGATCTCGATCGGCAAGGCTTCGAACGGTGCCGGCAGCTGGCCGGGTCCGCGCAGGCGCGAGCCGAGGCGGGCCGCCAGCGCCTGCGAAGGCCGGTTGGCCGGGTCGATGCAATGGATGACCTCGGTCCAGCCGAGATTCGCGAAGGCCCAGTCGATCGTGGCGGCGGCCGCTTCGGCCGCGTAGCCGCGCCCCCAGGCTTCGCGCGCAAGCCCCCAGCCGACCTCGGTACCCGGCCAGCCTTCCGGTACCCACGGGCCGATGCGGCCGATCCAGCGTCCGCTGGATTTCTCGATGACCGAGAACATCGCGAAGCCCTGCATCGCCCAGGCTCCGGCCATCGACAGGAAGCCGCGCCACGCCGCCGCGCGCGGCTGCTGGCCGCCGATGAAACGGGCCGCTTCGGCGTCGTCCATGAAAGCGGCCCAGCCCTCGAAGTCCTCCGGTGCGGTCGGACGCAGCAGCAGTCGGGGAGTTTCGAGGCGAAGATCGAAGACGCTCATCTCGTGCTCCGGCGGGACAGCCATTGTTCGCGCGACTGCGCCCAGATGTCGATCGCCACCGATTCGAACGGCGGCGGCAGGCGGCCGGCGCCGCGGTTGGCCGAACCCAGCCGTCTCGCGAGCGCCTGCGACGCGGTGTTGCCGGGGTCGATGGAATGGATGACTTCGCTCCAGCCGAGGTGCGCGAACGCCCAGTCGATCGCCGCCGTCGCCGCCTCGGTGGCGTAGCCCTTGCCCCAGGCCGACGGATGGAAGGCCCAGCCGACCTCGGTGCCGGGCCAGCCGTCCGGCTGCCACGGTCCGGCCTGGCCTAGCCAGCGGCCGCTGGCCTTCTCGATCACCGAGAACATCGCGAACCCCTGCACCATCCACGCCCCCGGCATCTGCAGGAACTTGCGCCAGGCCGGTGCGCGCAGCAGCACGCCGCCGATGTGGCGCGACGCGTCCTCGTCGGCGTGCATGTCGGCGTAGGCGTCGAAGTCCTCGATGCGCGGGACGCGCAGCACGAGACGCTCGGTTTCGAGACGGAGATCGAATGGATGGATGTCGGAAGGATTCATGCTGGTCGGATCCGCTCGCTGCCGCTTCCCGGAGTCGTGCGCCTCAATGTCCGTCCGCGACGGGCACGGCCGGCCCTTCGCGCGACTCGTACTCGCAGGCCGGGCTGGCGCGCTTGATCAGCGGATAGTCCGTCGTCGTGCAGCGCCACTGCAGGCCCATCGCGTCCGCACGAGAGGTGTCCACAACGAAGCGGATGCGCCCGCCGTCGACGCCGGAAGCGGCGTCGAACACGAGCTCGATGCTGCCGTCGGCCAGCACGGTCGCGGACTTCAGCGTCTTGCCCCGGTACTGCCCCGGCGACGGAAGTCCGGCATCGGCGTGCTGCGACGGCATTTTCCCCGTCGTCGCGTAGTACTCGGCGATCGCCGTGCGCATGGCGGCGACGGCCTGGAGATCCTCGCGGATCGACAGGCTCGCCTTGTCGTTCGCCGCCGCAAGCGATTCCTGCGATTCGCTCAGCGTCCTGCGCATCTGTGCCTGCTCCTGCCGCAACGCGGCGAGCGACTCCTGCGACTCGCTCAACGCCTGCTGTGCCTGCTGTTGCACCTGCCGCAACGCCGCCACCTCGCCGGCCAGCTGCGCCTGCTGGCGGTTGCCGAGCGCGAGCTGCCATCCGGCAAAGGCAAGGGCCGCCACGAGCAGCGCGATCGCGATCGGCGGAACGGCCTTGCCCATGGCGGCCTCAGAACGCGTTGATGCCCGTCACCTCGCGGCCGACGACCAGTTGGTGCACGGTCTCGGTGCCTTCGTAGGTGATGACCGATTCGAGGTTCAGCGCATGGCGGATCGGGCTGTGCTCGGTCGTGATGCCCGCGCCGCCGAGGATGTCGCGGCATTCGCGCGCGATGTCGATCGCCATGCGGCAGTTGTTCCACTTCGCCAGCGAGACCTGCGTCGGCTGCATCGTGCCGGCGTCCTTGAGGCGCCCCAGTTGCAGCGACAGCAGCTGCGCCAGCGTGATGCGGCGCGCCATCTCGGCCAGCTTGATCTGCACCGCCTGCGTCGCCGCGATCGGGCGCTTGAACAGCGTGCGGTTCTTCGCGTACTCGGTCGTCTCGGTGAAGCAGGCGATGGCTGCGCCGATCGGTCCCCAGGTGATGCCGTAGCGTGCCTGCGTGAGGCAGCCGAGCGGTCCCTTCAGGCCCTTCACGTTGGGCAGGCGGTTCGCGTCCGGCACGCGCACGTTGTCGAAGAACAGCGCGCTCGTGACCGAGGCGCGCAGGCTCATCTTCTTGTGCACTTCCTGCGCGGTGAAGCCGGGCATGTCCTTCTCGACGATGAAGCCCTGGATGCCTTCGTCGGTCTGCGCCCAGACGATCGCGATGTGAGCGAGATTGCCGTTGGTGATCCACATCTTGGAACCGTTGAGGATCCAGTCGGAACCGTCGCGCTTCGCGTTCGTCTTCATGTTGGCCGGATCGGAGCCGCCGTGCGGCTCCGTCAGGCCGAAGCAGCCGATGACCTTGCCGGCGGCCATCTGCGGCAGCCAGCGCTGGCGCTGCTCCTCGCTGCCGTAGGCGTAGATCGGGTACATGCACAGCGAGCTCTGCACCGAGGCGAAGCTGCGCAGGCCCGAATCGCCGCGCTCGAGTTCCTGGCAGACCAGCCCGTAGCTGACGCCGTTCATGCCGGCGCAGCCGTACTCCGTCGGCAGCGAGGAACCGAGCAGGCCGAGTTCCGCCATCTCCGGGATCAGCTCGGTCGGGAAGCGCGCCTTGTCGAAGCAGTCGCCGATGATCGGCAGCACGCGCTCGTCGGTGAAGCGCGCGACGGCGTCCTGCACCATGCGCTCCTCTTCGCTGAGCAGGGAACGGACGTCGTAGAGGTCGGTCGGGTTCAGCGGGGCGGCTGGCATGGCGGCGAAAATCCGGGCAAGGAGTAAAGCCGCGCATTGTACCGGGCCGCCGGAGGGCGGGCCATGCCGGAATGTCGCCGCCACGGACGCGGACGGATCCGGCCCGCCGGCCCGGTCGCAAGATCGGCCGAACGGCTTCCGGGACCGTGTTCTCCTCCGCTAAGCTGCCGAGATTCCACGCCCCCTTGCGGAGCCCGGTACCGCCGTCCACGGCTCACGTGCCGTCGCTGCGGAACCGATGGCACGAACGCCCTGTTCCTCCGGTTCCGCGCGATTCCCCTCCATGCCATGCGCGCCACCATCCTCACCTACCACGCCTTGAACATCGCCGGAAACGGCTACAGCGACAACGACCACGTCGCCTTCGCCACCGATCTCGACCGGATCCATGCGCTTGGGCGACGCATCGTGCCGCTGGACTGGATCGTCGAAGAACGCCTCGGCCGCAGCGATCGCGACCTGTCGGATGCGGTCGCGCTGACCTGCGACGACGGCTCGGATTTCGACTACTTCGACATCGACCATCCGGCCTACGGCCGGCAGCGCAGCCTGTTCAACGCGCTGATCGATTTCCGTCGCCGGCACGGCGTCGATGCGCAGCCCGACCTGCACCTGACCAGTTTCGTGATCGCCTCGCCCGCCGCGCGCGAGGTGCTCGACCGACGCTGCCTGGCCGGGCGGGACTGGATGCGCGATGCCTGGTGGCGCGCCGCGCTGGCGTCGCGGCTGATGGCCATCGAGAACCATAGCTGGGACCACAACCACGCCGAGCTGCCCGAGACCGTGCAGCGCGACCAGGTGAAGGGCACGTTCCGCTCGATCGACACGCACGCCGATGCCGACGCCGAGATCCGCCAGGCCAGCGACTGGCTGGACGCGCGCTGCCCGTCGCGGGCGACGTCGCTGTTCGCCTATCCGTACGGCGAGACCAACGACTACCTGACGGGCGAGTACTTCCCGCACCATGCGTCGGAGCACCGCCTGCGCGCGGCCTTCGGCACCGAGCCCGCTCCTGTCGATGCGGGGAGCGACCTCTGGAACCTGCCGCGCTACGTGTGCGGCCACCACTGGTCGACGCCCGGCGAACTGGAGCGGATCCTGGGTGAAACGCGGAGCCCGTCCTGACCCGCCGCCGGGAAACCACCTGCCGGCGCGATCGGCGGAGGGATTCCCCGAACGGTCGTAGTAGCGGGACACCGAGCCACCCGAGAGGCCGGACGGCCTGCCCCGCGACCGGCTAGAACGGCGCGAACGCCGCCGCCTTCTCGATCAGTTCGTGGCGGCGCGCCGCGTCCAGCGGTCGCGACCAGCGCGCGATCAGGTGCGGTTCGCGCACGCGCTCGAAGCCGAGCGCGGACAGGATGCCCCACGAACGCTCGTCGCCGCAGTTGCCGAACACCGCATCGCAACGCGGGCCGAAGCGGTCCAGGCTGTAGCGCGTGACGGCGCGATTGATGCCGCCGGCTTCGTCGATCGCGGCGCGCTCGGCGGCGCTCATCGTGCGCAGGATCTCGCCGTCGGTGCAGGCGCCGCCGATCGCCATGATGTCGTTCCAGTCGGTGAAGTGGACGTAGCTGACCGGCACGAAGCTGCCGTCGCCGCGCTTCCAGAACGCGACCACGTGGTGGCGGAAATCCGGCGTCTTCGCGCGGTACTTGCGCAGGAAGATCGCATCGGCGAACGCCGGGCCGCGATCGACCTCGGTGATGATGATGAAATCGTCGATGGGGCTGTTCACGGCGAGGACTCCCTGCAGCGTATGCCGCTGTCGCCAGCGGCCAGAGCGGTGGATTCAGAACGGCCCGATCGCATGCGCCTGCGCGATGAGGCGCTCGCGCTCCGCCGGCGCCACGTCCCGCGTCCAGTGCACCAGCAGGCGCGCATGCCCGGTGGGCTCGAAACCGGCTTCCCGGTCGACGCGCTCGGCAAGGGCGTCCCCGCAGTAGCCGAAGATCGCGGGATAGGTCGGCGCGAAATGGCGTACGGCCCAGTCCAGCGTCAGGCGGTAGAGACCACCGCCGGCCCGGATCGCCGCGCGCTCCGCCGGCGTCATGGAACGCATCGCGCGGTTGTCGACGCAGGCGCCGCCGCCGAGCAGGATGCCGTCCACCGGGGTGAAGTGCACGTAGCACACCGGCGCTTCGCCGCCATCCGCGTCGCGGCGGAACGCGATCACGTGATGGCCCCAGGTCGGGGTCGGATGCCCGAAGCGGCGCATGAACAGTTCGGCGGCGCGTTCGGCGCCGTCGCCGGCTTCACGGATGCGGATTCCGCTCATGACGCCTGTCGCTTGCGTCGCGGCACGTGGCCGGTGGCGACGTGCTGGCGCGCGGACTCGATGTTGACCGGCGAATCGTCGAAGAAGATGTCGGCGCCGAAGGCTTCGAGGAACGGCCCTTTCGGACGCCCGCCGAGGAACAGCGCCTCGTCGATGCGCACGCCCCAGTGGCGCAGCGTCAGGATCACGCGCTTGTGCGCCGGAGCGGAACGCGCCGTCACCAGAGCGGTGCGGATCGGCGATTCCTCGCTCGGGAAGGCAGCCTGCAGGCGATGCAGCGCGTCGAGGAAACTGCGGAACGGGCCGCCGGAAAGCGGCTCGCTGCCGCGCTCCTTCTCATGCCGGTGGAACGCCTCGATGCCGGCCTCCTCCGAGATCAGCTCGGATTCGTCGCCGAACAGCACCGCGTCGCCGTCGAAGGCGATGCGCAGCTGGTCGCTCTGCCGCTGCGGCGTCTTCGACGGCAGGATCGTCGCCGCCGCGATGCCGCTGGCGAGCGCATTGGCGACGCTCTCGGGATTGGCCGACAGGAACAGGTCGGCACCGAACGCGCGCACGTAGGGCAAGGTCGGTTCGCCGCGCGTGAATGCCGCGCGCACGATGCCGAGCTTGTAGTGCTCGATCGAATTGAAGATGCGCAATCCCGTGTCGGCGGAATTGCGCGACAGCAGGATCACCTCGACGTGCGGCGTGTCCGGCTGCTCCTGGTTCAAGCGCAGGAGCTTCTGCACCAGCGGGAACGCGATGCCGGGCGCGAGCAGCTCGTTCTCTTTCTCGATCTGGTGGTGCGCGAACGCCTCGACGCCCTCGCGCTCGAACAGCTCGTGGCTTTCGCCGAGATCGAACAGGGCGCGCGAGGAGATCGCGACGACCAGCGTGTCGTCGCTGCGCGGCGGGAACGCCACGGCCGTCTCAGCCATCGAAACCATCCTCGAAGATCGTGTCCGCGGCCCGCATCGCCGCCTGCACGTCGATGCGCCCGTAGCCGGCCTGGTAGTTCGGCCACTCCGCCATGGTCCTGCCGCCGCAGCCGGGATTGAACGGGTCGCTGATGCCGTCGTGCACGGCCGTCGAGCGCAGCAGTTCGGCGACCCGCTGCGGCTGCCCTTTCAACGTGGGATCCACCGACATCAGCAATGCGGCCGCGCCGGCGACGTGCGGCGTCGCCATGCTGGTGCCAGTCAGCGAGCCGTAGCCGTTGCCGGGCAGGCTGGAACGCACCTGCGTGCCCGGCGCGACCGCATCGGGACGCACCAGGGTCGTCCCCGCGACCGGCCCTCGGCTCGACAGGCTGTTCAGGCGATCGCCGCTGTCCGTCATGCCGACCACGAAACCCGCGTCGTAGATGGCCGGCGCGTCCTCGATCGAGCCGCATCGCGATCCGGCATTGCCGGCTGCGACCACGAAGAAGATGCCGGCGTCGACCAGCGTGTCGACGGCCGCCACGAGCTCGTTGCCGGTGGTGCAGCCTTCGGACGCATCGCATCCCCAGGAATTGCTGATGATGTCCGGAGCGAGGTCAGGGTCGGGATCGTTGCCGGCGAGGTCGGTCGGCGCGAGGAACCACTGCATGCATTCGATGTAGCGCGCCGGCGTGCCGGCGTTGTAGTTCATGTTGCGGCACCCGATCCATTTCGCTCCCGGCGCGACACCGATCCGGTTGCTGCCGCCGTCGTCGCCGGCGAAGGTGCCCGCCGTGTGCGTGCCGTGTCCGTGGTCGTCGCAGGGCGCCGGCGAGTCCTCGTGGCACGACCCCGTCGCCGGATCGTGGATGGCATCGTGCCAGTTGCGGTCGTGGTCGGCAGTGACGCCGTCCCAGCCGCGGTAGTGCGACTTCAGCGCCGGATGGTCCCACTGGTATCCGGTGTCCTGTCCGCCGATGACGACACCCTGCCCCGTGAAGCCAGCCGCCCATACCTCCGGCGCGCGGATCTTCGCGACGCCCCATTCGATCGCGGTGGTCTCGTCGACGGCGTCGGGAGACACCGGTTGCGACGGCAGGCGCAACGCGATTTCCGGGTTCGCGGCGATGCGCGCGATGCCGTCGCGCGAAGCCAGCGCCGCAAGGTCGGTCGCCGTCACGCGTGCCTGGATCGCGTTCACGATCCAGTAGTCGCGATGCGCGATCCCGCGCGCGTCGAGCCACGCGCGCAGGTCCGCCTGCTGCGCGTCGGCGCGCGCGC
>DBMH01000228.1:3247-3765 GCA_002297645.1 Rhodanobacteraceae bacterium UBA703 | reverse complement strand
ACGATCGGGCCGGCGCCGATGATCAGGATCGTCTTGAGATCAGTTCTTCTGGGCACTGCCGGTTTCCTTCGCGGCCGGCTCGGGAGCCGGCGTGATCAGGGTGATGCTGCGTACCGTCTCGCGCGGCACGGTGAAGTCGATCGAGCCCATCTGCGGGCCGAGCTTCAGGGTCAGCGTCGGATTGGTGTACTTGACGAGCGTGCCGCGGCGCACGGTGTTCAGCGTCGTCTCCACCGAGATTTCGGCGCCGACCTGCGTCGCCAGTTCGGAATACTCGACCGGAACGCCGGCCCTGGCGGCCGGTGCCTCCGCCTTCGCGGAGGCGGACGCCGGCTTGGCCGCGAACGCGGCGTCCGCGCCGGCCAGGGCCGCGAGGACCAAAACGAGGGACAGGGTGCGATGTTGGATCATGTCGTCTACGCCGCGGCGGTCGCGCGCGCCTCCATCAGATGGATGAACCGATCGAACAGGCCGGCCACGTCGTGCGGGCCGGGGCTGGCTTCCGGGTGCCCCTGGAA
>DBMH01000228.1:2972-3092 GCA_002297645.1 Rhodanobacteraceae bacterium UBA703 | reverse complement strand
GTGGCCGAGGCAGATGCCGAACAGCGGCAGCTTCGCGCGCACGAATTCGCGCATGGCCGCGATCGCGTAGTCGCAGGGCTCCGGATCGCCTGGGCCGTTGGACAGGAAGACGCCGTCCGG
>DBMH01000228.1:0-2967 GCA_002297645.1 Rhodanobacteraceae bacterium UBA703 | reverse complement strand
GGCCAGCATGCGCAGGATGTTCTGCTTGACGCCGAAGTCGTAGGCGACGACGCGATGGCGCGACGCGGGCTGCGCGAACGCCGTGCGGTCGAGGTCGTAACTGCCTTCGCACCAGGAATAGCGCTCCTTCACCGACACGACCTTGGCCAGATCCATGCCCTTCAGTCCCGGAAAGGCGCGCGCCGCGGCCAGGGCGTCGTCTTCCGACACGCCCGCGCCGGCGAGGATGCAGCCGTCCTGCGCGCCGGTGTCGCGCAGGATGCGCGTGAGGCGACGCGTGTCGATCTCGGCGATCGCCACGATGCCGTGGCGCTTCAGGTAGGCGTCGAGGGATTCCTGCGAGCGCCAGTTGCTCGCGAGCAGCGGCAGGTCGCGGATCACGAGTCCCGCGGCGTGCACCGCGGTCGATTCGGCGTCCTCGGCATTGCAGCCGGTGTTGCCGATGTGCGGATAGGTCAGGGTGACGATCTGTCGTGCGTAGGAAGGATCGGTCAGGATTTCCTGGTAGCCGGTCATCGCCGTGTTGAACACGACTTCGCCGACAGTCCGTCCTTCCGCACCGATGGATACGCCGCGGAAGATCGTTCCGTCCGCGAGTGCGAGTAGAGCCGGTGTGGTCATGCGTTCGCCTAAGTTGGGGGCTGTCGATCCGGGCGCCGACACCGGATGCAGCGAAACCCGCGGGCTGGTGGAAAACCAGTCCGTTGGGAAGAAAAAGGAATCGAGGCGAGCGAGGATTGTAGCAGGATGCCCATCGCGGTTCATGCACCGGCTCGGCAAAGCGAGGGCTACAATCGGGACGCCATGCCTATTCTCCCGGAATCCGACGCCTCGTCCCCTGCGCCCCGCCTCCTGGATGCGGCGCGGCTCGACCGACCCGATACCGTCGTGCACCAGCAGCCGTTCGCCTTCCTCGTCGCGCGGGAACAACTGCCCGATTCGGCCCGCGCGGCGCTGGCGGCCGACTTTCCAGCCTATCCCAGCGCGGGATTCTTCCCGCACGAAGCGAAGGACTGCGGGCCCTCGCTGAACCGGCTGGTCGACGAACTGACCTCGCCCGCGTTCGCCGATGCGATCGGAGCGCGCCTCGGCCTGCCGGATCTCGGCCGCCATCCGACGCTCGTGACGATTTGCCGCGCCCTGAACAAGCGGCACGGCACGATCCATACCGACAGCCGCTCGAAGATCGTCACCGCCCTGGTCTACCTGAACGAAGACTGGCCGCCGATCAGCGAAGGCTGCCTGCGCTTCCTCAACCGCATCGACGACATCGACGACCTCGTCGTGCCGGAGATCCGCCCGCTGTACGGCCATCTCGTCGCGTTCCGCCGCGCCGACAACTCCTTCCACGGCCATCTCCCGCACGAAGGCGAACGCCGCGTGGTGCAGGTCGCCTGGCTGACCAGCGAGGACGAGAAGCTGCGCAAGACCCGCCGCGGCCGGCTGTCGCGCCTCTTCAAGAAGCTGTTCGGCGCGCTCGATCGCAAGCTGGGTGCCGGGCGCGACCGCAACGCGGCTCACCGCGACTGAAGGACACCCCTCTCCCCGATGCCCGCCGTCCGCGCGACCGTCCTGACCGCCCTCGCCCTGCTCGTCGCTTCGAACACCGCCTTCGCGCGACGGGGCGAACCGCCCTATAGCCTGGCGTCGCGCGCGAAGCTCGCGCGCGTCCTGCCCGTCGCGGAACTGCCGCCCATCGACGCACCCGTCCGCCGGCTCGAGATCGACACGGCGCAGGACAGCGGTGCCGCCCGACGCGCCAAGCGCATGGCCGTCGCCGACCCGCGCGAGGTCGCGCTGGCACCACGCCACGACGGCGTGTGGGACACGCTTCCCGACGGCTCCCGGCTCTGGCGCCTGTCCGTACGCGTCGCCGGCGCGACGGACCTCCGCCTCGCTTTCCGCCGTTACGCGTTGCCGCCGGGAGCGACGCTGCACGTGATCGGCGCGGACGGCTACTACCAGGGCCCCTACACCGCGGCCGACGGCACCGGCGGACTCCCGCTCCCGGTGGTTCCCGGCGATACCGCGACCGCCGAACTGCGCGTGCCGGCTTCGGCGTGGCCGCTGGCCGACGACGCGCTCGAACTCGGCCGGGTCGGCGCCGGCTTCCGCGACGTGTTCGCACGCGAGCCCATCGACCTCGTCAAGCTCGGCAGCCCCGGCCGTTCCGGCAGCTGCAACGTCAACGTCGCCTGCCCGGCCGGCCAGCCCTATGCCGACCAGAGCCGCGCGGTCGCGTACTACGAATTCGTCGACGACGAGGATTCCCGCTGGTACATCTGCACCGGCACCCTGCTCAACAACACGGCGCGCGATCGGCGCAACCATTTCCTGACGGCAGCGCACTGCGTCGACAGCGCGACCGAAGCCGCATCCATGGTGCTGTACTGGAACTACCAGTCGACGCAATGTGCCGTGCTCGCGCCTCCCGCCGGCGGCTACTTCGGCGACAACCAGACCGGTGCGACGCTGCGCGCGACGCGCGAAGACGTCGACGTGAGCCTGGTCGAGCTGCATCAGGCTCCGCTGCCGGAATGGAAGGTCTACTACGCCGGCTGGGACGCGACGGGCGCATTCCCCGCCGGTACCGCGGGCCTCCATCACCCGTCGGGCGACGTGAAGAAGATCACCTTCGGACCGATGCCGTCGCCGACCGTCAACTGCATCGTGGATGCACCGCCGGTGTCGGACACGCACTGGCTCGCCGGCCCCTACTCGGAGGGAGCGACCGAGGGGGGATCGTCCGGTTCGGCGCTGTTCGCCCTCGTGGGCAACAGCGGGCAGAAGCGCGTGCTCGGCACGCTGTCCGGCGGCGACGCCGCCTGCATCGGCACGCAGCCGAACGGCGCGACGGACTGCTACGGCCGCCTATCCTCCGCGTGGAACGGCGCCAGCCCCGCCGCACGCCTGCGCGACTGGCTGGACCCGGCCGGCACCGGCGCGCACACCATCGACGGGCTCGAC
>DBMH01000221.1 GCA_002297645.1 Rhodanobacteraceae bacterium UBA703 | reverse complement strand
CTGGCGCTGGCGCGCGCGCAGACGGTGGACGAACAGGACGACGCGACGTCCGCCGTCGACCTCGCCCGCCTCGCGCGCGCCTACGCCGGCGAGCGCGTCCCCGATGCCCTCGCCGCGCGCATCGACCTGGGCTACGAAGGACCGTCCGAGGGACTCGTCGTCAACGGCGACACCGTGATGCTGCGCGAGGCGCTGGTGAATCTCGTCGACAACGCGCTGAACTACGCCGGTCGCAACGGCACCGTCACGGTGTCGCTGCACCGCGACGAGCGCACGGTCGAACTGGCGGTCGAGGACTCCGGCCCCGGCGTCCCCGAGGAGTTCTGGCCGCGCCTGGGCGAACGCTTCTTCCGGCCACCGGGCAGCCGGCGCGAAGGATCCGGGCTCGGCCTCGCGATCGTGCGGCGCATCGCCGAGCGCCACCGCGCCACCGTGACCTACGACCGCGGCCGCGACGGCCGCGGGCTGCGCGTCGTGCTGCGCCTGCCGGCGCTCGTCGCGGAAAACCAGGAGCGGGGAAACCGGGACTCCGGCCCACGCTCCTAGTGCAGCACGTCGATCCGGCCTAGTCCCAGCGGTCGTCGCGCGTGTAAACCGCGTCGCCCTCGATCTTCACCGGGAACTTCGCGACCGGCTCGTACGCCGGCGGGCACAGCACTGCGCCGGTGCGAATGTCGAAGCGCGCCCCGTGGCGCGGGCACTCGATCTCGTGTCCCTCAACCACGCCGCCGGTCAGCTCGCCGCCGTCGTGCGTGCACACGTCCTCGATCGCGTACAGTTCGCCGTCGAGGTTGAACACGGCGATCTGCACGTCGCCGTCCCAGACGCTGCGGTACTCGCCCGGCAGCAGTTCCGACCGTGCGCAGACGCGGATCCAGCCCGTCACAGCGGCTTCACCAGCAGTTCGAAACGAAGATCGTCGCGCTTCGGGATGCCGAACCGTTCGTCGCCATAGGGAAACGGCTTGTAGCGCCCGGTGCGGCGATAGCCGCGCCGTTCGTACCACGCGATCAGCTCGTCGCGGATGGAGATCACCGTCATCTGCATTTCCGTGCATCCGCGCCCGCGCGCGATGCGCTCGGCCTCGGCGAGGACCGCCCGCCCGACGCCCGCGCCCTGCTGCGCCGGACGCACCGAGAACATGCCGAAGTAGCCCGCCGTCGCTCCGCCGTCGCCGGCGACGGTCTCGATCTGCGCACAGGCGAGGATCCCGCTGTCGTCCTCGGCCAGCAGCACGAGCCCGTCGGACTTGGCCACGATCTCGGCGACGCCGGCCGGATCGGTGCGCTGGCCGTCGAGCATGTCGGCCTCGGTCGTCCAGCCCTGGCGGCTGGCGTCGCCGCGATAGGCCGACTCGACCAGTGCCACGATCGCGGGAACATCGCCGGGCGTCGCCGGGCGGAAACGGAACGGAGCGGAGACATCGGTCATGCGGGGATTTCCTTCGGTGGTGGCGCTCGCGCGTCCGGCCAATGCCGCGCGCAGCGTCGCCCACGGCAGCAAGGCGCATTTGCGCCGCGACGGATGATCCCGCAGCGCACGCATCGCGTTCAACGGCCCCAGTCCGGGATCCTCGCCGCCGGTTTCGACCAGGCGTTCGAAACGCCCGGCCAGGGCCTCGATCTCCTCGCGGCCACGACCGCCGACGAGATCGCCGAGCATCGACGCGGTCGCCGTCGCCACCGCGCAGGACTCGCCGGAGAAGCCGAACTCGGCCACGTGCGCGCCGTCGCAGCGCAGTTCGACCCGTATCGCGTCGCCGCACAGCGGATTGGCGCCGTCGGCCGAATGCGTCGGCGCGCCGAGCGCGCCGGCGTGGCGCCGCGCGCGGCTGTATTCGAGTACGAGTCGGCTGTAGAGGGAATTCACCGGAACGCGCGGCTCCGCGGTCGCTTCTCGATTCTCGCCATCGCGCAGGCCGGCGCCGTCAGGCCAGCAGCTTGCGCACCTTCGCGATCGCGGCGACGAGGGCGTCGACCTCGTCGCGCGTGTTGTAGAACGCGAGCGACGCGCGGGCCGTCGCCGGCACGCCGAAGAACTGCATCAGCGGGTGCGCGCAATGGTGGCCCGAACGCACGGCGATGCCCTCCTGGTCCAGCAGGGTCGCCAGGTCGTGCGCGTGCACGCCGTCGATCAGGAAGGACAGCACCGCGGCCTTCTCCTTCGCCTCGCCGAACAGGCGCAGGCCCGGCACGGACTTCAACGCCTCGGTCGCGTAGGCGAGCAGGTCGCGCTCGACCGCGCCGATCGTGTCGAGGCCGACCTCGTTCACGTAGTCGATCGCCGCGCCGAGGCCGACGAAGCCGGCGATGTTCGGCGTGCCCGCCTCGAACTTGTGCGGCGCGTCGGCGAAGGTGGTGCCGTCGAAACTGACCGTGCGGATCATCTCGCCGCCGCCGAAGAACGGCGGCATCGCGGCGAGATGCTCGCGCCGCGCCCACAGGATGCCGGTGCCGGTCGGGCCGAACAGCTTGTGCCCGGTGAGCGCGTAGAAGTCGCAGCCGAGCGCCTGCACGTCGACGCGCAGGTGCGGCGCGGCCTGCGATCCGTCCACGAGCAGCGGGATGCCGCGCGCGCGGCAGGCCTTCGCCAGCTCGCGGATCGGGTTGATCGTGCCGAGCACGTTCGACACGTGCGTGACGCCGGCGATCTTCACGCGCGGATTCAGGCGCGCCACGAATTCCTCGACGATCAACTCGCCGGACGGCGTGATCGGCGCGGGAACCACCTTCGCGCCCGTACGCGCGGCGACGAGCTGCCACGGCACGATGTTGGCGTGGTGTTCCATCCTCGTGACGAGGATCTCGTCACCCGGCGAGAGGCGCGGCAGCACGTAGCTGTAGGCGACGGTGTTGATCGCCTGCGTCGTGCCGCTCGTGAAGACGACCTCGTCGCGCGTCGTCGCGTTGACGAAGCGCGCCAGCTTGTCGCGCGCCGATTCGTAGGCCGACGTCGCCGCTTCGCCGAGCGCGTGCACGGCGCGCGCGACGTTGGCGTTCGTCTCGCGGTAGAAACGATCGACGGCGTCGATGACGGCCTGCGGCTTCTGCGAGGTGTTCGCGCTGTCGAGGTAGACCAGCGGCTTGCCGTGCACCCGGCGCGACAGGATCGGGAAGTCGGCGCGGATGCGCGCGACATCGAAGGCATCTCTCGCCGACGTCATGACCGAGCCGCCTCCATCAATTCGAGCTGGGCGTTCAGGCGCGCCTCGACATAGCCGCGCAGTGCCTTGTCGGAAATGCCGGCGAGCGCCTCGTGGCAGAACGCCACGACCATCATGCGCCGCGCCTCGGTCCGTGGGATTCCGCGCGAGCGCAGGTAGAACAGCGCACGCTCGTCGATCTGTCCGACCGTCGCTCCGTGAGCCGCCTTGACCTCGTCGGCGTAGATCTCCAGTACCGGCTTGGTGTCGATCTCGGCGTGCGGCGAGAGCAGCAGGTTCTTGTTCGACAGCCGGGCGTCGCTGCCGTCGGCACCCGCGGCGACCGTGATCGCGCCGTGGAAGATGCCGCGCGCGCGCTGGTCGGCGACGCCGCGCCATGCGAGGTCGCACACCGTGTCGCGTGCCTCGTGCCG